>CAKTAT010000035.1:0-21822 GCA_934532365.1 uncultured Faecalibacterium sp. | reverse complement strand
CATCAAACATCTGACGGAAAGCCAGACGGCCAATACGACCAAAACCATTGATAGCAACTCTAACAGCCATGTTAATAGTACCTCCTAATTGTTCTTACCCTTGATTCGGATAATTCACGGTACCTTTATTGTAGACCAAAATGCCGAAACTTTCAAGTGCCTGCCAAAAAATTAACAAGGCTTTTATTCACTTTTTGTCTTTTGTACGGTTTTTACAGAAGTTTGGCATTGCTTTTCAGCAATTCAACCAAGAGAGTGCCGACCGGAATCCTGCTCTGTCCTGCGCTGGGTCTTGCGGACACAGTTGAGGACGCAGATGCCGCCCAGCGCGCCCATGCAGCAGACCCCGAGGCCAAACAGCAGTTCCGGCAGCTGGCGGATCTGCAGGCCGTTTGCCAGCAGGCTGAGGCTCTGGGGCAGCTGCCAGCACAGGCAGAGTGCAAAGGTGCTCAGCCCTGCACTGCCCAGCATCCGGGCGTTGGTGTTCTCCGGCAGATAGAGGGTACGCGCCAGCGACGCGAGAAACACCACTGCCGCCAGCATCTGCCAGACCGCCGCCGTCGGTGCCACCCGGTGCCAGCTGGAGCTGTTTTCCATAAACCGGGCGAGGACGCACCAATAAAAGAGCACGCTGCCGACGACCGCCGGATACAGACTGCGGGTCGGGCGGTGCCACGGCCCCTTGCGGAACCAATTGCGTGCCAGCAGAGACATCCAGACCCAGCAGAACAGCTCCAGCAGTGCCCGCACTGCCGCGCCGATGCCATCCAGCCCGAACAGCAGCCGGGTCACACCGGCCAGTACAAAACAGACTGCTGCACCGGCGGCGGCAAAACCGGCGGGCATGCTCTGCCTGCGCACTCCGTCGCCGTCGGGGAGCTTCCGTCCGGCCAGCACCGCCGCCAGCGTCACCACCGCCAGCGCACCATATCGCAGCCAGACCGAGCCCATCAGGGGCAGGCCGGTGGCTGCTTCCGTAAAGAACGCCAGATCCAGCCCGCGCAGCACGCACAGGATTCCACTTAGTATTATTGAAATCAAAATCAACTGATCCATAACAACCCTCTGTTTTCCTATAAGATACGCCCATCATAGCGCATTTGGCGCAGAATTGCAAGGCGTGTTTTTCCCGATTGCGTGCTTTTTGGACGCACCGCTGTGGTACGCTGAAGAAAAGCTGACGAAAAACCGGGAGGTTCGCCCCATGAAAAAAGCCTTTTTTCTGCTCTGCGCCCTGCTGCTGGCCGGCAGCTGTCTACTGCCGCAGGCCGGGTATCGGCTGGCGCAGACGGTATTGCATCCCCAGCCGTCCGCAGACCCTGCATCGTCCGCCGAAGGCACGCCGGAACCACAGGCGGCATCCTCCTCCCCTTCCAGCGCGGCGGTGGACGCAGAGGTGTTTCTCGTGCAGGATTCCGCCACCGGCAGCGTGCTGGAGCTTTCGCGCCGGGATTACCTGATCGGGGCGGTCGCCGCCGAGATGCCGGTCGCTTGGCCGGACGAGGCTCTCAAAGCGCAGGCCGTGGCCGCCCACAGCTACATCCTCTACTGCCGTGACCACGCCGCCGCACCCGAGACCGGCTGGCTTACTGCCGACCCCGCCCGGCGGCAGGGCGTGCTGACCGACCCCGTCCTCCACAGCTACTGGGGCGTGGACTACGACGCCAACTACGCCCGGCTCTCCGCGCTGGTGGATCAGGTGCTGACCGCCGTGGTCTGCTATCAGGATGCCCCCGCCGGAACAAGCTATTTCGCGCTTTCCAACGGGCTGACCGAGGCCAGTGAAAACGTCTGGGGTACACCTCTCCCCTACCTCGTTCCGGTCGAAAGCAGCTCCGACCTTGCCGCCGACAACTACCAGTACACCCTCACCCTCACGGCGGCGCAGGTGCAAAGTCTGCTCTCTGCCGGGCTGGGCGTCGCCCCAGACACGTCCGCGCCGGAGCAATGGTTCGGCACACCCTCCTTCACCCCGTCGGGCTATGTGGCCTCTCTGCCCGTCTGCGGCCAGACCGTCACCGGCCCGGCTCTCCGGCGTGTGCTCGGCCTGCGCAGTGCCTGCTTTTCCATCCGGTACGCCGACGGCAGTTTTGCCTTCACCACCCGCGGCTACGGCCACGGCGTCGGCCTGAGCCAGTGGGGTGCCAAAGCCATGGCCGAAGCGGGCAAAAGCTGGCAGGAGATTCTGGCGCATTATTTCCCGGGTACCGAGATCTGGGAGTAGCCCTCTCAGTCAACGCTGCCGCGTTGCCAGCTCCCCCAAAGGGGGAGCCACTGGCGTGCCGGGAAAGCCCACGCGAATCGAGCAAAGCTTTCTATAACACAAAATGCCGGGCCCTGTTGCCTAGATTCACATCTTCCATGCTGTGAATCCAGAGCGCACGGCCCGGCTGTTTTTTGTTAAAAGATACCCGATGCAGTTTGCAGAGTGTTCCCCGGCCTGCCAAGGGCTCTCCCTCTGGGAGAGCTGGCTGCGAAGCAGACTGAGAGGGCAAGCCCGGCGGAGAGGGTCAGCCAAACAATCCTGCCCACCACGTCAGGGCGTCGGTCTTGGCGGTCTCCTCGGAAGGCGTCGTCTCCTGCACGGCTTCCTCGGTAACGATCTCCTGATCCACTTCATCGAGGGCGGCAATGGCGGCTTCGGTCAACGCCGCATCCACCTCCACAGCCGCATTCTGATCCGAAACGATGTACCAATAGCAGGATGCCCCGCCGATGGACACGCTTGCACTCGAGATGGGCACACGCCCTGCGGAGATGTTGCCCGCCGGGTCGGAGCAGTAGAACACCCCGTCGGTGTAGTCGGTCAGCAGCACAGCATGGGGCTGGCGGCGGTCATACAGGACGATGCCCTCGGGGTGCTCGGCCAGAAGCTGGATCAGCGTCTGGGTCTTGGCGGCGTTGCCCGCCGGCAGGGTGCCGTAGCCCACCTGCATCGCCTTGTATGTAAAACTGTGGGAGAGGCCGCCCGACCACGCCGTGGAGCGGACGCTGTTCTCGGTCACATCCACCCAATCGTGCAGGCCGTCGAGGTAGGCCCGCCGCCGCAGCATCATCGCCGCCGAAGCCAGCGTGCAGGTCCCGCCGCGGCTCTGCTTGAAGTAGAACCCGGCGTCCACGTTCAGGTCAACGGCCAAGGCTCCCGGCAGGCAGGCTGCCAACAGGATCAGCGACAGCACAAAGGCGATCAGCTTCTTGCGGATTGAATACTGTGCGGCGGGTTCCACGTTTGCGTTCCTCCTCAACTTTCAAGTCATTTACTGGTGTAAAGTATACCAGTTTGTTACTCTTTTGTAAACCTTCTGAAGACTTTTTTCTCAAGATTTACACGTTTTGGAGAAAAACAGGGTGCAGATTGCACAAAAGCGAAAAATATTTTTGGTCAAGCAGTCGGATTCTTGCCCTCTCCGTCACTGCGGAGCCGCTTTCAGCACTTCAAGCACCTGATGCTTCCACATCCGCTGTTCCGGTGCAAAGGTTCCGTCCTCCTGCGCGGTCATCCGGCCGGATGCAATGCACCACGCGGCGGCCTTTGCCAGCTCCGGGTCGCTCACGTCTGCAAAGGCAGGCAGAGCAGCAGGCTCCGGGCGTCCGGCGGCATTCCACAGCAGGATCGCCAGCTCCCCGCGGTTGGCGGGAATGGCCGCACCTTCGGGCAGCAGAGCCTTGATCTGCGTTTCGGTGACGTAGGTGTACACGCCGTAGCCGATGCCGCCCAACAGAGCCGCACCGCCTGCCAGTAGGATCACGGCACCCGCTCCGCCGCCGTCCTTGCTCGGTTCGCTGGGCGTGGTCGGTTTGTCCGGGTTGCTGGGTTCCGTGGGTTTCTCCGGGTTGCTGGGTTCGGTCGGTTTGTCCGGGTTGCTGGGTTCCGTCGGCTTATCCGGGTTACTCGGCTCCGTCGGCTTATCCGGGTTGCTGGGTTCGCCGCCGATCTTCTCCCACTGGGCGTAGAAGGTCAAATCTTCCGTGATGTCTCCCATGATGCCCATCGAGACATCGTACTTCTCTTCCATCTTCTCGCCGCCCTCGGGGGCCGTGTACCAGCCCTTGAAGGTATAGCCTTCCCGCTCCGGCTGTGCATAGCCAAGCACCAGCTCCATTTGGATACACTGTATCAACCGCTCGGTCGCGTTGTGATAAGCAGAATAGGTTTCGGCCGTGACGACCCGGTGCGCGTCATCCCATTTACCCCAGCCGCCAAAGTTCTGCTCCCACCGGGCGTCGCTGGCGTTCAGGTCGAAATGGACCTGATACGGCTGCTGATTGGTTTTCTCTACCCACTTGGCGTAGAAGGTAGTCTCCTTCTGGATGGGGAGGCCAAAGGCCGCCGCCTCGGTGCAGGCTTCATCCGCATACCAACCCACGAAATACCAGCCCTCTGCTTCCGGTATCGCCGGAGCTTTCGGGGTCGTACCGTACTTCACCTGTTGTGCCGGCTCCTGTGTGCCGTGGCCGTTCATCGCAAACGTCACGGTAAAGACCTGATTGGCACGGTCGCCGACCACCATCCGCTTCACGCCGTTCTGGGTGGTGTTTTCCAGAATTTCCAGCCCGTTCTGCAGGTCGATGCTGTTTTTGCACCAGATTGGGGTATATTTGCTTGCATCTGTGTTGCTTGTGTCGATCCATGTATTCGTTCCCGAAATCGTCAGGTTGTCACCGCCTCTGACGGCTACAACATTCGCATTCCGGATCGTAACCTTGCTGTTGTCGATGGTCAGGATCGTGTCCGAACTCAAGCCATACTCGCACCGGACGTTATCGTCTACCGATACGGTGCTGTTCTGGATCCGGATATCGCCATTGCTGATATAAGGATATGTGCAGACCACCTGCCCGCTTGCAGATGCCGACTCGATCTTCAGGATCGAATCGCGGATCGTCATTCCGTTACGGCCTGTAAAGCCGATGCTCATATCCGCATCTCCAACCGTTTCAGCGGTTACTTCCGTCTCGAACGTCAGATCCGCATTTTCGATGTTCAGATCCGAAGCTTCGGAATGGATTCCTACGTCTCCATACAGTGTTGCAGATCCTGTCACCGTCAGGGTATCGTATCCTGTATAGCGGATCGCAGCATGATATTTACTATCTCCGTGGAGGTTCGCATTCTTCAGCGTCAGGGTATGGGTATCCGGATTATATCGGGCTGTTCCATCCCCCAGCACATCATCCCGATTTTCGGTTGTCACCCGCACCTTGTCGATCTTAAGATAATAGGTTTTCACCCATCCGGCATAAAGGGTGATATCCTCGGTAATGGGCGTTTTTTCAAAGTCGAACTTCTTACTCAAGTCGTTGGTGTTGGCTCCTTCCAGATCCGTATACCAACCGGTCGTACACCATCCCTCACACCAGAGTTCTTCCGGTTCCGTCGCATAGCCACCGATGTCCACATTCTGCGGCGACGGAACTTCAACGATCCCAGTTGTTTCCAAATTGTCTGCATTCCCGTCAAACTGGACGGCGCAGGTCGTTTTGTAGACAACATTGATTTCCTTTCTGCCGTTTCCGATGGTGGTACCCTTTTGTACCGCATTCCATTCCTCTTCGGTACCGTTGTAGTAAACCGACAGCGACCGACCACCGCCGCCGCTCACGGTAAAGACAATGGCGATACGCTCAAGGGACTTCGGCAAATAGACTTTGCTCAGTCGGGTGCAATCGAGAAAAGCCTGATTTTCTATGCTGGAAACACCCTCTGAGATGACAATTTCTTCCAGCTGAGAGCAATCGCGAAATGCCCTATACCCAATATTGGCAGCTGTAGACGGGATCGAAACGGTGGTCAGATTTTTGCATCCTTCAAACGTATATTGCGCGATTCCGGAAACACCTTCCGGAATCGTGATGCTTCCCAAACTTTCACATTCTTCAAAAGCACTCTCTCCGATGGTTTTCACCGAGGACGGAAGCTCGATTTCTTCCAGAACTTTGCACCAATGAAACGCATCTTTGCCAATGCTCTCAAGCTCGCTTCCCGCTGCAAAAGCGACCTTTTTCAGCGCGACAAATGTGTTAAACGCACTATCTCCGATTCGTTTTACCGATTTCGGGATGGTAATGCTGGTTACCGTAGTGGAGCCGCTATCACGTTTCATACGCGAAATCTCGGTCACACTTTTTCCGCCCAGCGTCTCCGGAATCGTGATATCCCCGCCGCTTCCGGTATAGTCCATGATCGTTGCGGTTCCGTCCGCATTGACCTTATAGGTGTAATCGCCATCGGTTTTCTCCCCATCATCCGCCGCAAACGCTGTTGTGGGCAGCAGGGTCAGCAGCATGGCCAACGCCAGCACTGCGCTGATGAAACGCAGCTTTGGGGGATGTTTCGTCTGATACGTCATAATCCATAGCCTCCTTTATCGTCAAAAAAAGGTCTCCTGTACTTTTATTATACAGAAGACCTTTTTAAAAAGATATTAACCAAAGGTTAGGGGTTCGCACGCAGCAATTCCAGCAGGGCGCGGCGTTTGTTGCGGATGCCGCCGGGGATCTGCAATTTGGAGTAGATCTGGTTGATGTACTGCTTCACGCTGCCCTCGGAGAGGTAGAGCCGCTCGGCGATCTCCCGGTTGCTCAGCCGCTGCGTCATCAGCTCCACGATCTGCGCCTCCCGGCCGGTCAGGTTGGCGAGGATGCGGGGCGTCGGGGCCGGTTCGGGGGCGTTGCGGCGCAGCCAGACCTCCCCCAGCCGGATCACCTGCCGGGCAAAGGCGGCCTGCTCCCCCCGCAGGGCACGGTTCAGCGCACTGCTGAGCAGGGGATAATTTTCGGCAAAGGGCACCCGCAGGCCGTCGGGTTCGGCCTCCTGCAACGCCTGCGCCAGCAGCGCGTCGGCTTCGGCGGGTTTGCCCAGCTGCTCGTAGGCCGCCGCCGTCTGGATGCGCAGGTGGAGTGCCACCAAGCTATAGTGCATCCCCTCGCAGACGGCCAGCCCCGGCCTGCTCCGGCCAATGACATTGGCGTACCGCTCCTGCGCCAAAAAGACCTGATTTTCGATCATTTCGATCATCGGCCGCCCCGGTGCGAGGATGTGTACCTCGCCCAGCCGGTGCTCTGCAAAGACCGCGGGGATCTGCTCGGTCTGCCCCCGCAGGGCATAGTAATAGGCGCAAATGGCGTTGAGGATGTTGATCCACGCGATGTTGTGCTGCCGCAGCAGAGCGGCGCGGCTTTCTTCCAACGTCTGGCGGAACTCGACCGCCGTCCACAGCGAAAGCCGCCGCGCCAGAAACTCACAGCAGAGTGCCATATTGATCTGGCCGTTTCCCTCGATCTGGGCGCGGGCCTGCTCCAGCCCGATCTGTGCATCCGCAAAATCGCCCTGCAGCAGGGCTGCCTCCGCCCGCATGATGGTCTCGGCCCCCTGCCCGTGGCCGTTGGTGATCTTATAGTAGTGGGGCATACACTCGTCCATCTCGGCCAGTTCTTTCGGCAGCTGGC
Source organism: uncultured Faecalibacterium sp. (assembly GCA_934532365.1). Classification (GTDB taxonomy): domain Bacteria; phylum Bacillota; class Clostridia; order Oscillospirales; family Ruminococcaceae; genus Faecalibacterium. Next base: position 14,373 of record CAKTAT010000035.1, on the reverse strand, counting down.
CGGGGGTGCGGTGGAACATCATCAGCACCGAGGGCGAGCCGAACGTCCAGCCGCCGCTGTTCCGGATGCTGATGGCCGGCCGTGACATCTGTGCGCTGGCACTCCGGTGCAGGCGGCTCATGGCCGAGATGTCGTTGTACATCAAAAAGCTCAGGATCAGGTCGCACTCGCCCAGCAGGTCGCCTTTTTCCTCCGCCGACCACTCCGGGTGTGCTTTCACCGAAGCCAGCAGCAGCCCTTTCAGCTCCAGCATCTTGGGGATCTGCCGCCAGTTGAACATACACCGCATCAGCACCAGCAGCGCGAAGGGGTGCCGCATCAGCACCTCCTGCGGGCAGAGCGCAAGGCCGCGCAGCACCTTCTGCGGATCCAGCGACGCCAGCAGAATGCCCGCGTCGGTCTGCACCACCCGGAGCAGCGCGTCGAAATCCCCGGCCTGCCGGTAGGCGGTCATGGCGTGGAGATACTGGCCGTGCTCCTCGTACCAGCGGCCGTACCGCTCCAGATAGGCCTGCCGCCGCACCTGCGGCAGCGTCTCAAAGGTATGCGCCGCGCACTCCTTCATCATGTGGTGGAACCGGTAGTTCGGGCTGTCCGGCAGACGCTTCACAAAGGCGTTCTGCCCGGTCAGGCTCCGCAGCAGGGCGTCGGCTCCGGCATTCCCGGTGACGGTCTTTGCCATCTCCACCGTGAACTCATCGGCCAGACCCATCACGGCCAGAAACTCCTGCGCTTCCGGCGGCAGCGGGTCGATCATGGCGGCGGTGAACATCCCATAGATATCCGATTCCCGGTCGGGCAGGCTGCCCCGCTCCGAGAAGGTGCGCAGGCTCAAATAGACCGCCGAGAACCAGCCCTCGCTGGTGTAGAGCAGCTGCCCCACCTGCCGGTCGGTCAGCTCCACCCCGCACCGGCCCGCGTAGACGGCCAGCTCGGTGTGGTTCATCCGAAGCTGCTCCGGCCCGATCTGGTAAATGCGGCCTCCCAGCCGGAGCACGGCCTCCGCCGGGAGGAATCGATCCCGCCCGGCCACCACCAGATGGGCGTTGGGCGGCAGGCGGTTGGCCAATGTGCAGAGGAAGTTTGCCACCCGTGCATCCCGCAGCAGGTGGAAATCGTCGATGAAGATGCAGCAGGGCGTTTTGCCGCCGAGGGCATGGCAGAGATCGTCGGTGAGCAGGCTGCTCTCCGCGGCGTCCGCCGGGCAGTCGTACTCCCGCAGAAAACCGTACCCGCCGTGGGCAAACGCCTCCTGCACGCTCTTCCAGAAGATGGCAAGGTTGTCGGAGTAGACGCTGATCCGGATCACGGTCATCTCCCGGTGCTTTGCCCACTCCTCGAGATACCAGTTCACCGCCGTGGTCTTGCCGTACCCCATAGGTGCCACGATGGTGGTCAGGGCACAGCCCGCGATGGGGCGCAGGCACTCCTGCAGCCGCTCTGAGATGTAGACCGCATTCAGATTTCCTTTGTATTTCGGCATACGCTGTTTCTCCCCGCACCGGCTCTGTGCCGGACATTCTTGTCTTTATTATACCAGACTTTTCCCAGACTTCAATTCTGCCGGGAAACAAAAAGGCCACGGAGCCTCTGCCGGTTTCCGGCGGGGTTCCGTGGCCTTGATTTCCGGGGCAGAACGCCTGCGGTGCAGGCGGCTGCGGAGCTTACTTGACGGTGAAGAACATCTTGACGCGGTTCCAGTTGCGGAGGGTCGCGTTGCTCTTATCGTTCAGGATCTCCTGCACGGCGGGGTCGTTCAGGTTCAGGCTCTTGCTGTAGGGGGCATCGATCTTGCCCTGATTGACCAGCGCGATCAGGGTTGCACGGTCGGGGTTCTTCTCCTGCAGATCCACACCCACGATCTTCCAGTTGTTGTCCACTTCGGGAGCCACCGGAGAATGCTCGGCAAAATAGGCCACGATCATATCGCGGATGGAGTTGGAGGACTCCCACTCCTTCTTGCCGGACACGAGGCCCTGACTCTTCAGGGCAGACGAGTAGCGGTAGTTGTTGACCGCCAGCGTCAGGGTCTGGTCGTCCTGCAGGGGTGCGCCGTGGAACATGACATTCTTGATGCGCTGACCCTTGGGCTGGCTCAGGTCGATCTCATAGTCCACACCGGCAAACATATCGTAGAGGTAGCCGGGATATTCGGGGTCAAAGGAGATGTTGATGTCGCCGGGAACCCACTGGTTGTAGCACTCGGCGGACCACTCCATGTAGGCTTTCAGCTCGGCACCGGTCACGCGGACACGGTACAGGGTGTTGTCAAACTTGTAGATATCGAAGATGTTGCCGTAGTTGATCTCGCCCTTGGGCAGGTCGCTGGTGTCCTTGAAGAGAGCTGCTGCGGAGACGTCCGCGCCGGAGTTCTCCAGCTGCACCTTGTTGATGAGATCCATGACGGCCGTATCCCGCAGCTTGCCCTCGGGCAGGCCGGCGATCTCGTTGGCAGGCTGGAACTTTGCGGTGGTAGAGCCAAGGGCACTGCCCTTTTCGCCGTCGGCACCGGTGCCGCCCTTGATGAAGTCGCGGGTCTCCTGATGGGCTTTTGCCACCACGGGGTTGGCGCGCAGCTCCTCGCTGGGGGTCACGCCGGTCATATCCACGATCTCCACCGAGGAGTCCACGATGTTCTTGTCGGCGTCCAGCGTCAGATCGAAACGGGCGATGTCACGGCCGCTGTTGCGCACGCCGCCGATGACCACATTGCCCTCTTTCTGCTTGACGACCACATGGTTGTGTGCCACCTGCAGGACGTCCACTTCCGGGTTGTCGTCAAGGATCTTCTGGGCGGAGTCGGAGCCGCCCTCCTCGTCAAACTCGGCGTAGAGGCCCATGTGGGCGGAGACCACGATCACGTCGGCCTGCCCGTTGATGGCTTGGATCGCTTCCTTGACTGCGGTGCTGGCGGCCTCATAGGTGCAGTCCTCGATCTCGGCCTTGCCGCCGTCCCAGATGGGCACATCGGGAGTGACCACGCCGATGATGGCGATCTTCACGCCATCCCGCTCGGTGATGGTCCAACCTGCGCCGGTCACGAAATTGCCGCTGGCATCCTTGACGTTGGCTGCCAGCACGGGGAAGTTGGCCTGACTGAGGATGGTCTTCATGGTCGGGATGCCCCAGTTGAACTCATGGTTGCCAAGGGTCATGGCATCGTAGCCCATCTGGTTCATGGCGGCGATCACCGGATGCGCCTCATCCGGCCGCTTGTTGGCGATGTCGTCGGTCATGATCGTGCCCTGAATGTCGTCACCGGCATCCACCAGCACCACATTGGGCTGCTCGGCCCGCACCTGCTGGATGTAGGTGTACAGGCGTGCCATGCCGTTGTTGGCGGTCTCCTTGTCGTCCTCGTAGCTGTAGCCCCACGGATTGCCGTGCATATCCGAGGTGCCGAGAATGGTGATGTGCGTCTGCTGGTCGTTCCCCGCAGCAAAAGCCGCAGCCGGGAAGATGCTGATCGCCAGCGCAGCCGCAGCAACGCCAGAGATCAGTTTGCGGAACAGATTTCTCATGTGAATACCTCTTCTCTTTCGTCCGATGGTTTGCGTCGGTTTTTCGCTTGAACCTAGGCTCAGTATACACATTTTTTTCACATTTCGCAAGCGGTTTACAGCTTTTTTACTCCCATTTCGCCAAAAGTTATACTTTTATCCTCCTGTTTTGCAGCAGTCTGCCGGGGGTCGGCCTGCCGTTTGGCTGCCGGGGAAAGCTGCCTTCCCCCTCGAAGCAGTCACGCCCAGTTCTTCCGCCCATAGCGGGTGGTCAGCTGGCAGATCTCTTTCTGGAGCTTCTTGGTCAGCTGGGTCTTTTTCAGCCGCCACCGCCAGTTTTGCCCCACGGTGGAGGGCTGATTGATGCGGGCAGCGTTGTCCAGCCCCAGCCAGTCCTGCATAGGGATGATGCAGGTGGCGGCTGCGCTGCGCAGGATCAGTGCGATCATGCTCTTATAGAGCTGCTCCTCCGGGGTGGCATAGTCATACAGATAATCCCGCACCAGCGCGCGCTCGGCAGCGGTGATGGTCTGATACCACGATACCAGCGTTTCATTGTCGTGGGTGCCGGTATAGGCCACGCTGTTGACCGGATAATTGTGGGGCAGGTAGTCGCTGGCACTGCCGGTATCCCGGGAATCAAAGGCAAATTCCAGCACCTTCATGCCGGGGAAACCGCTGTCCTGCACCAGCTGGCGCACGGTGTCGCTCATGTAGCCCAGATCCTCTGCAATGATCTCCCGCTTGCCCAGTGCCTGCTCCACGGCGCGGAACAGCTCAATGCCGGGGCCTTTCTCCCAGTGCCCCGGTGCGGCGGTCTCGCTGCCGTAGGGGATGGAAAAATACTCGTCGAAGCCGCGGAAGTGGTCAATGCGCACCACATCGTACAATTCAAAGCAGTACCACAGGCGGGTGATCCACCACTGGTAGCCGGTCGCGCGGTGTGCCTCCCAGCGGTAGAGCGGGTTGCCCCACAGCTGGCCGGTGGGCGAAAATCCATCCGGGGGAACGCCCGCCACCGCCGTAGGCAGGTTGTCCTTGTCCAGCTGGAACAGCCCCGGGTTTGCCCATGCGTCGGCCGAATCCAGTGCCACATAGATGGGGATGTCGCCGATGATCCGGACGCCCTTGCTGTTGGTGTAGTCCTTCAGCCTGCGCCACTGCCGGTCGAACTGGAACTGGAGATACTTGTAATACTCCACTTCAAAGTACAGCTCCCGGCGGTAATAGTCCATGGCGGGCTGCCAGCGCAGACGGATGTCCTCCGCCCACTCGATCCACGGCTTGCCCTCAAAGCGGCCTTTCACCGCCATGAACAGAGCAAAATCGTCCAGCCACCACTTATTTTTTTCGCAGAACGCCGCAAACGCCTCGTTGTGGCCGATGTCGCTGCGGGAATACGCCAGCCGCAGCAGCCGGCCGCGCTCTGTGTAGAGGCGGCTGTAGTCGATGTCATCTGCCTTGCGGCCAAAGTTTGCTTTTTTGCACTCGGCGGCGGTCAGCACCCCTTCCTCCACCAGTGCATCCAGACTGATGAAATACGGGTTGCCCGCAAAGGCGGAAAAGCTCTGATAGGGGCTGTCGCCGTAGCTGGTCACCCCCAGCGGCAGGATCTGCCAGTAGGTCTGCCCGGCCTCCTTGAGCCAGTCCACAAAGTCGTATGCTTCCTGCGAAAAGCAGCCGATGCCGTAAGGGGACGGCAGACTGCTGATGGGCAGCAAAATGCCTGCACTTCTCTGCATCTTCGATTCCCTTCCTTTATAACTCGATCAAAATACCTGCATGGTCCGATACCTGCGGCTCCTGCAGGCCGCTGAACACCACCCGGCTGCTTTTTACAGGCACCGCTTTGGAGCACCAGATCTGGTCGATGCGCTTTTTCGCCGCCGCATCCGGAGCGTCCCGCCAGCCATCGATGGCCTGCACAACGGTGTAGCCATCATCCCGCTGCTGCGCCAGACGATAGGTGTCCTGCCAGCCGCTGCGGAGGATGAGGTCATAGCCCTCGCCCCGCACGTCGGCTTCACTGTTGAAGTCCCCCAGCAGAAAGGCGGTCTGCTTTGCGCCCGCTGCCTGCGACAGCGTTTCCCACTGGGCAGCAAACGGCTCCTCTTCGTCCTTCCACCAGCCCATGTGCACCGTATAATACCAGACGTCTCCTGCACAGACGCCCAGTGTGCGGCGGGTCTTCCAGTTGCTGTAATCGTTTGTTTTGCTCAGCAGCAGGTTTTCGGCGGCGGTGATGGGCGCACGGCTGAACACCGCCGCGCCCTCATCGTAAATATCGTAGCCGACCTTTGCCGGGAGCCAGCTCCAGTAGTAGTGCACGCCCCGCGCTTCCAGCATCCGGGCCACCGCTGCGGCGTGGTTGTCCGCTTTCAGCGGCACCCTGTTGCCAAGGCAGGGATAGTAGCCTGCCGGAGCGTCCCCCAGCAGCGGAGCGGCGGCGGTCTGGTTCACCTCCTGCAGGGCGAACACCTCCGGCTGCTCCGCTGCGATGAAGTTTACAAAAATCTCCCGCTTGACCTCATAGTCCGGTTCGATGAGGCTGTGGGTATTCAAAGTCAGCAGTTTCATAGTTTTTTACAGAATATCGTTGATGTCAGATTTCAGAACGTCTGCCTTGGGGCCGTACACAGCCTGAATGCCGTCGCCCTTCACCAGCAGGCTCAGAGCGCCCTCGGCCTTCCATGCGGCAAGGTCGGCCACCTTGGCAGGGTCCTTCACGGTAACACGCAGACGGGTCATGCAGGCATCCACCAGCACGATGTTCTCCCGGCCGCCCAGCAGGGCGATGATGCGCTCGGCCTGACCGTTATCGGCCTTCTTGTCCGCTTTTTTCTCGGTCTTGGCGTCGGCGGCGGAATCGTCCGCGTTGTCATCGGTATAGTTGCCCAGACGGCCCGGCGTTGCCAGGTTGAGCTTGCCGATCATAACGTATGCCACCAGGTAACCGATGACAAAGAACGCGGCCACGCAGATCACAAAGTTGATGATGTCGCCGCCCAGACCGGCCTGCAGGGACATGGGGATGCGGGTGATGAACTCCAGATTGCCGAAGGAGTGCAGGCGCAGATGGATGATGCCCGCCATCGCGAAAGCACAGCCCTGCAGCAGTGCGTACACGATGTACAGCGGCATAGCGCAGAACATGAACATGAATTCCAGCGGCTCGGTGACGCCGGTCAGGAAGACAGCCAGTGCGGTGGAAATGAACATGGACTTGTAGTTTGCGCGCTTGTCGGCGTCCACCCGGCGGTACATGGCCAGTGCGATGCCCAGCAGCAGACCGGTCGCACCGATCATCTGGCCCACCTTGAAGCGGGCGGGGGTGACGGTGGCCAGCAGGTTGTTGTAAGCGGCCATGTCACCGGCCTTCTTGAAGTTGATGAGGTCGTTGGCCCAGGCCAGCCACAGCGGGTCCTGGCCAAATACCTGGCTGCCAGCGTTGACGCCGGTGGCGATGGTGTAGGTGCCGCCGAACGAGGTGTAGTTCATGGGGATGGTCAGCATGTGGTGCAGGCCGAAGGGCAGCAGCAGACGCTCCAGCGTACCATAGATGAACGGTGCCAGGACAGGAGAGGTCTCGGAAGAGTTGGCGATCCAGATGCCGAAGTTGTTGATGCCGGTCTGGACCACAGGCCAGAACAGCGACAGCACGATGGAAATGACCACCGAGTAGGCGATGACCACCATGGGCACGAAGCGCTTGCCGTTGAAGAAGGCCAGCGCATCCGGCAGCTTGCGGAAGTTGTAGTATTTATTGTAAGCCACGCCGCCTACAAAACCGGCGATGATGCCCACGAAGACGCCCATATTCAGCGCCGGAGCACCCAGCACAGAGGTGAAGTAGCCGTTGACGGCGATCTCCTGCCCGAACAGGGTGTGGGTCACGGCATTGGGGTCTTCCAGCATGGCGCTGGTGACACCGAAGATGTTGCCGGTGATGACGTTGATGAGGGCAAATGCCAGCACCGCCGCAAAGGCACCGCCTGCGCGCTCCTTTGCCCAGCTGCCGCCGATGGCGACGGCGAACAGGATGTGCAGGTTGTTGATGACGGCCCAGCCGATGTTCTCCATGGTGGTGCCGATGGTCATGACGGCCGCAATGTCACCGCCGCCCATCTGCACCAGCTTGCCCAGACTGATCATCAGACCGGCAGCGGGCATGACGGCGATGACAGTCATCAGCACCTTGCCCAGCTTTTGCAAAAAGTCGAAGTTGATGAGCCCCTTTTTCCCCGGAGCCGCTTTTGTTGTTGCCATGATGTTCCTCCTTGTTCCTTTGATTGCGTGATTTCATGCAATCGTTGCACATTGATTGCGCTGCTTTACGCAACAAGAATAATCCAACGACGCAGTTTTTACAAGAGTTTTTTGGGGCGAAACTATATTTTCTGCATTTTGCACAACGAGCTGCCGCTTTCTTTGTGAAAATTGTCGAGAGCGCGTCGAATGGATCTTGCACAGTTTACGCAATCCGTTGTGCAAACATTGACATTGTGTGCGCGCGGCTTTACAATAGAGGCAGATCATACAGGAGGAACAGACTATGGCAGTTACCATCAAAGATGTCGCAGCGGCGGCGGGGGTCTCGCCTTCCACCGTGTCCCGCACCTGCAAGGACAGCCCCTCCATCAGCCGGGAGACCAAAGAGCGGGTGCGCCGCATCATGGCGCAGCTGGGCTATGAACCGAACGTTGAGGCTGAACCGGTGGAGGCGTTTTCCAAGACCATCGGCATCATTCTGCCCTCCTCGCAGCGGGACGTCTACGAGAACGCCTTTCATCTGGAGATCATCCGCGGCATCGGGCAGTTCTGCAACCAGCGGCGGTATGTGAACACGGTTATCACCGGGCAGGACGATGCCGAGGTCCTGGACGCCATCCAGAGCATGGTCGCCAACGCACAGGCCGATGGATTTATCCTGCTCTATTCCAAAAAGGACTGCCCGGTGGCGGCGTATCTGCGCAGCGAAGGGCTGCTCCATGTCATTGTGGGCAAGGCAGCGCAGTCGGCCAACCAGACCATCTACATCGACAACGACAACGCCCTTGCGGGAGAGGAAGCCGCCGATTACCTCTATGAACTGGGCCACCGCCGCATTGCGTATTTCGGGGTCAGCAACGCCCTGCTGTTCTCGGCAGAGCGCAAGCGGGGCTACCAGATGTCCCTGCTCAAACACGGCATCCCCCCCCGCGAAGAGGACTGCGTGGAGGTCAACACGCTGAACGACGCCTACGAGGAACCGCTGAAGGCCCTGCTCACCGCGCCGGACCACCCCACCGCCATGCTGGTCAGCGATGACATTCTGGCCGTGGTGCTGGAGCAGTTCTGCGGCAAGCTGGGGCTGCGCGTCCCGAAAGACCTGTCCATCGTGTCCTTCAACAACTCGCTGTTCTCCCGCATCACCAGCCCGCAGCTGACCACCGTGGACGTCAACCCCTACCAGCTGGGCATGGAAGCCGCCAGCCAGACCATCAACCACATCGAGAACCCGAACCTTCTGGCAACCAAGATCATCGTGCCGCACAAGCTCATCCCGCGCGAGAGCTGCTGCCCGCCGCCGGAGGTCTGATGCGCAAAAAACCGAGGCCGTTCCCTCTCTTTTCCAGAGAAGCGGAACGGCCTCGGTTTGCTTATTTTTTCCGATATTCCCGCGGGGTCATGCCGAAGTGCGCCTTGAACGCCCGGTTGAAATAGGAGAGGTTTTCGAAGCCGCACCGGGAAGCGATGGTCAGAACGGTCTCGTCTGTGGTCTGCAGTGCCTCGGCGGCAGCGTTCAGCCGGTATTCGTTCAGAAAGGCGATAAAGCTCTGCCCGGTCATCTGCCGGAACCAGCGCATGAAATGGCTGGCGCTGAAGGAGCAGACCCCGGCGGCATCGGCGACCCGGAGCGCCTCGGCATAATGGGCCGAGAGCCATTGCAGAACGGCTTTCAGCCGCTGGGTGTCGGCTGTTTCTGCGGGGAGCGGCTGCTTCCCCTGCGCAATGAGCAGGGAAAGGAAACGCAGCAGCGCCCCCTTGACCAGCAGCTCGTAGCCGGGGAGCTTGGCGCGGTTGGCTTCCTCCACCTCCCGCAGGCAGGCAGCAGCCGGAAGATAGCACAGGTCGTTCGGGGTCAGACGTGTCGGCAGCGACAGGCGCCCGCTTTGGAGCGGCAGCAGATACTTCTCGGCGCAGAGGTCCTCTGCGCCGCCCAGAAGCTCCAGCTCAAAGATGAGGTTTTCGTATTCCATGCACTGCCCCTCGCTCTGCCGCAGGGCGTGGAGGGTGCCGGGCGTAAAAATAAAGATATCCCCCTGGTAGGCCGGGCAGGACGCAGCGCCCACCTGCACCAGCCCCGCGCCCCGCTTGACGAAGACCAGCTCCATGCTCTCCTGCCAGTGGAGCGCCACCTGCGGGAAGTCTCCCGGAATGGTGCAGGGATACAGATTGAAGGGGAACCGCACGGCACCGTGCTGCTTGGTCTCCTGCAAAGAAGCCTGATTTTGCATCGTCTCACCTCCTGATGATAGGATTGTACCACAGTCTGCACCTTTTGGGCAAGATTTTGATTGTTTTATGTGGTATATCTTGAATCATAGATGTCAAATCTGTTTTCTGTATCAAAGGAGGATGCGTTTATGAGCTTTACCGAAACGTTACAGAGCATCACCGGAAAGCTGCTGGCGGACTGCACCGATCAGGAGCTGTATCTGGCACTGCTGGAGCTTGTGCGGCAGAAGAGCGCCGACCGCGTGCAGCCGGTCACCGGACGCAAGCTGTACTATATCAGCGCCGAATTTCTCATCGGCAAGCTGTTGTCTAACAACCTCATCAATCTGGGTCTGTACGAGGAAGCCCGCGATGCACTGGCGGCAGCCGGAAAGCGCCTGTCGGACATTGAAGAGGTCGAGCCGGAACCCTCTCTGGGCAACGGCGGTCTGGGCCGTCTGGCGGCCTGCTTCCTGGATTCGCTCGCAACGCTGAATCTGCCCGGCGATGGCGTGGGCCTGCGGTATCACTTTGGCCTGTTCCATCAGTCCTTTGAGGACGGCGTCCAGAACGAAAAGCCCGACCCGTGGCTCACTGCCCACAGCTGGGCCGAAAAGACCGACATCACCTACCCGGTGGAGCTGGCTGGCAAGGAGTACACCGCCCGGCTGTACAAGCTGGCCGTCACCGGCTACGAGGGCCGCACCAACACCCTGAACCTGTTCGATTTGGACACCATCGACGAGAGCATCGTCCATGACGGCATCGCGTTCGACAAGACCGCCATCGACAAGAACCTGACCCTCTTCCTCTACCCGGACGATTCCGATGAGGCAGGCCGCCGTCTGCGGGTGTACCAGCAGTATCTGATGGTCTCTGCCGGTGCCCAGCTCATTCTGGCTGAGTGTGCAGCCCGCGGCTGCAATTACCACGATCTGGCCGACTACGCCGCCATCCAGATCAACGACACCCACCCCAGCATGGTCATCCCGGAGCTGATCCGGCTGTTGGGCGAGCGGGGCATCGAATTTGAAGAGGCCGTGGAGATCGTCACCCAGACCTGCGCCTACACCAACCACACCATTCTGGCCGAGGCACTGGAAACGTGGCCCCGCGCTTATCTGGATGCCGTGGTGCCTCAGCTGATGCCCATCATCGAGAAGCTGGATGCGCTGGCCCGCACCCGCACCAAGGACGAGAGCCTTGCCCTCATCGACAAGGACGACCGGGTCCACATGGCGCACATGGACATCCATTTCACCCACTCCACCAACGGTGTGGCGGCACTGCACACCGAGATCCTGAAAAATTCCGAGCTGCACGGCTTCTACGAGCTGTACCCGGAAAAATTCAACAACAAGACCAACGGCATCACCTTCCGCCGCTGGCTGCTGGAGTGCGACCCGCGCCTGACCACTGCGCTGGAACGGCACATCGGCTCCGGCTTCCGCAAGGACGCCGCCGAGCTGGAAAAGCTGCTGGACTTCGCCGACGACCCGGCCGTTCTGAACGAGCTGACCGCCGTGAAAAAGGCCAACAAAGAGGCTCTGGCCGACTGGCTGCTGCGCACCCAGAAGGTGACCGTCAACACCGATGCCGTGTTCGACATCCAGTCCAAGCGTCTGCACGAATACAAACGGCAACAGCTGAATCTGCTGTACCTCATCCATCAGTACCACGAGATCAAGGCCGGGCACCTGCCCGCCGCTCCGCTGGTAAGCATCTTTGGTGCCAAGGCTGCGCCTGCGTATACCATCGCAAAGGACATCATCCACGCGCTGCTGACCCTGTCCAAGGTCATCGCCGCAGATCCGGCGGTCTCCCCGTGGCTGCAGGTGGTCTTTGTGGAGAATTACAACGTCACCGCCGCAGAAAAGCTCATTCCGGCCTGCGACCTGTCTGAGCAGATCAGCCTTGCCTCCAAGGAGGCCTCCGGCACCGGCAACATGAAGTTTATGCTGAACGGTGCGCTGACGCTGGGCACCATGGACGGTGCCAACGTGGAGATCTGCCAGCAGGTGGGCGAAGAGAACATCTATGTCTTCGGCCAAACCTCCGATCAGGTCATTCACCGCTATGCCGTCGGCGATTACGACCCTGCCCAGTGGGTGGAGGGCGATGCCAACATCCGCCGCGCCATCCGTTTTCTCACCGGGCCGGAGATGCTGGCCGCCGGTCATGCCGAAAACCTGACCCGCCTGCACGATGAGCTGATCCACAAAGACTGGTTCCAGACCCTGCCGGACTTCAACGCCTACGTTGTGCGCAAGGGACAGGCACTCAGCGATTACGCCTGCGACCCCATGGGCTGGCGGCGCAAGTGCCTTGTGAACATCGCCAAAGCGGGGATGTTCTCCTCTGACCGCACCATTGCCGAGTATGACCGCGACATCTGGCATCTGGGCAAATAATGCAATTCAACGTTTTCATGCAGCAGCAACATCGTTGCAGTGCCTCTCGCAGAGATGCTGTTTTGATATTATACTCATTTCTTGACTTTCGATAATCCTTCTTCCACCGCGTTTCACGATCCTTTTCTAAAAAAGAAATGGCTGCGGCACAAACTCCTGTGCCGCGGCCATTTTTTTCTTTTACAAGACCATAAACAAGGTTCCTGCTGCAATGAGCACACAGCCGATCAGACTCTTGGCCGTAAACGGCTCATGCAGGATAAAAAACGCCAGTGCCAGCGTGATGACCACGCTCAGTTTGTCGATGGGAACCACCTTCGATGCTGCGCCGATCTGCAGCGCGCGATAATAGCACAGCCAGCTTGCGCCCGTGGCAAGGCCGGATAGGATCAGGAACAGCCAGCTTTTGTGCGAGATGCCCCCGATGCCGGTCTGCGTTCCGGTCAGGAATACCATGCCCCAGCTCATCAGCAGAACGACCGCGGTGCGGATGGCCGTGGCAAGCGTGGAGTTCACCCCGTCAATGCCAATCTTCGCCAGAATCGAAGTCAAGGCAGCAAATACCGCCGACCCCAATGCAAAAACAAACCACATACGACAGCCTCCTTTCCCCCACTTTACCACCATTTCCGGCTTATGGCAAGGGCTGTTTGCTCAAAAGCCCCGATCGGAAGGCCGCTGATTCTTTTTCTCTATAAGATTCTATAAGGCAACGATGGGTTCCTCGTTCTGTCTCAGTGCTTCCCCATCACCACCGTGACTTCCACCGTCTCGCCGGGCTTTGCCAGCGGCAGGAGATTTCCTGCCACCGCCGAACCATTGACGGCAACGGAGGCCACCCCCTTTTGCACGGCGTGGGGATTCTCCACACGGATGTGGTAGATCGCCCCACGGTAGCGGCGGGTGACGGTATACCCCTGAAGCGTGTGGGGGATGCAGGGGTCGATGCGCAAACCGTTCAGGGTGGGCTGGATGCCAAGGATGTACTGGCTGATGTTTACAAAAGTCCATGCCGCCGTGCCGGTCAGCCAGCTGTTCTTGGCCTCGCCGAAGGTGGCAGCATCGCGTCCGGCCACCATCTGGCTGTATACGTAAGGCTCTGTGCGATGAATCTCGCTGATGTCCTCGATGTAGGCGGGGCAGGTCTTTTTATAGACGGCAAAGGCGCGGTCGCCGTGCCCCAGCACCGTTTCGGCGCAGCTGATCCAGGGATTATTGTGGCAGAAAATGCCGGCATTTTCTTTGTATCCCGGAGGGTAGCTGGAAATTTCGCCCAGATTGAGGCAGTACCGGGTATAAGCGGGCTGCTGCAGCACCACGCCGTACTTGGTATCCAGCCGTTCCTCCACGCTCTTCAGTGCCTGCGCAGCCTGCCCGGTCTTGCAGCCGATGCCGGCCATGACGCACATTCCCTGCGGCTCGATGAAGATCTGCCCCTCGTCGCATTCCCTGCTGCCCACGGGGGCACCAAAGGCATCGTACGCCCGGCGGAACCATGCCCCATCCCATCCGGCCGTCAAAGTGGCCTGCTCCACCGCGGCAATGCTCCGGCGGGCAGCAGCGGCCTCGTCCGTCCGGCCAAGATGGTCGCAGAGTTCGGCGTATTCCCGTCCATACTTGACATACATCCCCGCAATGAAGACGCTTTCGGCTACGGGGCCCTCGCTGGGGCCGGTGATCTGAAAGCTCTCGCCCGGATGCTCTGAGAAGCAGTTCAGGTTCAGACAATCGTTCCAATCGGCCCGGCCGATGAGGGGCAGACCGTGGGGGCCAAGGTGGGTGCTGGTGAAGTGGAAGCTCCGGCGCAGATGCTCCATCAGGGGCTGCGCTCTGGACGCATCGTTGTCAAAGGCCACGGGCTCATCCAGAATGGTCCAGTCGCCGGTCTCCCGCAGGTAGGCGGCGGTACACGCAATGAGCCAGAGCGGGTCATCGTTGAAGCCGCTGCCCACATCCCGGTTGCCCTTTTTCGTCAGGGGCTGGTA
>CAKTAT010000034.1:0-22009 GCA_934532365.1 uncultured Faecalibacterium sp. | reverse complement strand
TCCATGGCGTAGGCCACTTCCTCCGGCAGGATATCCTCGCCCCAGCGGTTCATCAGCGCCGCCATGACCAGCGGCAGATCCATCTCCCGCCCAAAGCTGGGGTCATGGGCGGAAAGGCAGTATTCCGGCAGATAGAGCCGCCGGTTCAGCGCGTGGCCGTTGCGCTTTTCCCACGCAAGGGGACGCACCGCCGCCGCCAGCAGACGCACCGCCGGGGTGACTTTATCGTTGTTGGTGGAAAGGTTCACCTGCAGCTGCACGCCGGTGCCGCCGCCCGGGGCGGCTACCGTGACGGTATCGCCCATCAAAAAGATCATGCCGTCCTCGCTGTGGCTGGACACGCTGCACCGGGGGTAATCCGGCGCCCACTTGCCAAAGCTCATCCAGCCTGTCCACGCCCCTGCCGCGTATACCCGGCAGCGCACCTCCACCATGGTGTCCCGGGGTGCGTGGGCGTTCCAGCTGACATTCAGGTTGCAGAAGGCCGGCATGGCAAACTCCGGGGTGGTGTAGCTGCCGTACAAAAGGCTGCGCCCGGCCACGCTGTCCAGCACCAGTGCGCCGTTTTCCAGCGCAACGTTGTCCAGCTGCCCGCGGGAAAAGGTCTCTGTCCCCTGCAGCACAAGATTATTCCGTTGTTCCATGGGACATCGCTCCTTTCCGCAGTGTCAGCGCTTATTCTTCCGGGGTGTCGTCGTCGGCGTAGTCCTCTTTCAGGGCAGCTTCCAGCTCGGCGTCCTTCATCTTGCGGATATTCTCCTCGATGTGGAACACCCGGTCAATATCGCCGTACACGATCTGGCAGGACACCTCGGTGACGAACCAGAAACCGAAGATCAGCATCAGGAAAAGACCCAGCGGCATACACAGGATCACCACGCCCCAGAACAGCACCTGCACGATGGCGGCAGCCAGTGCGTGGGGCAAAAAGGCGATCATGCAGTTGATGCTGTTTTTCAAAGTCAGGCTCAAAGGCTGATCCAGCAGTACCACCTGCGGCCACATATAGGCAAACAGCATCTGGAACAGCACCAGATTGAGCACCGTAGCCACCCACAGCGGGATGCCCACATTCGTGCCGTGGTACAGCATATTGAAGCAGAAATAAACGAGGAAAATTTGCAGCGTGACCACCACGGTGTACAGCACACCGGGCAGCAGGCTAGACTTGAAGTTGCGCTTGAAGGCCTTGCGGTAGGTCACCCACCAGTAGCCCGCCTCATCGCGCAGTGCGCGCAGGACGGTATCGTACATTCCGGCCAGTGCCGGGCCCGCCAGCAGACCGCCCACGGCGGCGCTGCCCAGCATTACCGGCAGGCTGTTCTGCAAAAAGCCGATGTACACCAAGCAGATAGCCGGTGCAAACCCGATGCAGGTCAGCAGGTTTGCAAGGAACATACCGTTCATATCACGGCCTACAAGCTCAAAAAAGCGGCCGATGCCGGTCTTGCGGGGGGCATCCTTTTCGACACCCTTGCCGGCCTTGAAATCGTTGGCAGAAGGAAAAAGACCCATAGTAACTGCGGTACCTCTCTTACGTTTTTAACCGGCACCGCAGGCGTTTTGTCTGGAAAGTGCCATTGTGCTGGCTTTACAGATATAAATATACCTGTATTTTGTCAACTTTGCAAGATACAACCGGGGCTAATTGTAAAAAAATATTTATCTCTCCCTTTTTTGCCCAAAGTGTGCTACAATGACAATGGCATTTTTTGCAATAGGAGGAAACTATTATGAGCATTCTTCGCACCATTGCGATGTTTATTTATCTGTTCGGATACATGATCCTGCATTACGGCATCCTGCGCCGCGCCGAGCGCGCCGCAGCCGCCGGAGATACCGCCACCGTGGAGCAGATCGTGAACCAGCATATCCCCCGCTGGAGCCGGGGCATCCTGAAGGTGACCGGTGTTTCCCTGTCCGTGGACGGGCTGGAGAACATCCCCAAGGACCGCCCCTGCGTGTTCGTGGCAAACCACCGCAGCTACTACGACATCCCCCTGCTGCTGGCCGGGCTGGAAAAGCCCCACGGCATCCTTGCCAAGGAGGAGCTGGAAAAGATCCCCCTGCTCAACCGCTGGATGAAGCTGCTGGGCTGCGTGTTCGTGCAGCGTGACGATGTGCGCGCCTCGGTGCGGGCACTGAACGATGCCACCGCCATCGTGGAGGGCGGCCGCAGCTTTGTCATCTTCCCCGAGGGCACCCGCTACAAGGGCGAAGAGGGCGGCGCGGGCGAGTTCAAGGCCGGTGCCTTCCGCATTGCGGTCAAGACCGGCGCCCCGGTGGTGCCGGTGGCTGTGACCGGTGCCCGCGCCCTGTTTGAGACAAACGGCAACCGCTGCCGCCCGGGCAGTGTACGCATCAAGATCATGCCCCCCATCCAGACCGCCGGCATGAGCAAGGCCGAGCAGAAGCAGCTGCCCGACGCCGTGCGCCAGAGCATTCTGGCTGCACTGAAGTAACAGCGTTTTTTCAAAATTGCCGTTCCGCTTAAAGGCTTCCCCCGTCCGGGGGAAGCCTTTTGGAAATATCTTTACACTACTGCCCGACCGTATCACACAGGAGAACTATTTTATGGCAAGCTACCGTTACGAACGCGACATTGACCCCAAGGACCTCAAGCCCCGCAAGGAGCGGCAGTACAGCCGCAAAGAGCGCTGGGCAAACTGGTGGGACTACAACCTGAAATGGGTGCTCATCTTCGGCATTGCGGGTGCGTTCGTGGCGTACTGCTTTATCGGGCAGTACTTCCTGACCACCCACCCGGATTACAACATCGCGGTGGTAAGTCCCTACTACCTGCCCGAAGCTACTGTCACCGCCCTGCAGGAGCAGCTTGCCGCCTACGGCGAGGACTGCAACGGGGACGGCAAGGTGGTGGTGAAGCTGAACCAGTACACCATGGCCTTCAACAGTGAGGACTCGGACGCCTATCTGGATATGGCGGGCACCACCAAGCTTTCCACCGATATCCAAAGTTCCCTCAGCTCCATCTTTATCCTCTACGACCCCGCAGGCTTCCAGCAGACCACCGGCACGTTGCGGTATCTGGACGGCCATCTGCCCAAGTCCGACGCCGACAGCGACTGGTGGAACATGGTCTACCGCTGGACGGACTGCCCGGTGCTGACCGGGATGGAGCTGGGCAGCTACGCCTCGGACGCAGTGCAGAGCGCCAGCGGCGACAGCCAGCAGCTGCTGGCAGATTACTATATCGGCATCCGGGGCGCATGGCTGAAGGAATCCGCTTCCCTGCTGGAAAACAGCGAGCCCCTTTGGGCAAACCTGACCGCCGGGGCTGTCTCCACCGCTGCGGAGGGGCACTGAGATGCGCTTCCGCATCAAAACCGGCGGCCCCGCCGCACGTTTTACCTTTGACCGCACCCCAAAGCCCCAGCCGCCCGCGCCGCCCAGTCCCCGCGCCGCAGACCTTGACAATCCCTACGGGCGCTACTACGGCAAAGCTCGCAGCTGGGAGGATATTTTGAAGAATAAAACAGCAGATTGACCCGGGCTGCCGCACAGCATTTTGTGTGGCAGCTTTTTTTGCAGGAATGACCCTCTCAGTCAAAGCCTTGCGGCTTTGACTGATTCCCCCTTTTGTCGCTGCGCGACATCTTCCCCCGGAGCGGGGGAAGTCTTTCCTCGAAAGGGGGAGCTTTTGGCGCGCCCGGAAGTTTTCTCCCTGCATTTAACACTTTAGAAAACGAGGCTGACTGCGTGCGCCCTCTCCGTCATCGCTGCGCGATGCCACCTCTCCCAAAGGGAGAGGCAAGAACACTACCGGAAACTTTCTCATTTCACCTAACACTTTAGTGTTGAACTTTACGGCTTGGCTCTCCCTTCGGGAGAGCTGGCGCGGGAGCGCCTGAGAGGGTTCGTCTTTTCTGTTTTCTATTTTTGTCTTTTTACCCGAAGCTTATTTGAAATTTTCTCCACTCTCAAATAAAGAGCGGTTTGTTGTTTCCCTGTCCCGGTTATGGTATACTTACTAGGTATCCCCGCAAAAACCGACCAAAAAGGATGTGACCCCATGGACGCACTGGAACAAGCCCGTGCCGAGATCGACACGGTGGATGCGCAGCTGGCTGCGCTGTTCGAGCGCCGGATGGCTGCCGTTTTGCAGGTAGCCGAATATAAGCGGGCGCACGGTCTGCCCATCTACGATGCCGCCCGGGAGGCCGCCGTGCTGGAAAAGGCCGCAGCCCGCATCCAGCAGCCCGCGCTGCGCCCTTACTATAAAGACCATGTCCAGCACATGATGGACCTTGCCAAGCAGTACGAGGCCGCTGTGCTGGGGCGCAACCGCGCCGCCTATCAGGGAGTGGAAGGGGCGTTTGCCCACATCGCCCTCAAGGCGCTGTTCCCCCACGCCGAGGCCGTGAGTTATTCCACATGGGACGAGGTATTCGAGGCCGTGGCCTCGGGCGAAGCCGCCCACGGCGTAGTACCCTTTGAAAACAGCCACGCCGGGGATGTTTCTGCCGTGCTGGACCTGTGCTATAACCACCCGGAGTTGTGGGTGGTGGACGTGTACGACCTGCCCATCTCCCAGAACCTTCTGGTGCTGCCGGGCACCCAGCTTTCCCAGCTGCGCACCGTGTACAGCCACCAGCAGGCCATTGCCCAAAGCGAGACCTTTTTAAAGCAGTTCCGTCTGCCCGCCACCGCCATGGCCAACACCGCCATGGCTGCAAAGTTCGTGGCAGAAAGCAAAGACCCGACAAAGGCCGCCATTGCCAGCGCCGAAACTGCCGCCCTGTACGGGCTGGAAATTTTAGTGCCCAACATCAACACCGACGGCGACAACACCACCCGGTTCATCGTGCTCAGCCGCGAAAAGCCCACGGCGGGCAACCGGTTCTCACTGCTGTTCACGGTGGACAACAAACCCGGCAAGCTGGCGGAGGTCATTCAGGTCATCGGTGCCAGCGGCTTCAATATGGAGTCCATCAAGAGCCGCCCCATGCCGCACGTCCCCTTTGAATATTATTTTTATGTAGAGCTGGTGGGCGATGCCGCCGCCGGCGAGACCGCCGCGCTGCTGCGCGAGCTTGACCGCACCTGCCGGACGGTGCGGCTGTTAGGAGTGTATACAAAATGAGTGATTTTATCGGAACCAAGCTGACCATGAATCTGGGCGAGCGCAGCTACGACATCATCGTCAAGCGCGGCTCGCTGGAAAACCTGTACCAGTTCGCCCGGCTGGACCGCCGGGTGGCGGTGGTCACCGACAGCGGTGTGCCCGCACAGTACGCCCAGATGGTGGCAGACCAGTGCAAGGACGCCACTATCATCACCGTGCCGCAGGGCGAAGCCAGCAAAAGCTTTAAAATTCTGGAGACCGTACTGCGGCAGATGCTGGACTTCGGCATGGGGCGCGGCGACCTTGTGGTAGCCGTGGGCGGCGGCGTGGTGGGCGACCTTGCCGGTTTTGCCGCTTCCATCTATATGCGCGGCATCGACTTTATCAACTGCCCCACCACCACCCTTTCCATGATCGATTCCTCCATCGGCGGTAAGACCGCCGTGGATCTGGGCGATACCAAAAATATCGTGGGTGCCTTCTGGCAGCCAAAGCTGGTCATCGTGGACCCGGACACCCTGTCCACCCTGCCCCGCCGCCACTTCATCAACGGTCTGGCCGAGGCGGTCAAGGCCGGTCTTTTGGCTGACCCGGAGCTGTTCTCCATCTTTGAAAAAGAGGACGTGGACGACCGCATCGGCGAGATCATCTGCCGCAGCCTGCGCTTTAAAAAGAGCATCGTGGAGCAGGACGAGACCGAGCAGGGCATGCGCAAGGCGCTGAACTTCGGCCACACCATCGGCCACGGCATCGAAGCCGTGAAGGGCATCAAGGGACGCCGCACCACCGGCCTGTTCCACGGCGAGTGCGTGGCGCTGGGTATGCTGCCCATGATCGAATCCAAAGCCCTGCAAAAGCGGGTGCGCGGCGTGTACCGCCGCTTAGGGTTGCCCACCCGCACCGCCTACGATAAGGAAAAGGTGCTGGCTGAGATGCTGCACGACAAAAAAGCGCAGGGCGGGCAGATCACCATCATCAAGGTGCCCGGCCTTGGCTGCTGGCGTGCCGAGACCATCCCTGTGGAGGGGCTGCGCCCGCTGCTGGGCATGGAGGACTGACCCATGAAAAACACCTTTGGCAGCGACCTTTCGCTGACCATCTTCGGCGAGAGCCACGGCCGCGCCGTGGGCGCGGTGCTGGACGGCATGGCCGCCGGTGTGCCGGTGGACGAGAGCTTTCTCGCCGCATGCATGGATAAGCGCCGCGCCCGGGGCGACGGCCTTTCCACCCCCCGGGTGGAGGCGGATGCGGTGCAGCTGCTGTCCGGCGTGGTGAACGGCCACACCACCGGCACCGCCATCGCCCTGATGATCGAAAACCAGAACACCCGCAGCGGCGACTACGCCAAGACCGCCGACCTTCTGCGCCCCGGCCACGCGGACTTTACCGCCTACGCCAAGTACCACGGCTTTCAGGATGCCCGGGGCGGCGGGCACTTTTCCGGCCGGGTGACCGCCGCCCTCGTGGCAGGCGGCAGCATCGTGCTGGCCGCCTTGCAGCGGGCGGGCATTGATATCACCACCCACATTGCCCGGTGCGCGGGGCTTGCAGATATCCCCTTTGCGCTGGACGACCCCGCCGCCCTTGCGGCACAGGTGGAGACGCTTACCGCCAAGACCGAGGGCTTTGCGGTGCTGGACGCCGCCGTGGAAGAGCCCATGAAGGCCGCCATCCGCGCCGCCGGTGCCGAGGGCGACAGCGTGGGCGGCGTGCTGGAAACCGCCATCCTCGGCCTGCCCGCCGGCATCGGCGAGCCCTATTTTGACAGCGTGGAGAGCGAGATCGCCCACTTGGCCTTTTCCATCCCGGCGGTCAAGGGCATCGAGTTCGGCACCGGGTTCGGCTTTGCCGGGCTGCGCGGCTCGGAAGCAAACGATGCCTTCCGCATGACGGCAGAGGGCGCGGTGGTCACCGCCACCAACCACAACGCCGGTATCAACGGCGGCATCGCCAACGGAATGCCGGTGGTGTTCCGCACCGCCGTCAAGCCCACCCCCAGCATCTATAAGCAGCAGGATACGGTGGACTACATCGCCAAAAAGGACGCACAGCTGTCCATTCAGGGACGGCACGACCCCTGCATCGTGCCCCGGGCCGCCATTGTGCAGACCTGCGCCGCCGCCCTTGCGGTGGGCGACCTGCTCACCGCCCGGTACGGTGCCCGGTGGATGACCGACCCCACCGGCTACCGGAAGGAGGACTGAGATGGAATACGGACTCATCGGCGGCAAGCTGGGACATTCCTACTCCAAGACCATCCATGAGCTGCTCTGCGGGTACAGCTACGAGCTGTGCCCCCTGCCCACCGAAGCAGACGCCCGCGCCTTTTTGCAGCGGCGGCAGTTCAAGGCCATCAATGTGACCATCCCCTATAAAAAGCTGGTGATGGAATACTGCTCCTTCATCGACCCCCGTGCCCGCGCCATCGGCGCGGTGAACACCGTGGTGAACAAAAACGGTCTGCTCTACGGCTACAACACGGATTATCTGGGCTTTGCCCACCTGTGCGAAGCCCACGGCGTGGAGCTTGCGGGCAAGACCGTGCTCATCTTGGGCACCGGCGGCACCCACAACACCACCCGCGCGGTGGCGCTGGACAAGGGCGCGGCAAAAGTGCTGACCGTCAGCCGCACCCCCGACCCGGAAAAGGGCGAGTTAAGCTACGCCGAAGCCGTGCGCAGCGGCGCACAGGTGGTGTTCAACACCACCCCCGCCGGGATGTACCCCAATGTGGGCGTGTGCAGTCTGGACGTAGCCGCCATGCCCGGGCTGGAAGCCGTGGTGGACGTGGTTTACAACCCCAACAAGACGGAACTGATTCTCCGCGCCGAGGAAGCCGGTGTGCCGGTGGCGGTCGGCGGGCTGGAGATGCTGGTGGCACAGGCGGTGTACGCCGCCGAATATTTCCTCGGCCGCAAGTTCGGGGACGCCCCCGCCGAGGTGCGGCGCATCACCGCCGCGCTGCGCCGCGAGACGCTGAACATCGCCCTTGTGGGAATGCCCTCCTGCGGCAAATCCACCCTTGGCCGCCTGCTGGCAAAGCAGCTGGGCAGACCCCTTGTGGATCTGGACGAGGAGATCGTCAAGGCAGACGGGCGCAGCATCCCGGATATCTTTGCCGCCGAGGGTGAAGAGGGATTCCGGGCAAAGGAAGCCGCGCAGATCGCCCGCTTCGGCAAGGAAAAGGGGCTTGTGCTCTCCTGCGGCGGCGGCGCGGTGAAGCGGGCAGAGAACGTCCGCGCCCTGCGCCAGAACGGCGTGGTGCTGTTCATTGACCGGCCGGTGGAGGCGCTGGCTGTGGGCGGTGACCGCCCGCTTTCTTCCAGCGCCGAGGCGCTGCGCACCATGGAAGCCCAGCGCCGCCCGCTGTACCTTGCCGCCGCAGATGCGGTAGTCCCCAACACCGGCACGCTGGCCGAGACGCTGGCAGCTGCACAGGAGGCACTGGATGAAATTTTTGATTCTTAACGGGCCCAACATCAATCTGGCCCGCTGGTCTGAGCCCGGCGTGCCGGGCGAGGTGGACTACACCGGCCTGATGGACTATGTGCAGGCGGGCTGCGACCAGCTTGGCATCGAGACGGACATCTGCCAGTCCAACCACGAGGGTGACCTCATCGACGAGATCCAGTCCGCCCCGGGGCGGGTGGACGGCATCGTACTGAACCCGGGCGGCTACGCCCATTACAGCGTGGCCATTCTGGACGCGCTGCGGCTGTGCAGCGTGCCCGCCGTAGAGGTGATGCTGGACGCCCCGGACGAACGTGAGCCCTTCCGCAAAACGGACGTGGTGTCCTTTGGCTGTCAGGGGCATTTTATCGGCGAGGGCCCGCAGGGCTACCTGCACGCCTGCATCTGGCTGGCGCAGCTGCTGCGCACCGACGGCTCCAGTAAGGCGCATATCGTGATGTAAGGAGGTTCCAATATGACAGGGAAAGAGCTTGCTATTGCTTTGATGGCCGCAGAAATCTACAAAACCTGCGGCTGCGAACATAATCTTGGCTACATAAACAGCCAGTTAAATATTAACGCCAATGAAAGCATCCAAAAAGAAGCTGCCATGGCATTTCAAATTGCAAAGGAAGCTGCTAGTCAAGTATTTGGAGAATAACCGCTTTACACCGCATAATTAGTCCTGATACGTTTACAAGGAAAGGAAACTTTTTATGATCATCTCCACCAAAAAAGGCACTCCCAAAGAGGAACTGGAAAAGATCGTTGACAAATTCGAAAAGCAGGGTCTGGACGTGACCCTGATCACCGGCAAGGACTACAACGTGTTCGGTCTGGTGGGCGACACCACCAAGATCGACGAGCGGGACGTGCTGGCAAACCCGTGGATCGACAACGTCACCCGCGTGTCTGCGCCCTATAAGCGCGCAAACCGCCTGTTCCACCCCGCAGACTCGGTCATCGACTGCGGCGGCGTGAAGATCGGCAGCAAGGAAAAGATCGCCGTCATGGCGGGCCCCTGCAGCATCGAGAACGCCGAGCAGGCCCTGCGCATCGCGCAGGGAGTCAAGGCGGGCGGCGCGGCGCTGTTCCGCGGCGGTGCCTACAAGCCCCGCACCTCTCCCTACGCCTTTCAGGGTCTGGAGACCGAGGGCATTCTGGATATGGTAAAGGCCCGCGAAGCCACCGGCCTGCCCATCGTTTCCGAGCTGATGAGCGAGGACCGCATCCCGGAGTTTGAGGAGTATGTGGACGTGGTGCAGATCGGCGCACGCAATATGCAGAACTTCCAGCTGCTCAAGGCCGTGGGCAAGATGCACAAGCCGGTGCTGCTCAAGCGCGGCCTGTGCAACACCATCGAGGAGTGGATCATGAGCGCCGAGTACATCATGGCAGGCGGCAACGAGCAGGTCATCTTCTGCGAGCGCGGCATCCGCACCTTTGAAAAATACACCCGCAACACGCTGGATCTTTCCGCTGTGCCCATCATCCACGAAAAGACCCATCTGCCCATTGTGGTAGACCCCAGCCACGCCACCGGCAAGGCCAATCTGGTAGAGCCGATGATGATCGCCGCTGTGGCCGCCGGTGCGGACGGTCTGGAGGTAGAGGTGCACTACGACCCCCAGCACGCATGGAGCGACGGCGCACAGTGCCTGACCCCGGACGCCTTTGCACAGGCCATGGCAAAGTGCCGTCAGGTGGCCTGGGCCATCGGCCGGGATATGTAAGAACGCCTTCCTGTTCAGGGAAAGCGCCAGCTACCAGCGCCCTCATCCGTCTGCTCCCTGCGTTCGCAGCCACCTTCCCCCTTTTGTCGCTGTGCGACATTTTCCCCCGACCGGGGGAAATCTGTCCCCGACCGGGGGAAGGCTTTGGTGCAGTACCGATGCACGGGCGAGAAAAAGGATAACACCGCTATGCTAGTAACCATCAGACCTGCCCCCGGCGGCATCGGGGGCGTGATCGCCGCGCCGCCCAGCAAAAGCATGGCGCACCGCGCCGTGCTGTGCGCCGCGCTGGCCGTGGGGCGCTCCCACATCACCCATCTGGAATTCAGCAAGGACATCTCTGCCACCCTGTCCGCTGCCGCGCAGCTGTGCGCCGCCGTGGACACCGGCGCGGACGATGCCACTGTGCAGGGGCTTGGGCATTTTCTGCCCCTGACCGCCCCGGTGGACTGCTGCGAAAGCGGCAGCACCCTGCGGTTTTTGATCCCCATCGCCAGCCTGACCGGCCAGCCGGTCACCTTTACCGGGCGCGGGCGGCTGATGGAGCGCCCGCAATCCGTATACGAAACGTTATATCGCGAGCAGAATCTACGGTTTGAGCAGTCCTCTGCCGGGCTGACCGTGGAGGGCGCACTGACCCCCGGGGACTACCGGCTGGCGGGCAACGTGTCCAGCCAGTTCATCAGCGGGCTGCTGTTCGCGCTGCCGCTGCTGCCCGGGGACAGCACCCTGCACCTCATCCCCCCGGTGGAGAGCCGCAGCTACATCGACATGACCCGCGCCGTGCAGGCCGCTTTTGGGGTGCACAGCCGCTGGCTGGACGCAACCACCCTGCTGCTGCCGGGCGGGCAGCAGTACCGCCCCTGCGATTACAACGTGGAGGGCGATTACAGTCAGGCCGCGTTTCCGGCAGTGCTGGGCGCCGTGTGCGGCGGGGTGACCATCACCGGTCTTGCACCGGACACTTTGCAGGGCGATGCCGCCATTCTGGACATCCTGCGCCGGTGCGGCGCGGTGTTCACCCGCACGGGCGACAGCGTCACCTTTGCAAAAGCACCCCTGCATGGGGTGGACATCGACCTTGCGGACTGCCCCGACCTTGGCCCCGTGCTGATGGTGCTGGGCCTGCTGTGCGAGGGCACCACCGTCATCCGCAACGCCGAGCGGCTGCGGCTGAAAGAGAGCGACCGCATCGCAGCCATGGAGGCCGAGCTGCGCGCCTGCGGCGGCGTGCTGGAAAGCGACGGCGGCACCATCACGGTGCACGGCTGTGCGGAGCGTCTGCACGCTCCCGCCGCGCCCCTGCACGGCCACAACGACCACCGGGTGGTCATGAGCCTTGCGGTGCTGGCCGCAGCCGCCGCACTGCCCCTGACCGTGGACGATGCCGAAGCCATCCAGAAGAGCTGGCCCGGCTTTTTTGCAGATGCAGCGCCGCTTGGCGTGGAGGTAGAAGATGCTTGACAAAACGAAACGTTATCTCGTAGTGGGTCTGGGTCTGCTGGGCGGCAAGTACGCGCTGGAGCTGACCCGCGCCGGCTTCCATGTGGACGGCATCAACCGCAGCGAGGGACATTTGCAGTACGCGCTGGAGCACGGCTATATCGCCGGCGGCAAGACCCATGATTTTGAGGACCTTGTCCGGCAGGCCGACCATATCATCTTTGGTCTGTACCCCACCGCGCTGCTGGACTGGTTCCGAACCTACGGTCCTCTGCTCAAGCCCGGGTGCATCTTTACGGATGTTTCCGGCGTCAAGACCGGCCTTGTGGAGCCGGTGCAGGCGCTGTGCCCGGCGGGGGTGGAGTTCATTGCCAGCCACCCCATGGCAGGCCGCGAGACCTCCAGCGTGGAGCACGCCGCCGAGGTGAATTTTGCCCCGGCAAACTTCATCATCACCCCCACCGAGAAAAACACCCCGGCGGGCATCCAGTGGGCAAAGGAGCTGGCCGAGGTGCTGGGCTTCAAGCACATCTGCACCCTGACGGTGCAGGAGCACGACCGGATGATCGGCTATGTCAGCCAGCTGTGCCACGCCATCGCCGTAAGCCTGATGTGCGCCAACGACAACACCTCGCTGTGCGAGTACACCGGCGACTCCTTCCGGGATCTGACCCGCATTGCACGCATCAACGATAAAATGTGGGCAGAGCTGTTTTTGTGGAACAAGCAGAACCTGATCAGCGAGATCGACCAGTTCGATTCTGCCTTGCAGGAAATGCGCGCCGCCCTTGTGGCGGACGACCGGGACAAGCTGGAACAGATGTTCCGCCTTTCCACCCAGCGCCGCGCCGCCTTTGACAAAAAGCTGCCGGAATAAACCGTGACGGAGGTATTGCCCCATGCCCAAGCAGGAAGGACAGAAATCCAAGCTGGTAACGCTGCTGCGCATCCTTGAGCAGCGCACTGACGAGAACCACCGCCTGAACGTGCCCCAGCTGGTGCAGCTGCTGGAAAATCAGGGCATTCTGGCCGAGCGCAAGAGCATTTACAGCGACATTGACACCCTGCGCAGTCTGGGCTACGACATCCAGCTGCAGCGGGGGCGCGGCGGCGGGTACTGGATGGCCAGCCGTGCGTTCGAACTTTCGGAGCTGAAGCTGCTGGTGGATGCGGTACAGTCCAGCAGCGTCATCTCGGCGCGCACCAGCAAGCGCATCATCCACAAGCTGGAGGCTCTCTGCTCCGACTACGAAGGCACCCAATTGCAGCGTCAGGTGTACGTGGACGGACGCCCCAAGACCGACAGCCAGACCCTTTTGTACAGCATCGACGCGCTGCACGCCGCCATCAACCGGGGGTGCCTGGTGCAGTTCCGCTATAAGGGCAGCAGCGCCGTGCGCACCGTAAGCCCGTGGCAGCTTGCGTGGGAAAACGGCTGCTATTACCTGATCGCCTATCAGGACGAAAAAGTGCCCCCGGTGCGCCACTACCGGGTGGACCGGATGGCCGGAGTGCTGGTGCTGGACGAGCCGCGCCGGGGCAAAGAGTTCTTCCGCACCTTCGACCTGCCCGCCTACCTGCGCAAGCACTTCAACATGTTCGGCGGCACCGAGTACCGGGTCACCCTGCGGTGCGCTGCCGACCTTGAGCCGGTCATGCGGGAGCGCTTTGGCCGCGAGCCGGTGTTCTGCCCGGAGGACGCGGAGCACTTCCACTTTGACGTGCCCATCTGCGTCAGCGAGCAGTTTTTTGGCTGGGTGTGCGGCTTTGGCGGCAAGGTAGAGGTCATCGCACCCGAAAAAGTCCGCACCGGGATGCGGGCACTGGCCGAACGGCTGGCGAAAGAACATCGCTAAACAAGAAAAAACGGACCGTTTCGGCGGTCCGTTTTTTGCTGCGATGGATTCAGCTCTCCGGGCGGAGAGTCACGGTATTGGTGTTGAGGTCATAGAGAACGAGGTTGTCCCAGTCCCGCCGAAGAACAAACTGCGCGGTGCGCTGGGTATCGTTGTAAACGAGCGACCATTGGGTGTTGCTGGTCACATCGTTGGGGTTGGGGTTCTGTGCCGAAGCCTTCAGGGCGTTCCATGCGGTGTCTACGGTGTAGGTGTCCGTCTCGTTCAGAACGGCTTCGATGCTGTCATAGCGCTCCCGACCGTGGCCGTAGATACCGTTTCTCTGGTTGGGCAGAACACGGTCTGCATACAGGCCGTAGAAATTCGTAATGGCGCGGATGGGGGTCGCCACAAGGGGGCGGGCGGGGTCGTCGCAGTCATATTCCACGACACGTCCATCGCCGCTCGCATCCGTGATATAAAAATGGTAGTCCCGACCGCTGGTGGCAAACATGTCGTAGCTGTCCAGCAGGTCTACGGCTTCCTGTGTGGTAGCCGCACGATCCAGCACCAGACGAATAGCCAGCGTCGTAAAGATGGTCTGTTTGCCGGTCTGCTGGACGGTCGGCTCACTGTCCAACGTCAGCACAGCGATGGAAACGCCCTTTTCGTTCATGCCGTCCAGACAGATGAACGGAGCCGTCAGCGTAGCGATCTTCTTGGTCAGACTGGCGTCTGGCTGATTGGCCGAAATGTTGCTCAGGGCGGCAAAGGCCACCGACTCATAGCCGTCTTTTGGGGTGCAGTGGACCAGAAGCGAAGAGGTGTCGATCTTGAAATCGTAGTTCCGCCCCATCAGGATATTCTGGCTGCTGTCCGCAATGCTGAAAGCGCTGCATCCGTAATTCGGAGCCTTCATGTGGATGGGCAGAAGCGGGATGGACTCCTTCAGGATGGCGTCCAGCATGTCCTGATTGCTGGAGATGCCATAGGAAATGAGGCGGTCGAGGTCGTATGAATACCGGACATCCATCCGGTAAAGGTTGTAGTCTTCGTAGTCGGTCACTTTTTTCAGGCTCTGGATGGTGCGGATGCGGGAAAAATAAAATGCCGCAAAGCCGAAGATCGCAACGAGTACCAGAACCAGAAGCGTCAGCAAAATGCCCTTGAAGATTTTTTTCATACAGATCCCTCCTTTGGTTTGATTATATCATGCCGAACGGGAGGAGCGCAATTTGGAAAAACAGACAGAGATTTCCAGTTGTTTTTATAAAATCCAACGACAATGGATAAGAAATTTTACTCATTCAGTTCCAGATCGCTGGGCTGGATGAGGTCAAGGGGAGCGGCGGGCTCGGCGATGAGGCGGCGGCTCTGGTTGAAGATGGCCTTTTCCAGCGTGTTGCGCGCCAGACGGCCATTGCCGGCGGTGCGGCTGTCCAGCGCCTGACGGCGCTTGTAGTAGCCCAGCAGCGGGAAGGTGCAGCCCTCGGCAAGGCGGTAGCCCTTGCCCTTGGCCAGCACGGCGGTGATGTCCAGCAGCTCGTCCGCGGTGTAGTCCGGGAACTCGATCTTGTTGGGGAAGCGGCTGGCAAGGCCGCTGTTGGCGGTGAGAAACACCTCCATCTCCTTGGTGTAGCCCGCAAGGATGACCACCAACTCGTCCCGGTGATCCTCCATGCCCTTTACAAGGGTGTCGATAGCCTCCAGCCCAAAGCTGTCCTGCTCGCCGCGGTACAGGCTGTACGCCTCGTCAATGAACAGCACGCCCCCCAGTGCGCTCTCGATAACGCTGTTGGTCAGCGGGGCGGTGTGGCCGGTGTAGCGCCCCACAAGGTCGGCGCGGGTCACCTCCACCAGCTGCCCGCCCTTGAGCGCACCGATGGCCTTGAGGTACTTTGCCACCAGCCGGGCAATGGTGGTCTTGCCGGTGCCGGGGTTGCCGGTAAAGATCATGTGCATGGACAGGCTTGCGGTCTTGAAGCCCGCCGCCGCGCGGCGCTGCTGCACCTGTAAATTGTCTGCCAGACCGAACACATACTCCTTGACCGGAGCAAGCCCCACCAGCGCATCCAACTCGGCGCGGATCTGCTCCACTGCGCCGGTGTAGGCCGCCGGCAGCAGGCTGAACAGGTCTGCCGGGGCGGCGCCGTTCAGGGCAAATTGCAGCCCCTCGGGCGCGGCGGTCAGCGCCACCGTGCCGGACAGCTTTGTGTCAGTCTGCAGGCAGTACTCGCTCAGGGCGCGGAAGATACGCTCGCAGCAGTCTGCCAGCCCCTCTGCGCCCTTTTCCTTGGAGCACTGCGCCGCCACATAGTCCCGCACCTCTGCCCCGGCGGCAAGGGTCAGCCCCAGACGGCTGTGCACCCGCTGCGCCAGCGCGTTCAGCTGCTGCGCCGCCAGCGCAGCCAGTGCTTCCGGGGTAAAAGGAGCAGTCTGGCACACATCCCCTACCGCCGCCACAAAGGGCGCGCCGAATTTATCCGCCAGCGCCTCCCGCCCCTTGCGGGAGAAGAAGATCAGATACTTGCCGCAGGGGTCGATGCGGCTCACTGCGCCGGGGGCAAGCGCCGTACCGGCTTCTACAAGAATGCCCTCCTTGTTGACCAGATACCGGCTGGACAGGGGCGCACTGCCCTTGACCGCCAGATCGGAGAGGATGCGCAAAAAGCCGGGGTGGCAGCTCTCGTAGTGCTCGAACACCACGATCTCGCCCGGGGCGTGCAGCGCGGCGTATAGGTCCTGCAAAAACAGCTTTTCCGCGCCGGGGTCGGGGTAGAGTGCGAGATCCATCACCGCCATCCGGTCGCTCTGCAACAGCCCCCGCGCCGCCATGATGCGGGCGGTCTCTGCCAGCGCAAAGTGCCGCCCTGTGCCCGGGGCGCCCCACAGCAGGATCACGTTGCGGGCGGCTGCACCCTCGGTGCCCAGCACAAAGGGGCGGCGCATCGCCCGCACCACGCTGTCCACAAAGGCATCCTGCCCAAGGACGGTCTTTTTCACCTCGGCGGCAAGGCCCTCAAAGCTGCCCAGCTGCTCCGGCTTTGTATCTGCCGTGCCCTTGGCCAGCAGACCGTCTGCTTCCATGTCCCGCAGCATTTGGCGGCTGTCCTCCAGCGCCGTCTGCACCCCGGCATCCTGCGCTTTCAGCCGGGCGTTCTGCTGCTTCAGCAATTCGTCCAGCTGCTTTTGCTGCTCCAGCAACGCCGCGTTCAGGTCCGGCAGGCCGCTGCCTGCCGGTTTTTCGGGCTGCGGCTTTTCCGGCTGCGGCTGTGCACCGCCGAACTTCAATTTGCCGCCCGCGCCGAACACGCCGTTCATCAAGCTTTCCCAATCATCGGTATATGCCATGGTGCTGCCCTCCATCGGTGTTTTTCTTCCAGTATAGTGAACTGCGCGGCATTTTGCAAGGGATTCCCTCTTGAAAAAAAGCCCGTTGTCCGATACACTGAATATAATGAATCTTACAAGAAGGAATGAAGCTGACCATGGCCGCAAAAACGCCTGCCCAGTGGAAAACACTGTTTGAAAACGAACCCTTCCACCGCGAAAACTATTATACCGGCCCCCTTGGCCCGGACTACACCCCCGGCGGCACCTGTCTGCGGCTGTGGGCACCCACCGCCGAGGCAGTCACCGTGACCTTATACCATAAGGGAGACGGCGGCGCCGTGCTGGGCACAAAGCCCCTTGTGCGCGGGGCGCAGGGGGTGTGGAGCATCTGGCTGCCCGGGGAGCAGCACGGCCGCTACTACACCTTTGCTGTCACCGTAAACGGCGTCACCCGCGAGACCGGCGACCCCTACGCCCGGGCGGCAGGGGTGAACGGCGTGCGCAGCATGATCGTAGATCTTGCCCGCACCGCGCCCTCCGGGTGGGAGCGGGATGTGCGCCCCAATATCCCCCCGGCGCAGCGCGCCGTGTGGGAGGTGAGCGTGCGGGACTTCTCGCAGGATGCCGCCAGCGGGGTGCGCCCGGCGTGGCGGGGCAAATATATGGCCTTTACCCAGCAGGGCACCACATTGCACGGCGACGGCATCCACCCCACCTGCCTGAACTACCTCAAGCGCTTGGGGGTAAAATACGTCCAGCTGATGCCCATTTTCGATTTTGGCAGCGTAGACGAGACAAAACCCCTGCTGCGGCAGTATAACTGGGGCTACGACCCCACCAACTTCAACGTGCCGGAAGGCAGCTACTCCACCGACCCCACCCGGGGCGAGGTGCGCATCCGGGAGTGCCGGGAGATGATCGCCGCCCTCCATGCGGCGGGCATCGGGGTGGTGATGGACGTGGTGTATAACCACACCTACCGCACCGAGAACCCCTTCAACAGCACCGTGCCGTACTACTTTTTCCGGCAAAACCCGGACGGCAGCTTTTCCAACGGCAGCGGCTGCGGCAACGAGTTTGCCAGCGAGCGCCCCATGGCGCGGCGCTATCTCATCGACTCCATCCTCTACTGGGCGAAGGAGTACCACATCGACGGTTTCCGGTTCGACCTGATGGGCCTGTACGATGCCGAGAGCATCAACGCGGTGCGTGCTGCGCTGGATGCCCTGCCCGGCGGGCGGGACATCCTGCTGTACGGCGAGCCGTGGCAGGGCGGTGCCAGCCAGCTGCACCGGTACGAGGCCAACAAGGCGAACCTTGCCATGCTCAACGAGCGGGTGGGCATCTTCTGCGACGACACCCGGGACGCCATCAAGGGCGGCTGCTTCGATGCCCACGAGCCGGGCTATGTGGAGGGCAAGCCCGGCAGCTTCTGGGATATCGGCGCGGCGGTGGCGGCATGGTGCCGCAGCGACCGTCTGCCGCCCCACGCGCCCAGCCAGATCGTGAGCTACGTTTCCGCCCACGACAACTTTACCCTGTGGGACAAGCTGCTCTGCGTCCGCTACGAGAAGCCGGAGTTCACCGCCCGGGACACCGTAGCACTGGCGCAGAACCGGCTGGCGGCAGGCATCTACCTGACCAGCTTCGGCCTGCCCTTCATGCAGGCGGGCGAGGAGTTTGCCCGCACCAAAAAGGGCGTGAGCAACAGCTATCGCTCTTCTCCCGCCCTGAACCGGCTGGACTGGAACCGCGCCGAGCAGTACCACGCCCTCGTGGACTACTACCGGGGGCTTCTGGCGCTGCGGGCGGCCTTTCCCCGCTTGGGCAGCACCGACCGTCACGCCCCGGAGGCCTTGCAGTTCTTTGCGCTGGAACAGCCGCTGGTGGGCTGGACACTGCCCGCTGTCTGGGGAGACGGCGCGGCATGGAGCGCTTTGTGCGTCTTTTATAACCCCACCGACACCGCCTGCACCGTCTCCCTGCCCGCCGGGCAGTGGAAGCTGCTGAGCGATGGCACTTCTTCCAGCCTGTGGCGCGGCCAAAGCCGCATTTTTACCGGCAATGCCACCCTTGCGCCGTACAGCGCGACTATTTTTGGTGCGGTGTAAATAATAACCCTCTCAGGCGCTCCCGCGCCAGCTCCCCCGAAGGGGGAGCCAAGCCGTAAAGTTCATCACTAAAGCATGAGGTGCCATGAAAAAGCTTCCGGCAGTGCTCTTGCCTCTCCCTTTGGGAGAGGTGGCTGCGAACGTAGTGAGCAGACGGAGAGGGCGAGACCGCTTCCCGCGTGCATCCCCCACAACAAAAAAGGCTGCTGCACATTCCGTGCAGCAGCCTTTTTACTATTTTCAGCTATTCTCCGCGCCCTTTTCGCCAAGGGTGACGGTAACGGTCTGCATCTGACCGCCGCGCGCGACGGTGATCTCGATGGTGTCGCCGGCCTTGTGGTTCTGCATCAGGGTGCCAAGGTCGCTCTGGGTGGCCACCTCGCTGCCGTCCACGCTCACGATGCGGTCACCGGCCTGCAGGCCTGCCTTGTCGGCAGGGCCGCCCTTGACCACTTCCACGATGTAGACACCGTAGGCGTTCACGCCCAGCTGGGCGGCGGTCTGGGCGTTGGTCACGGCATAGTAGCTGATGCCCAGATAGGGGCGCCCGGTCACATAGCCGTTTTCCAGCAGTTCCTGCGCCACCTTGACGGCGTCATTCACCGGGATGGCAAAGCCCAGACCCTCGGCATCGCTGTCGGAGGACTTTGCATTGACGATGCCCACCAGTTCGCCGTTCATGTTGAACAGACCGCCGCCGGAGTTGCCGGGGCTGACGGAGGCATCCATCTGGATCAGGGACATGGTGTTGACAGAGCTTGTGCCCTGAATGCTGACGCTGCGGTTCAGTGCGCTGACGATGCCGCTGGTCACGGTGCCGCCCAGCTCACCCAAGGGGTTGCCCACGGCCATGACGCTCTCGCCCACCTTCAGATTGTCGCTGTCGCCCACGGTGGCGGGGGTCAGGCCGGTGGCGTCGATCTTCACCACGGCGATATCACTGGTGGTATCCTCGCCCACCAGCGTAGCGGGGTAATCCTTGTCGCCGATGCTCACGGTGATGTTGGATGCGCCGCTCACCACATGGGCGCAGGTGAGGATATAGCCATCGGAGCTGATGATGACGCCGCTGCCCGCGCCGCTTTCCACCTGGCTCTGGCCGTACCACGACCACTGGGAGTAGACCACCTGCTCGGTGGTGATGACCACCACACTGGGGCTGACCATCTCGGCCACCTGTGCGGTGCTCAGGCCGGTGCCGCTGGTGGCGCTGATGGAATTGCCGGTGCTGTCGGTGCTGCTGTCAGAGCTGGCCGGGCGCTCCACCTGCTGGATGACCACCTTGCTGCCACCGCCGTATTTTGCACCCACAAAGCCGCCCGCAAAGCCCATGGCAGCCGCCAGCACCAGCGCCACGGCGCTGCGCACCAGCTTTCCGCCGTTGAACTTCTTCTTGCGGCGGGGATTTTCCGGCTGCGCCGGGGCGCTGTACTGCGGCTGCTCCGGCGGGGTAGGCGGCACGCTGCCGCTGTCTGCCGGGGCGGTATAGGCCGGGCGCGCGGGCTGTGCTTCCGGCTCGTTATACTGATTTGCCGTGTTCATGCCGCTGCTGCCCACGTTGGGGTAGCCGGTCTCGTTATTGGAAGCGGAATAATCGTATTCCCACTTGTTCTCGTTTTCCATGTTACTACATCCTTCCCTCAAAGGCCGGTCCGAAGGGACATCTGTTCCTTTGAACTGTCCCTATTGTAACCGTCAAATGTGAAAATGAATCGCTTGCGCCGTGAAGAATATGTGAAATGCGGTCCTGCTTTTCCGCCCTTGACAGCAGCGTTTCTGCTTGCTATTGTAAGGGAAGAACATCGGCCCGTCAAGGAGGAGCTTTTTATGGAACTGCGCCGCACCGAACAGGGGTTTGCCCTGTATAAAGAAAAGGACTGCATCGGGGAGTGCACCCTCTCCCCCGCCCCCAAAGGCGCGCAGCTTACCGCCCTGTGCATCCTGCCCCGGTGGCGGCGCAAGGGCTACGGCTCCTACCTGTTAAAAGAAGTATTGCGCAGCTTTGGCGGCTATGACCGGGAAGCCGCCACCGTGTTTACCGCCCCGCTGCCGGAAAACGCCGCCGAGCTTGCCTTCTGGGGCAAATTCAGCTTTGCCGCCGAGGGCGGGCAGCTGGTGCGCCGCCGCACCCCGGATTTAACAGCGGTAAAATTTGTGCAGGACTTTTTAGCCGCCCGGCTGGTGCACCCGCAGCTGTGCGTGGACGCCACCTGCGGCAACGGCGGCGACACCGCCTTTCTGTGCAATCTGACCGCCCCCGCTGGGCGGGTGCTGGCCTTTGACGTGCAGCCCGAAGCCATCCGCTCCACCCGCGCCCGGCTGGAAAAGGCAGGCGTGCCCGCCGAGCGGTACAGCCTGATCTGCGGCAGCCATGCCGACCTATTACAGTATGTGCAGCCCGGCACCGCAGATGCAGTCATGTTCAACTTCGGCTGGCTGCCGGGGGCAGACCACGGGGTGTTTTCCACCGCACAGAGCAGCATCCCCGCCTTGCAGGCGGCATTGCAGGCGGTGCGCCCCGGCGGCATCGTGAGCGCCATCCTGTACAGCGGGGCCGTTATCGGCACGGACGAAAAACAGGCGGTGCTGCGTTTTCTGCGGGCACTTCCGCTGAAAAGTTTCACCGTTCTGGTGTGTGATTTTGCCAATTGGGCCGAAACTGCCCCTCTGCCCTGCCTGATCCTGAAAAAATAACGAAAACCCTTGCATTATCACGCGTTTTCGTATAGAATAAGGTGCGTATGTGTAAAAACAGGAACCCTCTCCGTCACGGCTGACATCGTGCCGAGGAGGTTTTTTCAGAAAGCAGGATGGAGGCTCCCATGTAAAGACACCATCTGTCTGCCATTCATTCTCTGCCTTGCAAAGGCAATTTTTATAGGAGAAGCTATCATCTATGACAAATCGTGAAGAGATCGAACGCCGCAGGACGTTCGCCATCATCAGCCACCCCGACGCAGGTAAGACTACCCTTACCGAAAAGCTGCTGCTGTACGGTGGAGCCATCAATCAGGCCGG
>CAKTAT010000033.1:0-22084 GCA_934532365.1 uncultured Faecalibacterium sp. | reverse complement strand
CAGACCCGTGCCGCCCTGCGCGCCAAGTACCCCGGCGCACAGTGCGAGGTAGGGCTGCTGCAGATCGGCTGCACCATCGCGGTGCACACCGGCCCCTATGCACTGGGCATGGGCGTCATGCGACGCTGGAAAAAGCAGAACTAATAGGATATAAAACAGAAGAAGGGACAGCCTGCGGGCTGTCCCTTCTTCTGTTTTATGGGAGAAATTTCAAATCAAAATACTTACAGCAGCGGGATGCCGGCCTTGGCGCAAGCCTCGCGGGTGGCTTTATCCCAGACGCTGGCCTGCACCTCACCGATGTGGACGCTGCCCAGCAGCAGCATGCACAGGCGGCTCTGGCCGATGCCGCCGCCGATGGTGTAGGGCAGCTCGCCGGCCAGCACTGCCTTGTGGAAGGGCAGGGTGCGGCGGTCGTCGCAGCCCGCCATGGTCAGCTGCTTATCCATGCTCTCCGGGCTGACGCGGATGCCCATGCTGCTCAGCTCGTAGCTGCACTGCAGCGGGTCGTTCCAGAACAGCAGGTCGCCGTTCAGATCCCAGTCGTCGTAGTCCGGGGCGCGGCCGTCGTGGGGCTTGCCGCTGCGCAGGGGTGCACCGATCTTCATCAGGAAGGTGGTACCGTTCTCCTTGACAAAGGCGTTCTCCCGCTCCTTCGGGGTCAGATCGGGGTACTTATCCTCCAGCTCCTGCGTGGTGACAAAGGTCACGTTGGGGGTGTGCAGGGGCAGATCCTGCAGCTGGGGGAACATGGCGTGCAGGTTCATCTCGGTGG
Source organism: uncultured Faecalibacterium sp. (assembly GCA_934532365.1). GTDB lineage: Bacteria > Bacillota > Clostridia > Oscillospirales > Ruminococcaceae > Faecalibacterium. The sequence continues at coordinate 21,309 of CAKTAT010000033.1, read as the reverse complement.
CGCACACCGCAGACACGATGCAGCGCACCACGTTTTTCAGGTAGGTCTCGTTGCGGTCCTCTACCGTGATGATCTTTTCCCAGTCCCACTGGTCCACATAGATGGAGTGGAGGTTATCCAGTTCCTCGTCCCGGCGGATGGCGTTCATGTCGCAGTACAGGCCTTTGCCCACGTGGAAGTCGTAGTCCTTCAGTGCCTGCCGCTTCCACTTTGCCAGCGACTGCACCACCTGTGCCTCGGTGCCGCAGTCCTTGATGTCAAAGGTCACCTTGCGCTCCACGCCGTTCAGGTCGTCGTTCAGGCCGGTGGAAGCCTCCAGAAACAGCGGTGCAGACACGCGGTACAGGTTCAGCGTGGCGCACAGGGTATCGGCGAACAGCCGCTTCACCGTGCCGATGGCGCGCTGGGTGTCGTACAGGTTCAGCGCGGGTGTGTAGTTTGCCGGGATGATGATCTTGCTCATAACGTTTACCCCTCATTCTGTATGGTTTGCGCCCCGCTTTCCCGAGCCGGGGCATGGCTTTTGCAAAGCCGGAATACTGCACCCATTATGGCACAATTTTTTACGAAAGTAAAGTGATAACAGGAAAAAGCAGTTCCGAAACGCCCATGGGCGTTTCGGAACTGCAAAACAAACTATTTTTCCGTTTACCCGCCCAGATAGGCGCTGCGGACGCGCTCGTTGGTCAGCAGCTCGGCACCGGTGCCGTTCATGACCACGCGGCCGGTCTCCAGCACATAGGCGCGGTCGGCCACCGAAAGCGCCATCTGCGCGTTCTGCTCCACCAGCAGGATGGTCATACCCTCCTTGTGGATGTCGCGGATGATGTCAAAGATCTCCTGCACCAGCAGCGGCGAAAGACCCATGGAGGGCTCGTCCAGCATCAGCATGGAAGCGTTGCTCATGAGTGCACGCCCCATGGCCAGCATCTGCTGCTCGCCGCCGGACATGGTGCCCGCCAGCTGCTTGCGGCGCTCCTTCAGGCGGGGGAACAGGGTGAACACCTTTTCCTTGTTGGCGGCAATGGTGGAAGCGGGCTGGGTGTAGGCACCCATATCAAGGTTCTCGTCCACCGTCATGTGCAGGAACACATGGCGTCCCTCCGGTACCTGTGCAAGGCCGCTCTCCACGATCTTGTGGGCGCGCACGCCCTTGATGCTCTTGCCCTTGTACAGCACATCGCCGGTGCGGGGCTTCAGCAGGCCAGAAATGGTTTTCAGGGTGGTGGATTTGCCCGCGCCGTTTGCACCGATCAGGGTGACGATCTCGCCTGCGTTGACGGTGAAAGAGATATCCTTTACGGCGTGGATGTTGCCGTAGTAGACGTTGATGCCGTCCACCTTCAGTAATGTATCAGCCATGGCTCAGCCCTCCTTTTTGCCCAGATAGGCCTCGATGACCTGCGGGTTATCGCGGATCTCGTCCGGGGTGCCCTTGGCGATGATGCGGCCAAAGTTCAGCACCGCAATGCCCTCGCAGATGCCCATGACAAGGCTCATGTCGTGCTCGATGAGCAGCACGGCAATGTCGAACTCGTCGCGGATGCGGCGGATGGTCTCGGTCAGCTCCGCAGTCTCGGAGGGGTTCATACCGGCGGCAGGCTCGTCCAGCAGCAGAAGCTTCGGGCCGGTAGCCAGTGCGCGCATGATCTCCAACCGGCGCTGTGCGCCGTAGGGCAGGCTGCCGGCCTGCGCGTTGGCAAGGTCTGCCATGTGGAAGATGTCCAGCAGTTCCAGCGCACGCTCGGTGCACTGCTTTTCCTCTTTCCAGTAGTTCGGCAGCCGCAGCAGGGAGGAGGCCAGATTATACTTCATGGACTCGTGCAGGCCTACCTTGATGTTGTCGATGACGCTCAGTTCTTTGAACAGGCGGATGTTCTGGAAGGTGCGCGCCACGCCCATGCGGTTGACCTGATAGGTCTTTTTCCCGGCGGTGGGCATCCCGTCGATCAGGATGGAGCCGCGGGTGGGCTGGTAGACGTTGGTGAGCAGGTTGAACACGGTGGTCTTGCCTGCGCCGTTGGGGCCGATGAGGCCGGCGATCTCGTTGCGGCCGATCATCAAATTGAAGTTATCCACGGCGGTCAGACCGCCGAAGTCGATGCCCAGCTCACGCACGTCCAGAATGGGCTTTTTGTCCTTATCGCGGTCGGTCAGAAAACCGCCGGAGGGCACACTGTGCAGTCTGGTCTGGAACTCACTCATGGTCAGCGGCCTCCTTTTCGGTATGCTTGCGGAACAGTTCGCCGTTCATGGCCTTTTCCACGATGCGGCTCAGGGAGAAATCGTAGCTGCCCAGCAGTCCGCCCGGGCGGAAGATCATCATCAAGATCAGCACCAGCGAGTAGACCACCATGCGGTAGCTGTCAAAGCTGCGGGTAGCCTCGGGCAGGATGGTCAGCACGGTAGCGGACAGGATGGAGCCCAGCATGGAGCCCATGCCGCCCAGCACCACCATGACCAGAATTTCGATGGACTTCATAAAGCCGAAGGTGGAGGGGTTCAGCACGCCGATGTAGCAGGCATACAGGCCGCCCGCCAGACCGGCAAAGGCAGCAGAGAAGGCAAAGGCCATCACCTTATAATAGGTGGTCTGGATGCCGCAGCTCTCGGCGGCGATCTCGTTGTCGCGGATGGCCAGCACGGCGCGGCCGTGGCGGCTCTTCATCATGGCGTGGATCAAAAAGCAGGTGATGACCACGCACAGGAACACATTGGTAAAGTTGGAATACTTGGGGATGTTCTTCAGGCCCTTTGCGCCGTAGAACAGCTTGAAGCCCAGCACATCGTCAATGTTGTTTAAGGTGATGCGGATGATCTCGCCGAAGCCCAGCGTCAGGATAGCCAGATAGTCGCCGGTCAGGCGCAGAGCAGGGATGCCAATGAGCACCCCGAACAGCCCGGCGATCACCCATGCAAGCACCAGACCGATGACAAAGGCCACGCCCTTGGGCAGACCCGAGGATTTGGTGAACAGGGCGCAGGCGTAGGCACCTACCGCCATAAAACCGGCGTGACCCAGCGGCAGCTGCCCCAGATAACCAGTGGCAACGTTCAGCGAAACAGCCAGAATGATGTTGATGCCCACGGTCAGCAGCACCTTATTCTGGTAGGTGGACAGCATATTGCCGGTCACATAGGAAAGCCCCACGAACAGCAGACCCACCAGCACCAGATTCATCAGGTAGCGCACGGGCATTTTGATGGTCTTGCGTTTGGTATTCATCGTTATGCCCCCTTACACCTTTTCCTGCACCTTGCGGCCAAGGAAGCCCGTGGGCTTGACCAGCAGCACGATGATCAGAATTGCAAACGTAACAGCGTCTTTCCATGCGGAAAGGCCGATGGCAGAAACAAAGCACTCGCACAGGCCGATGGCAATGCCGCCGACCATAGCACCCGGGATGGAGCCGATGCCGCCCAGCACGGCGGCAACGAAGGCTTTCAGACCCAGCATGGAGCCCATGGTGGGGGTAGCCTGCGGGTAGGAGCAGCAGTACAGCACGCTGCCGATGCCCGCCAGCGCCGAGCCCACGGCAAAGGTGAAGGAGATGGTGCTGTTGACGTTGATGCCCATCAGGCGGGCAGCATCCATATCCTCCGAGACGGCGCGCATGGCCTTGCCAAGCTTAGTCTTTTGCACCAGAAAGGTGAGCACCAGCATGGACAGCACGGTGACCACCAGCGTGATGATGGAGGTAAGGCCCAGCGGCACCTTGCCCAGACGGAAGGTCTGGTTGGTGTAGTAGGCGGGGATCACCTTTGCACCCGAGCCAAGGATCAGCTCTGCCGTGTACTCCAGAAAGAAGGAGACACCAATGGCGGTGATCAGCAGCGAGATGCGGGGTGCGCTGCGCAGGGGAGTGTAGGCGATCTTTTCGATCACCACGCCCAGCAGCGTACAGGTGATAATGGTGGCGCACACAGCGGTGACCGGGCCGAGACCCAGCTGGTTCATGACGAACCAGGACATGTATGCGCCTACCATGATGACATCGCCGTGGGCAAAGTTCAGCAGCAGGATAATGCCGTACACCATGCTGTAGCCCAGTGCGATCAGTGCATAGATGCTGCCAAGGGACAAGCCGTTGATCAGCTGGCTAAAGAACACTGTCATGGTTGGATACTTCCTTTCTTTGCGGCGTTTACACTTTTTGATATAAAAAACGGAGAACGCCTGACCAGAAAAAAGCTGTTCCGGCGTTCTCCAAAAAATCATGGGTTTTGCTCTGTGCGGGCGGCTCCATCACCGGTGGATGGAACGGCGCGGATCAGAACATTTCCTTCAGTTCGGGCTTGCCGTCCACATAGGTCAGGATGGCAGTGCTCTTGATGGGGTTGTGGTGCTCGTCGAAGGTAAAGGTGCCGGTGATGCCCTCGATGGTGCCGCCGGCAATGGCGTCGATGACGGCCTGCTTGTACTCGTCAGAGCCGGCCTCCAGACCCTGCTCCTCGGCTGCCTTGATGCCGTACACAACGGTCATAGCGGCATCGTAGCCCAGAGGTGCAAAGCCGTTGGGGTAATCCTCGCCGTACTCAGCCTTATAAGCGGCCTCAAAATCGGCGCTGGAGCCCTTGGCGTAGCCGGCGCAGAAGTAGGAGTCCTTCAGCTGGTCTGCGGTGGCGTAGCCCTCCAGACCATCCCAGCCGTCGCCGCCCAGGAAGGGAACGGTCAGGCCAACGCTCTCGGCCTGCGCCAAAATCTGACCCACATCCTGATAGTAGTTGGGGCAGAACACCACCTCCGGGTTCTTGCCCAGAATGCTGGTCAGCTGGGTCTTGAAGTCCACATCGCCCTCGGAGTAGCTCTCCTGATCGACGACGGTGCCGCCCAGGCTCTCGAACTCGGTCACAAAGTTCTCGGCCAGACCCTCGTTGTAGTCTGCGCCCTTCAGGAAAATGACGGCTGCCTTGGTGTAGCCCAGCTTCTGGTAAGCGTAGTCAGCCATCTTCACGCCCTGGAACGGGTCGGTGAAGCAGGCGCGGAACACATTCCCGTTCACGGTGTCGGTCTCGGCATCGTAGGTGACAGCCTCGGCAGTAGCGGAAGCGGTGACCATGGGCATATTGTAATCGGCGCTCTCAGCGGCAACAGCCAGCGTCGGGGTGGTGGTCACATCGCCCACCAGAGCGGTGATGCCCTGATCGCACATCTTGGTAAAGCTGGTAACAGCCTGAGTCGCATCGCCCTGCTCGTCCATGGTGATGACCTCCAGCTGCTTGCCGTTGACACCGCCATCAGCATTGACCTGCTTCAGGTACAGGGTAGCGCCGTTGATAACAGCCAGACCGTAAACGGAAACATCGCCGGTCATGGGGCCCAGAACGCCCACCTTGATGGTGCTGCCGGAAGCAGCAGCGGAACCGGCGGTAGAACCGGCAGCAGAAGAAGCGGCAGTGCTTGCGGAAGAACCGCCGCAGGCAGTCAGAGCACTTGCTGCGGCAACAACACCGGCAGCGGCCATGAACTGACGACGAGTGATCATCTTTTTCATAAAAATCTCCTCCTTCGGAGTGTTTTGTAAGATAAATTGATAAAAACGGAAGCAAGGCCCTTCCCCTCTAAAAGTGGCCTTGCTTCTGTTCTTGTCTGTTATTATAGCTATCTGGGTTCAAATCCGCAATTCACAAACCGTCCATACTTTTGGGCGCATTTTCTCGGCTTTGTTGATACTTTATACAAAAATTAAAGCACGATTTTGTGCACTATTTCAAATTGTTCATTTTGTTTATCTGTGACATGAAACAGATTCACAGGTTGCAAAATGGTTACAGGGTCTCCATCTCGGCGTCGGCGGCAAATTCGGCCTCGGCGCGGACTTCGGCGGCCTGTCCCTCGGCCTCGGCAGCAGCCACCGGCTCTGCCAGTGCCTTGCGGATGGCGGTGGCGTAGAACACCATGGAAAGCGCCGTGCCGATGCACCAGCCCACAGGCCATGCCATCCAGATGCCGGTGGAGCCCAGCGCGGTGGCGCTGAGCACGGCGGCAATGCCCACGCGCAGGATCAGGTCGGTGAAGGTGGCGATCATGAACCGCACCATCAGGCCGCAGCCGCGCAGGATGCCGTCTGCTACCAGCTTGACCGACACCACAAAGTAGAAGGGAGAGAGGATGCGCAAAAACAGCATACCGGTGTCAATGGCAGGGCCCTGCGGGTCGTTCATGAACAGCAGCAGCAAAAAGCGGCCAAAGAAGAAGTACAGCACCACCAGCGGCACGCACAGCAGCCACACCAGATTGCGGCCTGCGCCAAAGCCTTCCTTGACGCGGTCCATCTTGCCTGCGCCCATGTTCTGGGAGGTGTAGTTGGAGATGCCGTTGCCCAGGGTGGTAAAGGAGGTGATGACCATGTTGTTCAGCTTGACGGCGGCAGAGTAGCCTGCAATGACGCTGGCACCAAAGGTGTTGATGATGCTCTGCAGGATGATGTTGCCCACCGAGACGAAGCTCTGCTGCAGGATGCTGGGCACAGCCACCACGGCCACCTTGCCCAGCATATTCCACGAGAACAGCTGCACATGACCCTCGGTGTGGAAAGCGCGGATGCGGCGGAACACCACCACCATGGCCAGCACGCAGCTGACACCCTGACACAGGAAGGTAGCCCATGCCACACCGGCAATGCCCATCTTAAAACCGGCCACGAACAGGATATCCACGCCGATGTTGGACAAAGACGAGACTGCAAGGAAGTAGAAGGGGGTCTTGCTGTCGCCAAGGGCAGAGAAAATGCCGGTGGCAATGTTGTAGAAGAACATGAAGGGCAGACCCAAAACGTAGATGTCCAGATACAGCGCAGAGCCCGCAAGGATCTCCTCCGGGGTGTTGATGAGCTCCAGCAGGGCGTTGCAGCCCAGCAGACCGATACCCATCAGCACCGCGCACAGCACCGCAGAGCCGATGAGGGAGGTGTAGACCGAGGTCTTCATCTCACCGTATTCCTTTGCGCCGAAGTAGCGGGACACGATGACCGAGCAGCCGATGTTGCAGCCAAAGGCAAAGGCGATGAAGATCAGGGTGATCTCGTAGCTGTTGCCCACCGCAGCCAGCGCGTTCTCGCCGATGAACTTGCCCGCCACCAGACTGTCGGCGATGTTGTACAGCTGCTGGAAAATGATGCTGCCGAACATGGGCAGACAGAATTGCCACAATACCTGTGACGGCTTGCCCACCGTCAGATCCTTATTCATTGCAAAAATCCTCCTCTATAACGACTATAAATGATAAAACAGCGTAAATGCCGCAACCAGTATAGAACCGAACCGCCAAAAAGTAAAGAGAATTTTTGGTATATCTGCCATATAAAAAACACATGGCAGGTACAACGTATCCCCGCTGCTGCAAAGGGGCAGACTGTAAACGGGTTTTCCACGGCGGTTTGCGCTCCTGTTAAAAATTTAGGGCTGCAAACATACGCACCGGCTCTTGCGCCGGGGCGCAAAGCGTGGTAGGATATGGATAGTTAGTTATATATAACTACCTAAAGGGACAGTTCCCCGTCTGCCCGCCCGGGCGGTATGGGAGAGAAAATGATATTCAGGAGGGTTTCAAGATGAATTATCTGGAAATTGAATCTGTTGCAGGCCGCGAGATCTTAGACTCCCGCGGCAACCCCACCGTGGAAGCCGAGATCACGCTGGCAGACGGCACTGTGGCACGCGGCTGCGCCCCTTCCGGCGCATCCACCGGCGAGTTTGAGGCGCTGGAACTGCGGGACGGCGACAAGAGCCGCTACTTGGGCAAGGGCGTGACCAAGGCGGTGGAGAACATCAACACAGTCATTGCGGACGCCGTGGTGGGCATGGATGCCTCCGACATCTACGCCATCGACGCCGCCATGATCAAAGCAGACGGCACCAAGGATAAGTCCAATCTGGGTGCAAACGCCATTCTGGCAGTGTCCATTGCAGCCTGCCGCGCAGCAGCCGCTTCGCTGGAAATGCCGCTGTACCGTTTTCTGGGCGGCGTAAACGGCAACCGCCTGCCTGTGCCCATGATGAACATCCTGAACGGCGGCGCACACGCCACCAACACCGTGGATACGCAGGAGTTCATGATCATGCCGGTGGGCGCACCCTCCTTTAAAGAAGCGCTGCGCTGGTGCGCCGAGGTGTTCCACGCGTTGGCTACCATCCTGAAGTCCAAAGGTCTGGCTACCTCCGTGGGCGATGAGGGCGGCTTTGCGCCCAACCTTTCCAGCGACGAGGAGACCATTGAGACCATTCTGGCAGCCATCGAAAAGGCGGGCTACGTGCCGGGCAAGGACTTTATGCTGGCAATGGACGCCGCCGCTTCCGAGTGGAAGAGCCCCAAGGGCAAGGGCTTCTACAAGCTGCCCAAGGCGGGCACCGAGTTCACCTCCGCCGAGCTGATCGCGCACTGGAAGAGCCTTGTGGAGAAGTACCCCATCATCTCCATCGAGGACGGTCTGGACGAAGAGGACTGGGAGGGCTGGCAGCAGATGACCCGCGAGCTGGGCGGCAAGGTGCAGCTGGTGGGTGACGACCTGTTCGTGACCAACACCGAGCGTCTGGCAAAGGGCATCCAGCTGGGTGCGGGCAACGCCATCCTGATCAAGCTGAACCAGATCGGCTCTGTCTCTGAGACCCTGGAGGCCATCAAGATGGCGCACAAGGCCGGTTATAACGCTATCAGCTCCCACCGCTCCGGCGAGACCGAGGACACCACCATTGCGGACTTGGCTGTGGCGCTGAACACCTGCCAGATCAAGACCGGTGCACCCAGCCGCACCGAGCGTGTGGCAAAGTACAACCAGCTGCTGCGCATTGAGGAGCAGCTGGGCGAAAGCGCCGTCTACCCCGGCATGGAAGCGTTTTAAGCTTTCCAGCATTTACCACCATGGCATTTGCAATCCTGCGGCGGGCTGGTTCGTATATAAGGCAGACCGGCACCCGGCAGCAGCCGGGACGGAATGAAACGAAAGGAGAAAACCTTCCATGTTTCAAGGCCTTGGGCCGCTGCTCAGCCTTTTGGGCGGCGGCAGCTTGACTAAGCTGCTTCTGATTTTACTGAAGGGGCTGTTCGGCTGAAACGGACGGTCTGAAGGGAGAATACCATGCTGATCGTATTGGAGCATTTGCTGGGTCGGATCAACCTGCCCGGTATGTGGTGGATCATCGCAGAGCGCTGGCTGTGAGGTGACACCCCGCAAAGCCGCTGCACTTTTTGTGCAGCGGCTTTTTTTGCGTTGCCTTACCTGCCTTTCCATTGGCAAAACTGGCAAAAAATGCTTGCAACTAGGCGGTTTTGATGATAAAATTATACTGTTATAGTACGCCCAAAAGCGGGGCGCATAGGAAGGCAAATTTGCAAATTGCGGTAACAGGGTGTACCGTGTGCTGCCGGGGTGCGGCGCACGGAGAAAGAGACAGGAAAACCAAATGGATACAGACGAGACAACAAACAAAGTATGTATGACAGCGGGCTTTTGTGCACAGAATGTGCCGGGCGGCCTTCACTGCTGCGCAGACGACCCGGAAAACGGCTATCCCTTTGTTTATATCAGCGACCGTTTTCTGGAGATACTGGGCTGGGAACGGGCAGCGTTTGTGGCAAAGTTTGATAACCGCTATATCCCGCTGGTACACCCGGACGATCTGGAAAGCGGGCTGCGCTACCGGAACGCGGAAAATGGCGGCAGCTACGTACAGGACGGCGATAGCATCTTCCGCCTGCTGGGCAAAAATGGCTACCGCTGGGTCTCCAGCGCCGCCCATAGGGTGGAGTGGCGCGGCAGCAGCTATATCGTGGGTATTATTACGGATATCACCCCCTACATAGAGTTGCGGGAAAAGCTGGAGCAGCAGAGCCGCGCCCAGAAGGAAGCGCTGGAAACCGCCAACCATAACCTGCTGCGGATGATGCAGCAGATGGAGGAGCAGAAGGCACAGTTTGCCCAGACCACCGCCCGGAACATGGAAAAGGAAAAGCGCTACCGGCAGCGGCTGAACCATGATGCCCTGACCGGTGCCTACAACCGCCGCTATTACGAGGAAGTGGTGCGCAATAACCTTGGCCCGGCGGGCATCGCCCTGATGGATATCGACGATTTCAAGATCTGCAACGATACCTACGGCCACCACGCCGGAGATCTGGCGCTGGAAGCCGTGGCAAAGGCCATCCGCAGCTGCATCCGGGAGACAGATCTGCTGATCCGCTATGGCGGCGATGAGTTTTTGCTGGTGCTGTCCGGCATCCCGGCAGATTTTTTCAAGACAAAGTTGGAACAGATCCGCACCGCCGTGCAGCAAACGGTGGTGCCGGGCTACCCCCACTTCCGGCTCTCGCTGAGCATCGGCGGCGTGATGCAGACCCTTGCCGACCCCATGGAGAACGTGGTGCGCCGGGCAGACTTTTTGATGTATCAGGCCAAAAACCACAAGGACGCCGTGGCGGTGGATACACAGGACAGCCGGTTGGATGCACAGAAGGATGTCTTGGAGGAAAAGCCCGTCATTCTGCTGGTGGACGATTCCATGATGAACCGCATGATGCTGGCCAGCATTCTGGGCGAGGACTACCGCATTCTGGAAGCCGGAAACGGCGAGCAGTGTCTGGAGCTGCTGCGGGCAAAGGCCGGGCAGATCTCGCTGGTGCTGCTGGATATCAATATGCCGGTCATGGACGGCTTTGAGGTGCTGCGCACCATGAACACCAACCACACCATCGAGGATGTGCCGGTGATCATGATCTCCAGTGACGACTCGGAAGAAGTGATCCGCAAGGCATACGAACTGGGCGCCAGCGATTACGTCAGCCGCCCCTTTGACGCCAAGATCGTCTACCGCCGGGTGGTCAACACCATCAAGCTGTACGCCAAGCAGCGGCGGCTGGTGCAGATGGTGTCTGACCAGATCCGCGCGCGGGAAAAGAACACCGATGTGCTGGTGGGCGTGCTGAGCCAGATCGTGGAGTTCCGCAACGGCGAGTCCGGCTCCCATGTGCGGCACATCCGCATCATCACCGAAACGCTGCTGCACCGGCTGATGGAGCTGACCAGCCGCTACGACCTGACCCCCGAGCAGCAGGATAACATCCCGCTGGCGTCGGCGCTGCACGATATCGGCAAGATCGGCATTGACGAAGCCATCCTGAACAAGCCCGGCAGGCTGACCGCAGAGGAATTTGCGGTGATCAAGACCCACAGTATGCTGGGCGCAGAGATGCTGCACAAGACCGAAAACTTTGCGGAACAGCCGCTTTTGCAGACCGCCTACGAGATCGCCCGCTGGCACCACGAGCGCTGGGACGGCAAGGGTTACCCGGACGGGCTGAAAGGCGACGATATCCCCATCAGCGCACAGCTGGTCTCCATGGCGGATGTGTACGATGCGCTGACCAGCGAGCGGTGCTACAAAAAGGCCTTCCCGCACGAGACGGCGGTCCGGATGATCACAAACGGCGAGTGCGGGGCCTTCAACCCGCTGCTGCTGCAGTGTCTGCTGGACGTGCAGGGGGAACTGAAGCAGGATATTTTACAATGGTAATGTGAGGATAACTACGCGTGACAGAACAGCGATTCAACCATAAAATACCCCGCCGCACCTTTTTAAAGGTGTGCGCGGCGGCAGCGGCAGCCGGGCTGACCGCCTGCGGCAAAACGCAGACGGCGGCAGCGCTGCCCGAACTTACGGTGGGCAGCGATACATACCCGCCGTTCAGCTATCTGAGCAATGACAGCACGCCCACCGGCATTGATGTGGACATTGCCACCGAAGCCTTTGCCCGCATGGGCTATGCGGTGCGGCTTGAGATCATTGACTGGGAGCAGAAAACCAAGCTGGTGGAAAGCGGTGCCATCGACTGCATCTGGGGCTGCTTTTCCATGGATGGGCGGGAGCAGCTGTACCGCTGGGCGGGGCCGTATATGGTCAGCCGTCAGGTGGTGGCGGTCAATGCTGATAGCGGCATTGAAACGCTTGCCGACCTTGCGGGCAAGACCATGATGGTGCAAAGCACCACCAAGCCGGAGGAAATTTTCCTTGCCGGCACCGACCCCCGCATCCCGCAGCTGGGGGAAGTGCTGAGCACCGAGAACCGCAGCGTGCAGTACGCTATGCTGAACTGCGGCTATGTGGACGCCATTGCCGCCCACGAAAATGCTATTTTGCAGTATATGCAGGATTGCAACGCCAATTTCCGCATTCTGGAGGAGCCGCTGCTGGTCACCGGCATCGGCGTGGCTTTTGCGCTGAACGATACCCGCGGGCTGGACGAAAAGCTGACCGAGACCCTTGCCGCCATGCGCGCCGACGGCACGATGAAGCAGATCGTAGGCAAGTATCTGCCAAACCCGGAAAAATATCTGGAGGTGGACGCCCTTGAACCGTAACAAGAAACCGTTCCCCTCCGGGATGCGGGTGGCGGCGCTCTACCTGCTGATGGGCGTGCTGCTTTTGCTGGCAGTGACCCTCTTCTCCGGGCGGGAGGCCATGCGCGCTACCGAGGAATACTTTGACCGCACCATCAGCTTTGTAAAGGCGCAGTCCACCAGCTACGAAAAATATAACGATACCATCACCGCAAAGTCGCTGCGCCGGATGGCGGTCTCGGTGCGGCAGCTGGCGGAAAACGACGCCTTGGACCTCTACGACCCTGAAGCCCTCCGGGCAGAAACGGAATCCCTTTGGCTTACCGGCATTGCGGTACTGGACGAAAACGGAAAATCGTTGTGCGAATATACAGATGGTAATATCGACTATGCACAGTTTGCGGAATCTCTGCGGGAGCAAGCCGCGCTGAACGTGCTGGAAAACCCACAAAAGACCTACCTCAAGCGCATTCTGTTACAGGATGGCACGGCGGTGGATGTTGCCACCCGCCGCGCCGCAGCAGGGGACGCCGTGCTGCTGGCTTACCGGGTGACCCCGCCGGAGTTTGTGGAGGGGGCAGCCTTGTCCATCCAGAGCGTGCTGGACGGCTACCCGAAGAACATCAGCGGCACCATCTTTATCGTGCAGGACAACAAGGTGATCGCCGCAAACGACCCGAGCCTCATCGGAATGTACACCACGAGCAGCCCGCTGGTGCAGGGCATCCGCAAAGCAGGTGCGCCCGACGTTCTGACCCACACCCGCGACTGGGCAAATTCCGGCTGCTATTTCGGGATGTACAGCAACGGACAAAATTTTGATCTGTATCTCTATATCGACGAAAAATCGGTGTTCCGCAATTTCAGCAGCGCACTGCTGACGGCACTGATCTTCTATCTGATTTGTGTGGCAGTGCTGCAAACGCTGCGCCGCCGCTCGGCAGCGGCTGTGGAGCACCTGCGGAAGGAACAGGAGCGGGAATACCACGCCCGGCTGGAGGAGCAGAACCGCAAGCTGGAACTTGCCGTCCGGCACGAGGCAGCGGCAAACCGCGCTAAGCGGGAGTTTTTGTTCAACATGAGCCACGACATCCGCACCCCGATGAACGCCATTATCGGTTTTACCTCACTGGCGGCGACCCATGTTGAGAATAAGGAACAGGTGCTGGATTACCTGAAAAAGATCTCTACTTCCAGCCAGCACCTGCTCTCCCTCATCAACGATGTGCTGGATATGAGCCGCATTGAGAGCGGCAAGGTAAAGATCGAGGAAAAGGCGGTGCATCTGCCGGATCTCGTGCACGATATACGCTCCATCATCCAGCCCAATATCAGTTCCAAACGGTTGTCGCTGTTCATCGACACCATGGACGTGGTGGACGAGGACATCATTACCGACCCGCTGCGGCTGAATCAGGTGCTGCTGAACATCCTTTCCAATGCCATCAAGTTCACCCCCACCGGCGGTATGGTGAGCATCCGCATTGCCCAGAAGCCCGGTGCGCCCAAGGGCTGCGGCAACTACGAGTTCCGCATCAAGGATAACGGCATCGGCATCAACAAGGAGTTCCAGAAGCATATCTTTGAGGAGTTCACCCGGGAGGAAAGCTCTACCGTCAGCGGCATTCAGGGCACGGGTCTGGGCCTTTCCATCACCAAGAACATTGTAGACCTGATGGGCGGCACCATCGCCCTTGAAAGTGAGCCGGGCAAGGGCAGCGAGTTCATCGTGAACCTCTGCTTCCCCCTCAGCGGGCAGAAGGCGGAGATCAAGCAGCTGCCCCAGCTGGAGGGGCTGCGGGCACTGGTGGCGGATGACGACACCAACACCTGCCTGAGCGTCAGCACCATGCTTTCCAAGATCGGCATGCGGCCGGAGTGGACCATCTCCGGCAAGGAAGCAGTCATCCGCACCAAGTACGCCGTGGAGCAGGGCGATGCCTTCAGTGTGTATATCATCGACTGGCTCATCCCGGATATGAACGGCATCGAGATCGTGCGGCAGATCCGCAAGGTCATCGGGGACAGCTGCCCCATCATCATCCTGACCGCCTACGACTGGGCGGATATCGAGGAGGAGGCGCGCGCCGCCGGTGTGACCGCCTTCTGCGAAAAGCCGCTCTTCCTCTCGGAGCTGCGCAAGGTGCTGGCAGAGCCCTTCCGGGTGCAGCCGGAGCAGACGCCTGCCCAGCAGTCCAAGGTGGACTTCAGCGGTAAGCGCCTGCTGCTGGTGGAGGACAACGCCCTGAACCGGGAGATCGCCGTGGAGATCTTAAAGGAAGCAGGCTTCCTTGTGGATACCGCCGAGGACGGCGTTGAAGCGGTGGAAAAGATGGAGCAGTCCGCGCCCGGGCAGTACGACCTGATCCTGATGGACATCCAAATGCCTCGGATGGACGGCTACGAAGCTACCCGGCGCATCCGCGCCCTGCCCGACCCCCGCAAGGCAGGCATCCCCATTTTTGCCATGACCGCCAACGCCTTTGAGGAGGACAAGCAGAACGCCCTGAATGCGGGCATGAACGGCCATATCGCAAAACCGCTGGATATCCCGCATCTGTTGCAGGTGCTGGACGAAGCGCTGAAATAAGAACCCTCTCAGTCAAAGCCTTGCGGCTTTGCCAGCTCCCCCGAAAGGGGGAGCTTTTTTGTTTCTGCGGGGCAGAAAAGCATGGGTTTGCGTCTATTCTGCAAACTTTTTGTGAACCCTATTGACAAAGTGGGTGGATAGGAGTATATTTTTAGCAGTCGAGCAGATAGAGTGCTAAAAACAAAGCAAACTGCTCCGCAGGAGGTGTGCAAGACCATGAAGAAGAACAGCAATACAATCAACTCACGGCTCTGCCGCCGCGGAGCGCGGAGTTGTTAGCAAAGAACTTATCCGTCCGCTAAAATAAACCTTCCGGTATGAATGGAGGCTTGACTTTATGAATACCAATCAATATACCCAAAAGACCCTTGAGGCTTTGCAGGCAGCCCAGCAGCTGGCTGTGGAGTACCAGCACAACGCGCTGGAGCCCGCCCACCTGCTGCACGCACTGGCTGCACAGGAAAACGGCCTGATCCCTCAGCTGCTGCAAAAGCTGAACGTTGACCCCGGCAGCTTTGCCGCCGCCGTGGCGGAAAAGCTGTCCGCGCTGCCCCGGGTGTCCGGCTCCGGCCGTGACCCCGATAAGGTCTATATCTCGCAGGCCACCGATAAGGTGCTCAGCGCCGCCGCCCGCGAAGCCAAGGCCATGAAGGACGACTTCATCAGCGTGGAGCATCTGTTCCTTGGTCTGCTGGACGAGCAGGACCAGACCACCAGTGAGCTGTTCCGCGCCTTCAACCTGAAAAAGGACGCCTTTTTGCAGCAGCTTACCGCCGTGCGCGGCAACCAGCGGGTGACCACCGATAACCCGGAGGACACCTACAACGCGCTGCAGAAGTACGGTCAGGATCTGGTGGAACTTGCCCGCAAGCAGAAGCTGGACCCCGTCATCGGACGCGATCAGGAGATCCGCAATGTGATCCGTATCCTGTCCCGTAAGACCAAAAACAACCCCTGCCTGATCGGCGAGCCCGGCGTTGGTAAAACTGCCATCGCCGAGGGTCTGGCGCAGCGCATCGTGCGCGGCGATGTGCCCGAAAACCTGAAGGACCGCACCGTGTTCAGCCTGGACATGGGCGCTCTGGTGGCCGGTGCAAAGTACCGCGGCGAGTTTGAGGAACGCTTGAAGAGTGTGCTGAACGAGGTGAAGAAGAGCGAGGGCAAGATCATCCTCTTCATCGATGAGCTGCATACCATCGTGGGTGCCGGTAAGACCGACGGCGCCATGGACGCAGGCAACCTGCTCAAGCCCATGCTGGCCCGGGGCGAGCTGCACTGCATCGGTGCGACCACGCTGGACGAGTACCGTCAGTATATCGAAAAAGACCCCGCACTGGAGCGCCGGTTCCAGCCGGTGCAGGTGGATGAGCCCACCGTGGAGGATACCATCTCCATCCTGCGCGGCCTGAAAGAGCGCTACGAAGTGTTCCACGGCGTAAAGATCAACGACAGCGCCCTGATCGCTGCTGCCACCCTTTCCGACCGCTATATCACCGACCGCTTCCTGCCGGATAAGGCCATCGACCTTGTGGATGAAGCCTGCGCCATGATCAAGACCGAGATGGACAGTATGCCCAGCGAGATGGACGATCTGGCACACCGCATCACCCAGCTGCAGATCGAGCAGGTGAGCCTGAAAAAGGAGACCGATGCCCTGAGCCAGAGCCGCTTGAAGGATCTGGAAAAGGAGCTTGCCGAATTGCAGGATAAGTTCCGCAGCATGAAGGCAAAGTGGGAGAACGAGAAGAACGCCATTGGCAAGGTGCAGACCCTGCGCGAGCAGATCGAGCAGACCAATGCCGCCATCGAGAAAGCCCAGCGCGAGTACGACCTGAACAAGGCCGCCGAGCTGAAATACGGCAAGCTGCCCCAGCTGCAAAAGCAGCTGGCCGAGGAGGAAAAGGTGGCTGCCGCCAAGAAGGAGGACAGCCTGCTGCGTGACCGCGTGACCGACGAGGAAATCGCCCGCATCGTGGCACGCTGGACCGGCATCCCTGTGGAGAAGCTGGTGGAGGGCGAGCGCGAGAAGCTGCTGCATCTGGACGATGTGCTGCACCAGCGGGTCATCGGTCAGGACGAGGCCGTGACCAAGGTGAGCGAAGCCATTCTGCGCAGCCGCGCCGGTATCGCCAACCCCAACCGCCCCATCGGCAGCTTCCTGTTCCTCGGCCCCACCGGCGTGGGCAAGACCGAGCTGGCCAAGGCACTGGCACAGGCACTGTTTGACGACGAGCGCAACATGGTGCGTATCGACATGACCGAGTATATGGAGAAGTTCAGCGTCAGCCGCCTGATCGGCGCGCCTCCGGGATATGTCGGTTATGAAGAGGGCGGCCAGCTGACCGAGGCTGTGCGCCGCAAGCCTTACAGTGTGGTGCTGTTCGATGAGGTGGAAAAAGCCCACCCCGATGTGTTCAACATTCTGCTGCAGGTGCTGGACGATGGCCGCATTACCGATAGTCAGGGCCGCACCGTGGACTTCAAGAACACGGTCATCATCCTGACCTCTAACCTTGGCAGTGATATCATCCTGAACGATCTGGAGCAGCGCCGTGCGCAGGGCTCCAACGAGTTGAGCGAGGACGCAAAGCACCAGATCGACCTGCTGCTCAAGAGCAAGTTCCGTCCGGAGTTCCTGAACCGTCTGGACGAGATCGTCTACTACAAGAGCCTGACCAAGGACGAAATGCGCAAGATCGTGGATCTGCAGCTGCAGGATCTGCGTAACCGCATGGAGGAGGGCAAACACCTCAAGCTGGAGGTCACCACCGCCGCCAAGGACTTCATCATTGATTCTGCCTACGACAGCGTCTATGGTGCACGTCCCATCAAGCGCTTCATCCAGAGCCGCGTGGAGACCCTGATCGCCAAGGCCATCATCAAGGGCGGTTATGCCGAGGGCAACACTCTGACGGTGGATTATGACGGCAGCGCATTGGTTCTGCGCTAAAATTTACCGGTTTTGTACATGGAGTACAGGCCAAAAGCTTGCACCTGTGTGCAGAATATGTTATTATAGAAAATAACATTGATGTGCTTTTCATCGTGGAAATGGCAACGATGGAAAGCACATTTTTGTATACGGAAAAGCCCGCTTGGCACTGTTGAAGCACAATGGGAATACAACGGGCAAATAAACCTAAATTTAAAACAGAAAGTTGAGTGTGATTTCCCTTTTTATGGACGATGGCAGTATGACGCTCTGGGTAGCGCTGGTAGTATTGGTGGCGTTCTCCGCCTTTTTCTCCGCATCCGAGACCGCATTTTCTTCCCTGAATCAGATCCGCCTGAAAAGCCGCGCCGAGGACGGCGATAACTCTGCCGCCCGGGTGCTGGCAATGGCTGAAAAATACGATAAGCTGCTTTCCACCATCCTCATCGGCAACAATATTGTGAACATTGCCGCAGCCTCCATCGGCACCATCATTTTCACCAAGATGCTGGGTGCAGAGCGGGGCGCTACGGTGTCCACCATGGTGCTGACCGTGGTGGTGCTGATCTTTGGCGAGGTGACCCCCAAGAGCCTTGCCAAGGAGATGCCGGAAACGGTAGCCACCGCAGTTGCACCGGCGCTCAGCCTGCTGATGCTGGTGTTTACTCCGCTGACATGGCTGTTCAGCCAGTGGAAGCGCTTTCTGGGGCACTTTGTCCACAGCACCGAGGAGGACACCATCACCGAGGGTGAGCTGATGACCATGGTCAGCGAGGCCGAGAATGACGGCGAGCTGACCGACCGGGAGAGCGAACTGATCCGCAGCGCCATCGAGTTTGATGACGTGGAGGTGGAGGAGATCCTGACCCCCCGTGTGGATGTGATCGCGGTGGAGGACGACATGCCGCTGGAAGAGGTGGCACAGACCTTTGCCGAGTCCGGCTACTCCCGTCTGCCGGTGTACCACGACACCATTGATAACATCATTGGTGTGG
This sequence comes from uncultured Faecalibacterium sp., assembly GCA_934532365.1. GTDB lineage: Bacteria > Bacillota > Clostridia > Oscillospirales > Ruminococcaceae > Faecalibacterium. Next base: position 2,460 of record CAKTAT010000033.1, on the reverse strand, counting down.
TACATGAAAAGGACTTCTACATGGCACGCCTGAAAAAGGAGACGAAGCTGGAGGAACTGGTCAAGCCCACCCTCTACACCACCGGCTCCACTCAGATCTCCCAGCTGCTGCGCACCCTGCGTGAGCAGCACCATCACATGGCTGTGGTGGTGGACGAGTACGGCGGCACCGAGGGCATCATCACGCTGGAGGACATTCTGGAGGAGCTGGTAGGCGAGATCTGGGATGAACACGACGAGGTGACCGAGGACTTCCGCAAGCAGTCGGACGGCAGCTGGATCGTACTGGGCAGCGCCGGCGTGGATGACCTGTACGAGCGGCTTGGCCTGCCGGAGGACGAGGACATCGACTCCAACACGGTGAACGGTTTGGTGCAGGAAAAGACCTGCCGCCTGCCCAAGGTAGGCGACCGCTTCACGCTGGGCAGCTACGACGGCGTGGTCACCCGCACCGCCAAGCGCCGCGTGACCGAGGTACGTCTGACCCCCGCAGAAAAGCCCGACTCCAAAAAGGACGAAGAGGAAAAAGGCCACTTTGGCCGGATAACCTCTAAATAAAACGTTATAAAACACAACACCCCCGGCACTGCTTTTGCAGCGCCGGGGGCGTTGGTTTATGCGTTTTTTACTTAGGCTGACGGCCGATATAAGCCAGAATGCCGCCGTCGGCGTAGAGGATCTGGCCGTTCACGAAGTCGGATGCGTGGCTGGCAAGGAACACGCAGGGGCCAACCATGTCCTCCGGGTCGCCCCAGCGGCCTGCGGGGGTCTTGGCGACGATGAACTGGTCGAAGGGGTGACGGCTGCCGTCCGGCTGGATCTCGCGCAGGGGAGCGGTCTGGGCGGTGGCAATGTAGCCGGGGCCCATGCCGTTGCACTGGATGTTGTACTCGCCGTACTCGGAGGCGATGTTCTTGGTCAGCATCTTCAGCGCACCCTTGGCGGCGGCGTAGGCAGAAACGGTCTCGCGGCCCAGCTCGCTCATCATAGAGCAGATGTTGATGATCTTGCCCTCGCGCTTTTCCATCATGTCGGGCAGCACGGCCTTGGAGCAGTTGAAGGCACCGCCCACATGGACGTCGATCACCCGCATAAAGTCGGCGTGGCTCATCTCGATCATGGGCACACGCTTCATCAGGCCGGCGTTGTTCACCAGAATGTCCACAGAGCCGACCTCGGCCTTGATCTTTGCCACCATGGTGTTCACGGCAGCTTCGTCGGAAACGTCTGCCACATAGCCGTGGGCGTCGATACCGGCAGCCTTGTAGGCGGCCATGCCCTTTTCCAAGCTGGCCTCAGAGGAGCAGTTGAAGCAGATGACGGCGCCGCACTTGGCCATGCCCTCTGCGATGGAAAAACCGATGCCGTGGGCACCGCCGGTGATCAGGGCTACCTTGCCCTGCAGGTTGAATGCAGACAGATCCATGATGTTCTCCTTTTTTACAGTATCCAAGTTAATTTTTTAGCAAAACGCCCCGTACCGGCAACCCGGTACGGGGCGTTTGATTGGTGCTTTTTAGCGCAGGTCAGTGGTAGCGATGTTGTCCATGTCGTCAAACTCCATGTTCTCGCCGCCCATTGCCCAGATAAACGTATAGTTCGAGGTGCCTACGCCGCTGTGGATGCTCCAGGAGGGGCTGATGACAGCATCCTCGTTGTGCATCACGATGTGGCGGGTCTGGGTAGGCTCGCCGCACATATGGAACACCACCTGCCCCTCGGGCAGTTCAAAGTAGGTATAGATCTCCATGCGCCGCTCGTGGGTGTGGCTGGGCATCGTGTTCCAGTTGGAACCCGGTGCCAGTTCGGTCATACCCATGCTCAGCTGGCAGGTCTTCAGCACATCCGGGTGGATGAACTGGTTGATGGTGCGCTTGTTGCAGGTGTCCACGCTGCCCAGCGGACGGTGGTTTGCATCAGCCATCTTGATCAGACGGGTCTGGTAAGCGCAGTGCGCCGGAGCAGAAACCATGTAGAACTTGGCGGGATGCTCCGGGTCGGCAGAAGCAAAGGTGACTTCCTTGGTGCCCTGCGTAATGTACAGGCAGTCCTTATAGCCCAGCTCGTACTTTACGCCGTCAGCCACCACGATACCGGTGGAATCCTTGCCGATGTTGAACATGCCGATCTCGCGGCGCTCCAGGAAATAGTGGGTGCCAAAGTTGGCCCAGATGTCGATGCCCTTGTCGATGGACACGGTCTCGTGCACCGGCATGCAGCCCAGCGTGACCATACGGTCCACATGGCTGTAAACGGCCACGACTTCATCCGCCTTGTACAGGCCGGTGATCAGCATCTCGTCCCGCATTTCCTCGGTGGTATAGCGCTTGAAATCCTTCTGGTTGCAGGAGTAACGGATATCCATAGCGGACTCCCTCCTGCTCTTAGCGCTGGATACGGCCGGAACCGTCGCCGCCGGCCAGCTTCTCGACCTCGGACACGGTCATCATGTTGTAGTCGC
>CAKTAT010000032.1:0-22208 GCA_934532365.1 uncultured Faecalibacterium sp. | reverse complement strand
TGCGCCATCGCCAAGCGGTAAGGCAGGGGACTTTGACTCCCCCATCGTAGGTTCGACTCCTGCTGGCGCAACCAGAAAAAGGCCGCTGCACGGGAAACTGTGCAGCGGCCTTTTTATTTTTGGTTCTCCGGCAGCTTGAAGTAGCCGCGGTATTCGTCCGAGTAGATCTTGCTGCCCATGCGGCTCACACCGCCGTACAGGTGGGTGCGCATCAGCGGCTCGATGGCGTCCAGATCCTTCTCCCGCAGAATGCGCAGCATCTCGGCGTGCTCGCTGACAACGCTGGGCACGTTGCGCGCGCCCACGATGTCCAGACGGATAAAGCGGGAGTAGTCTGCCTGCGGGCGGGTCAGCTGCTCCCAAAGGTACTCCTTGCTGGTCTTGTGAAACCAGTACTCATGCATGGCAAGGTCGCAGCTGAGAAAGTGGTTGAAATCAAAGTTCTCCGGGTCGCTGCGCCCCGCAGCGGCTTCCAGCAGCATATTATAAAGGTGCTCCACTGCAAGGATCTCCATGGGCGAGCAGCTCTGCACAAAATCCCGGAACACCATGCCCTCCACCGCAACACGCTGGAAGATGAGCTGATCCACCACGCCGGTGTCGATGGCGGTAACAATGGTGCCCTTGCAGGGAATGATCTGCACAAAGCGGTTCTGCTCCAGCCGCTGCAAAACGCTGCGGATAGGAGTGCGCGAAACGCCGAACCGCTTGCACAGCTGGTTTTCGCTCAGCGCTTCCCCGGGCAGGATCTTCAGCGCGCAGATCTCGTCCTCGAGAATATGATAGAGCTCATCAGTGTGCTGCAATGTAGCCATAGTCGTTCTCCATTTATCCGGTAAAATTAGCTTAGTATCATTGTAACGTCCCGGCAGCCGAATGTCAATGCCGGAACGGAACTTTATTCGGATGCTTGTATACAAGATTTTGCGCCTGAGCACAGAACTGCTCAGGAAACGGGAAAATTGATATACCACTTCATGCTGCGGGGAAAGTGCTGATGAAATGCCGCGATAAAGCGGCTGTTGTACCGAATATACAAAGAAAACAGAGAATAACTGTCAAATACTACAACTGCATGGCGCGGTGCTGGCTGCTGTGACAGCACTGCAGGACGAAATATTGTATACAGGATTTTGCTGAGAAAGCTGAAAGGGCAAATACCCCGCAGATACCGGAGCGTTCCCCGCAGACGCGGCAGGGTATGTGCCTTTTTGTATATCGGCTTGCTTTGCCGCACAAAAGGCGGTAAACTGGGTACAGACAAAATGCCCGAAAAGGAGAAACGACATGGCATACACAAAGGCTGACCTCAAGCACGACCTTGCCGCGATGGGGCTGACAGGGAACGAGACCATCCTGATCCATTCCTCCATGAAGGCCATCGGCCCGGTGGAGGGCGGTGCGGACACGGTTCTGGATGCCTTGATGGAGTTTTTTGCGGAGGGCTTGCTGCTGCTGCCCACCCACACATGGCGGTTCATCAGCGAGGAGAACCGGGTGTTCGATGTGCGCCGCAGCCCGTGCTGTGTGGGCATTCTGCCGGAGCTGTTCCGGCAGCGCCCCGGGGTGGTGCGCTCGCTGCACCCCACCCACAGCATGGCAGCTTACGGCAAGGGCGCAGCGGCTTATCTGGAAGGGGAGTTGGACGCCAACACCCCCTGTACCCCCGGCGGCTGCTACGACCGGCTGCGGGCAGTCCACGGCAAGGTGCTGCTGCTGGGGGTCACCCACGCCCGCAACACCTTTATCCATAGCGTGGAGGAGGTGCTGAACGTCCCGAACCGCCTGACCGACAAGCCCCTGCAGCTGACCGTGGTGGACGAAGCCGGGGCGCAGCATACCGTCTATATGCGCCGCCACTACAACGCGCAGCAGCCGCATATCTCGGAGGATTTCGTCAAGCTGGAGCAGGCGTATCTGGACTGCGGCGCAGCCCGGAACACAAAATTCGGCGATGCAAAGTGCATCCTGTGCGACGCCGAGGGGCTTTTCCGGGTCACACGACACGTTCTTGCCCCGAACCCCGAGGCCTTTGTCACCGAGCCGGTTATCCCGCCGGAGCGCTGGCAAGGCCTTTGCACCGGTAAAACCGGCGGTTGAACCGGCGCGCCTTCTTCTGCGTTGGACGATTGGAAATGGCCTCCGCTTGCGCTTTGGCCATGATTCAAGGAATTGCATTAAAAAAAGAGAGACAGAAATGCCTGCGGGCATTTCTGTCTCTCTTTTTTCATGTTAGCAGAAGCGGATGCGGTACTCCCGGGGGGTGCAGTGCTTGATCTCCCGGAAGGTCTTGATAAAGTAGCTGGCGTCCGAAAAACCGCATTCCAGCCCCACCTCGCCGGTCTTGAGCCGGGTGGAGCGCAGCAGCTCGGCGGCCTTTTCCACCCGGAACTGCTTGACGTACTGGATGGGCGTGATGCCCAGAAACTGCCGGAAACTGCGCAGACAGGCGCTTTCGCTCAGGGCAACGCACCCGGCCAGCTTTTCCACGGTCAGCTCCTCGGCGTAGTGCTCCTCTACATAGCGCAGCATCTGCTTCATCCGCTCCGAGGCGATCTGTTCCTGCTCCGATACCTTCACCTTGCCGCTGACGCATTGGGTAATGAGCAGCCGCAGGGCAGCGGTAAGGTGATACCGCACCCGGTTCTCGTAGTCAAAGGGCTCGTCCGCCACGCCCTTCCACGCCTCCCGCAGGCAGAGCAGCACCTGCCGCTGCCATGGCACGGCCTCATCCAGCAAAAAGAAGGGCGGCGTGCCCGGCTGCAAGAGCGGGCGGATGAGCTTTTGCCAGAACACGGTGTCCATGCCGCCGACAAGACGGGGCTGGAACACGCCGGAGTGCAGCAGCGCCCTGCCCTCGGCAGGCTCTACCGCGTGCAGCGCCCCGGAGTTGACGAATACGCCCTGCCCGGTCTGCAAAGTCAGCCGGGTCTTGTTCACATCCACATGGATAGGCCCCAGTGCCGCCAGAATAAACTCGAACTCCTCATGCCAGTGCCACGCCACCGAGTAGCAGGAAAGATCCTCGGCATAGCAGGCGATGGGGAACAGCGGGCTGCCGTGCTGGGTCTGCTCCCGCCCGGCGGCATCGGCCACCACGGCAGTAGCGCTGGTAAGCCCCACCCGGCCGCTGGTATAGGATGCACAGCTTGTCTGATATGCCATATTCACCAATTCCTTTCCGCAATACTTTGAATGTTTTTTGTCAATGCCGGTTTTGTTGCATATACTATGCGGTTTTGTTCTATTATTAGCGATTGTTTTGTGGTATTATCCTATCAGAGCTTCCAAGCTCAGTATAGCACCGGCGCAGCGGAAACGCAAGCTGCATAAGCGCGTTCCTCTGTCGGGCAAAACCGCTATTCTCCCGCCGTCTGTCTAAAGAGGACTGGACGGCAAGTGTAACATAAACCATTTTGTCAAGGAGGTATTCCTATGCTTCGTATCGAGTATTTTGATAAGGAACGTTTCATGCGCCAGCTTTCTGCCAGCCACGGCAGCGTGCTGCTGCATCTGGACAACGGCAAGACCTGCGATCTGAAGAAGGACGCTACCGCACGCTCCATGCTGCAGATGATGGACACTGCCCCCAAGAAGGGCTTTGACCTCACCGTGACCGACCCCGCCGACGTGACCGGCTTCCTGCGCTATATGCTGGAGGCAGGCCGTACCGAGCGCATGGCCGGCTGAGTAATGCCAATCTCTTATCTCAATAAGTGTCACAGCAAACGCAAAGCGCCCGCCCCGGCATGACCGGAGCGGGCGCTTTGCTCGTTTTACCGGAAGGCTTGCGCAGGTGGGCAGTCTGTGGTAAGCTGAAAGCAGAAAAAACAAGACGGAGGGAACGACTATGAACTTGAAGGAAGCATTCCGTTACCAGAACAAGCTCCAGTCTCTGCTGGACGAGGCACAGGGCATTCTGGACTGCGACGCCAACGTGACTAGGGTAGCCAACACCTACCTGCGCCACAAGGTGATGCCCGAGGCCGAGGACGAGACCGTTATGGACGTGGCACAGACCGAATATGCGGAGCAGATCACGGATATTGCCCGGTTCATGCTCTACCTGCTGGAGGAGAAGAGCTGCCTGTTTGCCGCCATCCGCAAGGCAAAGGATGCGCTGGACATGGATATGGACAGCGAGGTCAGCCTGAATGCCGCACGCCAGAGCATTGCCCGCACCTTCAAGCGGATGAACGACCTGCGCAGCTCCGAGCAGCTGCTCTCCGGCGGGGGCACCGGCTACCGCTTCAACGCCGAGGGCAACCAGATCTCCTACTGCTGCGATGTGAAGCGGGTGACCACCATCAACTACGACCGCAAGGCCATCCACGCTGCGCTGAGCAAGTTGAACCGGCAGGCAGACGAGACCTCCAACCGGCTGGACCTCTGCCTTGTGACCTCCAAGGTGGATTACACCGTTCCCTTTGATGTGAACGCCAGCTTTGCCGAGGCCTTTGAGACCTATCTGGAAAACGCCAAAAACTAAATAAACGCTCCACCGGCTATTTTGGGTGCGGCAAGCGCCGGGTGGCACGGCTGCCGGTTCAGGTGCAGATGAACTATAAGGCTGCACATTTCCGCAAGGAAGTTTCGGTACGGCTCACCTTACGAGCCAGCATAATTGAAAAAATCCTGCGTTCGGCTTTTCCGCCACCGCCAGACGTTTTTTCGCCGAAACCGTCCCTTGCCCTTTCCCGCATTCCTGCTTTTGCGCTTACGTCTCCATGGGCAGGCAGGCAAGCCACCCTTCATGAATTTTGCCCGCAGACTGCTGCGGGCGTATGCTTTCTGCGTGCCGGGCGCATTGCGCCCCTTTGCACGCGGAGTAAAATGGCAACCGCCCCTGCGCTTGCCGTATCCAAAATAGCCGGTGAAAAACCAAAACCGGAGGGATAAGCCATGAAAAAATGGAATCTATTTTATCTCAGCGGACTGCTGTCTTTTCTTACTGCGATGTTGAATTTTATCACTGCGAAAAATCGCTCCACGGCGGTGGTGTGGCTCTGCCTTGGCTCGACCTTTCTATGTCTGGGTGCTTCACAGCAGAAAAAATAAAGCATTACTGCAGCCCCGGCGGTGGAAAAATCTTGCTGGGACTGCAATTCTTTGCGGGGTTCGTTCGTATTCCAGATAAAGGAACTGAATTTCGACAAAGACGAGGTGTGCGTATGTCAACCAAACCGATCAATTCTACTGCCGCGACCCGCTTTGACCTGAGCGCGGCGGCCCTTCATATCCTTGCTATGGCGCTGATGCTGATGGACCACCTGTGGGCGACGTTGCTGCCGGCACAGGAATGGCTGACCTGCGCAGGGCGGGTGGCCTTTCCTATTTTTGCCTTTATGGCGGTAGAAGGGTATTTCCACACCCATGACCTGAAAAAATACACCCTGCGTCTGCTGCTGTTTGCCCTGCTTTCGGAAGTGCCCTTCGATTTGATGTACGGCGGCACATGGTTCTACCCGGTGCACCAGAACGTCATCTGGACGCTGCTTTTGGGCATTCTGGGCATCCATTTGATGGAAACCGTGCGCAAAAAGCAGAAAACATGGTTGTACTTGCTGGTAGCTGCCCTTGTGGTGGCGGCAGGCGCAGTACTGGGCACACTGGGCATGGTGGACTACTACGGTGCCGGTGTGCTGACCGTGTTCATCTTCTACTTTTTTCACGGGCACGGACGCAAGTGGTGGTGCCTGCTGGGGCAGCTGGCGGCGCTGTACTGGGTCAACGTGGAACTGCTGGGCGGGCTTATGTATCCCATTCAGTTCTTCGGCATGGACTTTGAGCTTTGCCAGCAGGGGCTGGCTCTGCTGGCACTGGTGCCTATCTGGCTGTACCGCGGGCGGCAGGGCTACCACAGCAAGCCCTTCCAGTATGCCTGCTACGCCTTTTACCCCGTGCATATGCTGCTGCTGGTTCTGGTTTTGAGCTTCGTGAACCGCTAAGAAAAACGGGACGATTTGGAATGCGCTCCGCTTTGCTCTGCGCATGATCAGCGGAAAGCTTATTTTTTAAATTTTGCGTTTGTCGCGCTCTGCGGAGCGCTCCAAACGCGTTTTCACGAGTGGGGTCGTATAGGGAAATTTCCGCTGAAAATAGCCAAAGCGTACGCGGAGACCATTCAAAATCATCCTGCCGGTACAAGACCACTGCACAAACTCTGTGCGGCGGTCTTGCTATTTTGTGACCGGTGCTTTTCTATCAACGCAAAGCATGATATACTGAAAGGAGGAAAACAAAAGCTTGGAGGAGCAACAATGACAAACAAGAAGCTGAACTACCCCGCCCTTGCCAAGGAGGCGGCCGTCCTGACCGGAGCTGTCGCCATTATTGCAGCGGCGGTCTATTTTTTTCTGGTGCCCAGCCATACATCTGTCAGCAGTATATCCGGCCTTGGCATCGTGCTTTCTAACTTTGTGCCGCTGCCGCTTTCTGCCATTACCATGGTGCTGAATACCGTGCTGCTTATCATCGGTTTTTTCACCTGCGGCAGGGAGTTTGGTGCAAAAACCGTGTATACCAGCGTGATGCTGCCGGTATTTCTGGGGCTTTTCGAGCGGCTGTTCCCGGATTTCGGCTCCATGACCGGCAGTCAGGAGCTGGATGTGCTGTGCTATATTCTGGTGGTCAGCGTGGGTCTGAGCATCCTGTTCAACCGCAACGCATCCTCCGGCGGGCTGGATATCGTGGCAAAGATCATGAACAAGTACCTGCACATGGAACTGGGCAAGGCTATGTCCCTTTCGGGAATGTGTGTGGCACTTTCCGCTGCCCTTGTCTACGATAAAAAGACCGTGGTGCTGAGCATTCTTGGCACCTACTTCAACGGCATGGTGCTGGATCATTTCATCTTCGACAACAGCATCAAGCGCCGGGTGTGCATCATTACCGAGAAGGAGGAGGCGCTGCGGCAGTTCATCATCAACGACCTGCACAGTGGCGCTACCATGTACGAGGCCATTGGTGCATACAACTTTGAAAAGCACAACGAGATCATTACCATCGTGGATAAAAGCGAGTATCAGAAGCTGATGAACTTCATCAACCGCGAGGACCCCAAGGCTTTTGTTACTATCTATAATGTGTCCAGTATGCAGTATCAGCCCAAGCGCTGAGCGGCACAGGGAAAGGGAGCAAAAGCCGTGCCCGGGGCTTTTCCGCAGCGGAAAACCGTGGTAAAATAAGAAAAAAACGGAAAGGGAATAACAGCCATGGACATCAGACTGGTTTGCAGCGACATTGACGGTACGCTGCTGCAATACGGCAAAAAAGAACTGGAGGGCGAGATCTTTGCACAGATCCGGGCGCTGCATCAGCGGGGCATCTGGTTCTGCCCAGCCTCCGGGCGGCAGTATACCAGCCTGCGTAAGCTTTTTGCACCGGTGGCGGACTGCTGCGTGTTTATCTGTGAAAACGGCGGTACGATTTTCAAGGAAGAACAGTGCATCGCTAAAAATCCCATGCCCCGGGCACTGGCGGAGGAAATCGCCAACGATATGTGGACGCGCAGCGAGGGACAGGGCGAGGTGATGCTCTCCGGCCAGAACACCGCCTACCTGATGGAGCGCGGCCTTGGGATGCTGCAGCGGGTGCAGTTCGTGGGCAACCACTACCAGATCATCCACAGCCCCGCCGAGGTGCCGGAGGACATCACCAAGGTTTCGGTGTACCTGCACGAGGGCGTGGAGAACTATGTGGAGCGCTTTGTGCCCCGCTGGAAACAGGCCAACTGCGCCGTGGCAGGGCCGTTTTGGATCGACACCACCCTTGCCAACAAAGGCATCGGGGTGCAGTGCGTGTGCCGCACCCTTGGCATCGACCCCGCACAGGTCATGGCCTTTGGCGATAACTACAACGACGAGACCATGCTGGACGTGGTGGGCGTGCCTTACATCATGGACAACGCCGCCGCCCCGCTGCGGGAAAAATACAAAAACCACACCCCCCGCCCGGAGGATGTGTTGGCGCAGCTGCTGGCACAGCAACCGTAAAGGGGGCGAGCCCATGGACCGCAAGGGATTGGAACAGCTCATTTTTGATACCTACAGCGTAGAGCCGGACTATCCATGGATGGACACCCCGGAGTCGGCGGTGTTCCGTCACGCGGCAAACCGCAAGTGGTTTGCGCTGGTCACTACCGTATCCAGAAGCAAGCTGGGTCTGCCCGGGCAGCAGCCGGTGGATATCGTGAACCTGAAGTGTGACCCTATCCTCATCGGTTCTCTGCGGGCAGAGCCGGGCTTTTATCCGGCCTACCACATGAACAAGGAAAACTGGATCACCGCCGCGCTGGACGGCAGCGCCCCGGAGGATAAGCTCTGTCTGGTGTTGGACATGAGCTACACCGCAACCGCACCCAAGCTGCACAAAAAATAATTATATAGAGTAAACCCGGAAGGTCCCCAGACCTTCCGGGTTTACTCGTTTACAGGAAGAAAAAAGCTGCCCTCAAATAGAAGTCTATGTACGGCAGAACTTCCCGGCGGTAGAAAAAAGTGGTAAAATAAGGGCGGGCGCTGCAATTGCTGCCCGCTCTCATTCGTATTCAGTGTAAAAGGACTGCATTTTGCAAAAGGAGGAAGCTATGGCTATTTTTGAAAAGACCATCCGTAACCAGAACTTCGATACCCTGCTCCGCAAGCTGGAACGCGCCATCCCGGACAGCAGCTGGTCGGCAGAGCTGGAGGCCGGCAGCGACTTCAAGGACGGCAGCGCCCGGTGCAGCGTGCGGGTGTTTGAACGGTACAGCATGGTGGGCGGCAACCGTCTTAGCCTGACGTTGACTTTGTTCCAGAACGGGGACGAGCCCATCCGGCTGTCGGCTATTGCGGCGGGCGGCAGTCAGGCGGTGTTCTTTAAAATGAACACCCTTGGCGAAAATGCCTTTCTGGAGGACGTAAAGCAGCTGCTGGAGGAAATTTTGGAGGGCTAAAATGTTTTATAGTGGGTTTGACGCGCTTTTCAGCATCCTGTTCCCGCTGGTGTTTCTGTTTGTGTTGGGTATGATCCTGTTTACTGTGGTGAGCAACCTGTGCAGATGGAGCAAAAATAATGCGTCCCCGCGCCTTACCGTCCCGGCCACTGTGGTGGCCAAGCGGATGAACGTTTCCCGCCATCATACGGACAATACGATGGCGCGTACGTTCACGACCTATTATGCCACCTTTCAGGTAGAAAGCGGTGACCGCATGGAACTGGAAGTAGATGGTTCGGATTACGGAATGCTTGTCGAGGGCGATACCGGAAAGCTGAGCTTTCAGGGCACACGCTATCTGGGGTTTGAACGGAAGAACGGGTGACCGATATGCAGCAAAAGCATTCAAGTGTGCCGGAGATCGTGGGCAGAAGCCTGTTTTATACGCTGATGAACTATCTGCTTACCAGCATGGAACTGTCCTTCCATGCGCAGTGGTTCTCGGTCTTGTTCTCGTCGGCGCTTGTATGGTGCAACATGGAGTATTGGAACGCTATTCATAGGCTGACCGGCAAAAAGCTTGCCGCATGGGTCTTGTGTGGCATCTGCATTGCTATAAGCACAGGCATTGCGTATTTTGCGGGGTATATCCAAGGAGCACTTGTTCCGCTTGCAATATAATAAACGCGCTGATGCGCAGTATTTTTGATAAAATCGCAGAAGCTGTGACAAAAGTATTATTCTTTTATGAATTTTAGCACTCTGCGCTTGACATTGCTAATCGCCGGTGCTATAACAGGGGCGTGCTCAGGAGAAAGGGCAAAAGGAGAGCCGCAAGGCTCCCCGGAAAGCCCTTTGCAAGGAGCTTCAAAACGTAATTTTATACCCGACCCGAACGCCGGGATTGGAGGTATGTTTTATGTTTATGCCGACTGTTTTTCATGAGAACCTGTTCGATGATCTCTTTGATCCGTTCTGGAACGAGGGTGCACTGGAGCGTGCGATGAACCGCGAAGCGCGCGACACCTTTGGTAAGCGCGGTGCAAACATGATGAAGACCGATGTCAAGCAGACGGACAACGGCTATGAAGTAGACGTTGACCTGCCGGGCTGCAAGAAAGAGGACGTTCAGATGGATCTGAACGACGGCTACCTGACCATTCAGGCAGTGCGCAGCCACTCTAACGATGAAAAGGACAACAAGGGCCGCTATGTGCGGCGCGAGACCTTCTCCGGCAGCTGCGCCCGCAGCTTCTATGTGGGCGAAGTGAAGAAGGAGGACATCCACGCAAAGTTCGAGGATGGTGTCCTGCACATCCAGCTGCCCGCTCCTCAGCAGACAAAGGCTCTGCCTGAGAACCCGAATCTGATCGAGATCGAGTAAATGCCGACCGTGTGCGCCAAGGCATAACGTATATAGGATGCCCCCGGAGAGCTGCAAGGCCCTCCGGGGGCATTTTTTGTGTACAGGCTTTCGATGACGGAGAGGGGAGAAAGTACCTGTTTTTGCCAGAAAACTTTATTTTTCCACCGTTTCGTGGTATCCTTATAAGGCGCACGCAATACAGGCCTGCGGCTGCACTGGCAGCGGCTGCGGACTGCGCGCGGCAAAAAAGAACGTATAGAAGGGAAAAGGGGGATAAAAGTCATGGGCGAATTTGCCTTTCAGACTTTACGGGAAAGTATCACCTCTGCCATCAGGAGCAAAATCCTTACCGGAGAGTTGCAGCCGGGCGCAAAGCTGGCTGAGCAGCGGCTTGCCGAGGAGTTCGGCTCCAGCCGGGCGCCCATCCGGGAAGCGCTGCGGCAGTTGGAACAGGAGGGCATGGTCGAGTATTCGCGCAATGTGGGGTGCTCTGTGCGCCGGGTGAAACCGGAGGACGCCTACGAGATCTATCTGCTGCGGGCAAATCTGGAAATGACGGCGCTGCGCTATTTTGACTGCAAATTCTTAGAGGAGGATCTGCGCACCCTGCGCGGCATCTTAGAGGAGATGCGCAATGTCCGGCCGGGGGATCTTTCAAAAATCGCGGAGAACGACAACCGCTTCCACGCGGTCATCGTGCAGCGGGCAGGGCTGCCAAGGCTGCTGAAATTCTGGAACGACCTGAACTACGGCAACCTGCTTGTTGGGGTGAGCAGCGGCTCTACCCACGAGGTTCTGGCACAGCGGCAGAACGGCATCCACACCAAGCTGTACGAGGCGCTGGCAAGCGGCGACACCGAGACTGCCTGCCGCGCCGTCTACGCCCACTACATGGAGCCCATGGAGCGGATGCGCAGCGCGAACAGCGCCGTACAGGCGGCGGACGAAGCAGCAAAATAAGGGGAATTTGGCTGACCGTCTAAATTTTGACCAATCATTTTATGGAAATTGCAGATTGTCTACAATCTGCAATTATGCTATACTATCAAAGTGACTGGTCGAGTGCTGCTATATTTTTGGTAAAAATTGCAAAATGTATGCGGAACATCGGCCTTCTTACAGGAACTTCCGCCCTGCGTGGAAAAGAAAGAGAGGAATTGTCCGCATGTCTAACAAAGAAAAAGCCACAAAGATCTCGTGGCTGACCCTGGCTATCATGGCCTTCTCTACGGTCTGGGGCTTCGGTAACATCACCAACGGCTTTGTGTACTTTAACGGTCCGCAGGTCATCTTCAGCTGGATCTTCATGTTTGCCCTGTACTTCATCCCCTATGCTCTGATGGTGGGTGAGCTGGGCTCTGCCTTCAAGAACGAGGGCGGCGGTGTCAGCTCCTGGCTGCACCAGACCACCAGTGCCAAGCTGGCCTACTACGCCGGCTGGACCTACTGGGCCTGCCACATCACCTATATCGCCAGCAAGGGCAGCGGCTTTTTGAAGGCGCTGAGCTGGGCAGTTTTCCGCAATGCGGAGACCTACGATTCCTTCCCCACCCGCTACATCCAGCTGGCTACCTTCTGCATCCTGCTGCTGGGCTGCTACATTGCAAGTCTGGGTCTGAACCCCCTGAAAAAGCTGCTCACCGCCGCAGGTACCTGCACCTTCGTCATGTCCCTGCTGTACATCGTGATGATGTTCGCTGCCCCGGCCATCAACCCCACGGCAGAGTACGTTCACGCCAACCTGAGCTTCAGCAGCCTCATCCCCAACTTCAACGTCACCTACTTCACGTCTCTGTCCATTCTGGTGTTCGCTGTGGGCGGCTGCGAGAAGATCTCTCCCTACGTCAATAAGGTCGAAAACCCCAGCAAGGGCTTCCCCCGCGGCATGATCACGCTGGCCGTCATGGTGGTCACCTGCGCTATTCTGGGCACGCTGGCCATGAGCCGTATGTTCGACCCCGCCATCATCAACGCCAGCGCCGAGAGCTTCAACGCCTATGCAGCCAACAGCTCCTACTGGGCCTTCCAGAAGCTGGGTCAGTACTACCATGTGGGCGATCTGTTCATGATCATCTACGCCCTGTGCAACGTCATCAGCCAGTTCGCCGTGCTGATCCTGAGCATCGACGCACCGCTGCGTATGCTGCTGGATAACGAGCACACCAAGCAGTACATCCCGCAGGCTCTGCACAAGGTCAACGCCCACGGCGTGCACAGCAACGGCATCAAGATGGTGGCTGTGCTGTCCGGCTCTATCATTCTGGCACAGTCCTTTGTGCCCGGTGCTGCTGCCGTTCTGCGCCAGCTGACCAAGCTGAACTCTGTGTGTATGCCCATGCGCTATCTGTGGGTGTTTGCTGCCTACATCGCCCTGCGCAATGCCTACGATACCATCCCCGCCGAGTACCGCTTTGTTAAGAATCAGGCCGTGGCCAAGTTCTTCGGCGGCTGGTGCTTTGCCGTTACCGCCGTGTGCTGCGTGCTGGGTATGTATGATAAGGACCCCTTCACCTTTGCACTGAACGTCATCACCCCCGTGGTGCTGACCGTGCTGGGTCTCATTCTGCCCGCCCTTGCAAAGCGCGAGCAGACCGCTGCCAAAAAGTAACCTGAATATGCTTAAAAAGGGCCGGTCAGCACTGACCGGCTCTTTTCAGATACACCCTAGGAGGTTTATTTTTATGATCGCATCCGAAGTCCGTGAAATGCTGTCCTTCATCGACGGCAACCCCACCGCATACCACACCACCGCCGCTGTGCGGGATATCCTGCTGAAGGCAGGCTTTGCAGAGCTGTTGGAAAGCCGCAAGTGGGCGCTGGAGCCCGGCAAGGACTACTTTGTCTGCCGCAACGGCTCCAGTATCATCGCCTTCCGCATGGGCGACCAGCTGGAAAACTACAGCTTCAACGTTGCCGCCGCCCATACCGATTCTCCCTGCTTCCGCATCAAGGAGAACGCCGAGATCCACATGGGCCAGAACTACACCAAGCTGAACACCGAGGGCTACGGCGGCATGATCTGCGCCACATGGATGGACCGTCCGCTGTCTGTGGCGGGCCGTGTGCTGGTGCAGGAGAACGGTGCCATCGTTTCCCGTCTGGTGGCGCTGGACCGCGACCTGCTGATGATCCCCAGTGTCGCCATCCACATGAACCGCGAGGTCAACGATAAGGCCTCCTTCAATAAGCAGGTGGATATGCTGCCCGTGCTGGGCGGTGCCTGCGAGGAGGGCGCACTGAAAAAGCTGATCGCAGAGGAACTGCAGGTGTCTGAGGAGCAGATCCTTGGCAGCGACCTGTTCCTCTATGTGCGGGAAAAGGCCACCGTCTGGGGCTGCAACGAGGAGTTCATCTCCTGCGGCCGTCTGGACGACCAGCAGTGCGTCTACGGCATCCTGAAGGGTCTTCTGACCGCCAAGAACGCCCGCTCCATCGGCGTGGCAGCCTTCTTTGATAACGAGGAGGTGGGCTCCGGCACTAAGCAGGGCGCAGCTTCCACCTTCCTGTACGATGTGCTGCACCGCATTGCCCAGAGCCTTGGCGGCAACGACGAGGACTTCCACCGCGCGGTGGCCTCCAGCTTTATGGTCAGCGCCGACAACGCCCACGCCGTGCACCCCAACCACCCGGAGCACACCGATGTGAACAACTGCACCTACATGAACAAGGGCGTGGTCATCAAGACCCACGCGGGCCAGAAGTACACCAGCGACGGCATGAGTGTTGCCGCCGCCCGGGAGCTGGCTGCCCGCGCCGGTGTGCCGCTGCAATACTTTGCAAACCGTTCCGATAAGGTAGGCGGCAGCACGCTGGGCAATCTGGCCATGGCACAAGTGTCCATGAACTGTGTGGACATCGGCCTGCCGCAGCTGGCCATGCACTCCTGCTACGAGACCGCCGGTGCAGAGGATACCCTCTCGCTCATCAAGCTGATGCAGGAGCTGTACAGCAGCCACTTTGAAGAGACTGCCTTCGGCACCCTTTCCATCAGCAAGTAAATTGATATAAAAAAGGACTGCCGTGCAGCGCACGGTAGTCCTTTTTGCATTTATGACCCTTTATTTGCGGCGGGTAAGACAGTTCAGCGCCATCACGACCAGCACGAGAAAGCCGATGACCAGCAGGATACCGGTCATGCCGATGAGCATCATGGGCAGGGTGGTCATCCAGGAAGAAAGATGAAGCATAAAGGCACCTCCGTTAAGCCATCAGGGAAAGGATCAGTCCGCCGGCAAGGACGGATGCGATCTGTCCGGAAACGTTGACGCTGATGGAGTACATCAGCAGGAAATTCTGGCTGTCCTCGGCCAGACCCATCTTGTTGACCACACGTCCGCTCATGGGGAAGGCCGAGATGCCTGCCGCGCCGATCATGGGGTTCAGCTTTTTGCCCTCGGGCAGGAAGAGGTTCAGCAGCTTGGCGAACAGCACGCCGCCTGCGGTATCAAAGATAAAGGCCACAAGCCCCAGTGCCATGATGAGCAGGGTGTCCGGACGGACGAACTTGTCGGCGGTCATCTGCCCGGCTACGGTCAGACCCAGCAGCAGGGTGATGAGGTTTGCCAGTACGTTCTGCGCGGTCTCGCTCAGAGAGTTCAGCACCCCGCACTCCCGCAGCAGGTTGCCGAACATCAAAAAGCCTACCAGCGCTACGCTGGCCGGAGCCACCAGACCGGCGACCACCGTGACCACAACAGGGAACAGGATCTTGGTCAGCTGGGTGACGTTGCCTTTTTCGTAGGGCATACGGATGCGGCGCTCCTTCTGGGTGGTCAGCAGCCGGATGACCGGCGGCTGCACGATGGGCACCAGCGCCATGTAGCTGTAGGCTGCCACCATAATGGCGCCCAGATACTGGGATTTCAGGGTGTTTGCCACAAAAATGGCGGTGGGGCCGTCGGCTGCGCCGATGACCGCAATGGACGCGGCGTCCTTCAGATCAAAGAAAAACCCGGCCAGAAACAGGGTGAAAAAGATGCCGAACTGTGCCGCTGCGCCAAACAGCATGAGCCACGGCTTTTCCAGTAGCGGGCCAAAATCGATCATGGCACCGATGCCGATGAACAGCAGCAGCGGGAACAGCTCGTTGGACATGCCTGCCTCGAACAGGGCAGAGATGGGGCCAACGGTGTCTCCCTGCGTGATGGCACCGGATGCGGGAAGGTTGACCAGAATGGCGCCGAACCCCATGGGCAACAGCAGACTGGGCTCCATTTTTTTGACGATGGCAAGGTAGATGAGCAGGGCACCGATGCCCCACATAACCACCATCTGCCATGTCAGCGCTCCAAAGTTTGAAAAGAGCGCGGCGAATGTGTTCCAGAAATTCATAATGTTTTCCTGCCTCCTTTTGTTCTGATGCTGCGGCAAGAAAAAAGAGACCCTTGCCACAGCGTACGATCTGTGACAAAAGTCTCAAGCGAACACATGACATCGGGCATTGCTGCCGTGATGACGCTGCCATGCAGCGGCCTGCCGGAAAAAAGCCTTGACCGGCGGGCTGCCCTTTACTCCCCTTTATCATTTTTATTGATACCAGAAACTGCCGCTTCTGTCAAGGGGGAAAATGCGGGTTTTCGCAAAAATCAAACCGTGAAAAGGCCAACCGGGAAAATCCGCAGATTTTCCCGATTGGCAAACTATAAATATTTATTCCGCTGAAAATGGTCAAAGTGCAACGACGACGACCGCCGCCAGTGGCGGAAACAGGGAGGAGTTGTTGGGGCAGCGGCCAGCAAGACGCAAGTGCCGCCCAAGGCACGATGCGGATGCTGGGTGCCGCAACCCGATAGCGGAGGCCATTTAAAACCGTTAGTCCACCACCGGCACATCCAGCCCGAACTCCTGCGGGCGGAAGCGGGGACAGACGTTCTCGGTGATGCAGATGACCGAAGCGGCCAGACGGCTGCCGATCTCGCAGGCTTCTGCCAGCGTTTTGCCGTAGGTCAGGCCGATGACCGTGCCGGCAAAGAAGGCATCCCCCGCGCCGGTAGTGTCCATGACATCCACTTTTTTGGCGGGTACGATGCCGCAGTTGCCGTCTGCGCAGGCGAATACCGCGCCCTGCCCGCCCATGGTCACCACCATGCTGGGAATGTTGGCGCTGCGCACATTACTGCTGAGCACCCGGCACATCTCGTCCGGGGAAAGGTGGTCGTAGTCGTCCGAGAACAGCAGCCCGGCCTCCTGCTGGTTGCAGACGAAACAATCGATCTGCTGCAAAAAATCCCGCCGCTCCATGGCAATGCTCATGTTGGAGACCACCGCAAACACCTTTTTACCGTACTTTTTGGCGTAGCGCAGGGTCTGCTTCACCGTCTCTTTTTCAAGGTCCAGCTCCAGTGCAATGGAGTCGCAGTCTGCAAAGATGGCGTCGCCCTGCTCCTGTAACAAGCCGGTCAGCGGGGTGGTGTCCGGCCGCTTGGAGATGGCGGCGTGCACATCGCCGTCGTTGTCAAAGATGGCCAGCCATGTGCCCATGCCGTCCGGCTTTTTCTGGATAAAGCGGGTGTTCACCTTGTGCTTTGCCAGCTTGTCGATAACGTCCTGTCCCATGCCGGTGTCGTCCACCAGACCCACAAAGGTGGGGCGCAGCTCCACGTTGGCAATATCCTCCACCACGTTGCGGCTCACGCCGCCGTGTACCTGCTCGATGCGTCCGGCGTTGCGCCCGCCGGGGATATAGGTGGAAAGGGGATAGCCCTTGATATCCACAAAAACAGCTCCGATGACTACGATGCCCATAAACGATAAACCTTTCTGACTTCAGTTGATTTTACCTGTATTATACAGGAAGCAGAAAAAAGATGCTATCCTTTTGCCTGTTTTTGCGGAAAAATGTCTCAAAGGCGGGACGATTGGGAATGCCCTCCGCTTGCGCTCTGGGCATTTTTAGCGGAAAGATTATTTATATTCGCCAATCGGGAAAATCTGCGGATTTTCCCGATTGGCCTTTTCACGGGAGGGTCGCAGCGGAAAACAGCATCTATAACAATCATTATAGACTTTCCAAAATGCAAAATAAATCTTAAAGCTGCCGCTTCCGGCCACGACCCCTTTCCGTGAAAAAAGGGCTTCCGAAAAGTCCGCAGACTTTTCGGAAGCCCAAATAAAAATAGTTTTTCCTCTGATGATGCCCAGAGCGCAGCGGAGGGCATTATAAATCAATTTCTGTCACATTGCCGTGCGGGCGGTGCGCACCAGATACTCCATAGCCTGTACCGGGTACTGCCCGGCGGCGGTCTCGCCGGTGAGCATCAGGCTGGATGCGCCGTCCAGTACGGCGTTGTAGATGTCGCTCACCTCGGCGCGGGTGGGCACAGCCCGGGTGTGCATGCTGTCCAGCATCTGGGTCACCACCATAAAGGGCACCCCCGCCGCCCGGCAGGCGGCAGAAAGCTGCTTCTGGCAGCGGGGCAGCTCCCACAGGGGCATCGCGTTGCCAAGGTCGCCCCGGGCAATGACTACCTCGTCCACCAGCGGCAAAAACTCCGGCAGCGCCTGCACGCCCGCAAGGTTTTCAATTTTGGCAAGAATTTTCAGCTGCGGTGCACCAGCCTCTGCCAGCGCCTGCCGCAGGTTGCGGATATCCGCAGCGCCGCGCACAAAGGGCAGCATCACGCCGGTGACACCGCAACCGGCGGCGATGGCAAGGTTCTCCTTGTCCTCGGGGGTCAGAGTGGGCATTTGGATGTCTGCCCCCGGTGCTGCCAGACTTTTGCGGCTTTGCAGCACCCCGCCCCGCACTACGGTGCACACGAGCGCTTCCGGCTCTACGGCGTCCACACGAGCCAGCAGTTTGCCGTCATCCAGCAGCAGCTCCTGCCCGGGCTGCACGCCCTGCACCAGCGCGGCAGGGCAGGGGATGCCCTGCGCGCCCAGACGCACGGTCTGCCCGGCGGTCAGGGACAGTGGCTGCGGCAGACGTCCGATGCGCAGTTCCGGCCCCTGCAAATCAATGAGCAGCTTTTTGACCCCGGCTTTGCGCAGCAGCGCCAGCCAGTCCTCGTGCGCTGCCAGTGGGCCGTGAGAAAGATTCATGCGGATGCCGGTCATGCCGGCCTCCACCATCTGCTGCAAAAGCGCTGCATCGGCACAGGCGGGGCCGATGGTTCCGTAAAAATCCATAATTCCTCCTGCAATTCGTGTTTTCTTTCTATTGTAGCATGACCGCGCAGCAAAAGATAGCCCGGCGGTGCATAAAAAAACACCGGAAGCCGATGCAAAGCCTCCGGTGTCTTTTTATGATGCCTTATGGGGTTTACTGCGATACTTTGCACCGCCTGCGTTCAGTACAAAGCTTACAGCTCCCTCTATTTTTAAAGGTTGTACTTAGTTTACAGCATTTTGGGCAGTTCGTCAAGAGCTTTTTCCAGCTTTTTCCGGCAAAGACCGGAATATCACAACATTATCACAACTGCAGCTGATGGTAGCACACGCCCTCCATGGTCTTCCAGCAGGCGGTGCTTCCCTCCAAGGTCATGTAGCTGTGGGCGGTGTTTTCCTTGGGGATGCTCACAGAGCCGGGGTTTAAGTAAAGATTCCCCTGCCCGAAGTCTGTCCATGCGGGCACATGGGTGTGGCCGTGGAGCAAAATGTCCCCCGGGGCAAGGGGCGGCAGGTGGTTCAGGTTGAACACATGGCCGTGGGTAACGTAGACCAGCCGCTGCCCCACCGGCAGCACGGCGTAATCTGCCAGCACCGGGAAGGTGAGTACCATCTGGTCCACCTCGGCATCGCAGTTGCCGCGCACACACAGCAGCTTGGGCGCAAGGCTGTTCAGCAGCGGGATGACCTGCTTGGGGGCATAGTCCCGGGGCAGGTCATTGCGGGGGCCGTGGTAGAGCAGGTCTCCCAGAAACAGCAGGCGGTCGGCCTGCTCCCGTTCAAAGGCCTGCTGCAGCTGCTGCGCATAATAATAGGAGCCGTGCAGGTCTGATGCGATCATCCATTTCATATACAGTGCCCTCCCTCAGAGCCGGTTTGCCTTATTGTAGCGCTTGCTGTAAAAATGGTCAAGTGACTGTAAAAGTCATACTTTTGAAGCAAGACCCCTTGACACGCCGCTGAGGATGTGGTATTCTGCTGGAGTTGCAGCCCGCAAATGTGCAGGGCGCATATCGCGGACAGCTGCCGCGATCATAAAAACCGTGTGGATTTTTACAGCAACATTGCTACTTTTCGCCACACAATGACCCGCCAAGGGTCATTGTGTGGCTTTTTTGTGCGCCGGAAACCGGCTGCAGGCCGATGCTGTGCCCGCCACATTTTTACTTTTTACAGATAGCAGGTGAAATTTTCAATGAACGAAACTTTTATGAAGGAGAAGCCGGTGCTGCCGCTGCTGCTCTCGATGGCGCTGCCCAACGTGGTCTCCATGCTGGTGAACAGCCTCTACAACATCGTGGACAGCCTGTTTGTGGCGCGCATCAGCGAGGACGCCATGACGGCTTTAAGTTTGGTGTTCCCCATCCAGAACTTTTCCAACGCCATTGCCATCGGCTTTGGCATCGGCATCAACGCCATGATCGCGCTGTATCTGGGTGCGGGAGACCGCGAAAAGGCCGAGACGGCCGCAACCCATGGCTTTGTGCTCAGCCTTGTGCACGGCGTGGTGATGATGGCGGTCAGCATCGCCATCATGCCCGGCTTTCTGCGCCGCTTTACGCAGGACGAGACGCTGATCGCTGCCGGTATCACCTACTCCACCATCGTGTTCCTGTTTTTGGTCGTGAACATGGTCTCGCTGGCCTTTGAAAAGATCTTTCAGGCGGTGGGCCGCATGAAGGTGTCCATGGTCGCGCTGATCACCGGCTGCGTGTGCAATATTTTACTGGACCCGGTGCTCATCTTCGGGCTGGGGCCGGTGCCCGCCATGGGCATTGCGGGCGCGGCACTGGCGACCGGCATCGGTCAGGTGCTCAGCGTGGTGGTCTACCTTGTGGTCTACCTGCGCACCGAGCTGCCGGTGCGGCTGCGCCGCAGCTGTCTGCGCCCGGATGCGGTGCTGGACGGCAGACTGTACGCCATCGGCATTCCGGCCATCCTGAATCTGGCGCTGCCCTCGCTGCTGGTCACCTTCCTCAACGGGCTGCTGGCGGCATTTTCTCAGAGCTATGTGGTGGTGCTGGGCATCTATTATAAATTGCAGACCTTTTTGTATCTGCCCGCCAACGGCTTCGTGCAGGGCATGCGCCCCCTTATCGGCTACAACTACGGTGCGCGGGAGCACGCCCGGGTGAAAAAGCTTTTCCAGATGACCCTGCTCATGAGCGCAGCCATCATGGCGGCGGGCACGGTCATCTGTCAGTTTGCCTCCGGGCAGCTGATGGGGCTGTTCACCCAGAACCCCGAAACCATCGCCGCCGGGCAGACTGCTTTGCGCATCATCAGCATCGGCTTTGTTATCTCTGCGGTCTCCACCACTGCTTCCGGTGCACTGGAGGGTCTGGGCAAGGGCGCAGAATCGTTGGTCATTGCCCTGTGTCGGTATGTTGTTTTCATCATGCCGCTGGCTGCACTGCTGTGTAACTGGCTGGGCGCAGACGGCGTGTGGCACGCCTTCTGGCTCACCGAGGTGCTGGCGGCGGTAGTCTCCGGTGCGGTCTACCACCGGGCGGTCAGCCGCAAGGGCTGAGCGCTGTTTGCCGCCTTACGCGGGACGATTTGGAATGCGCTCCGCTTTGCTTTGCGCATAGTCAGCGGAAAAATTATTTTATATTTCGGCACATCGGAGCGTCTGCGGACGCTCCGATGTGCCATTTTCACGAATGGGGAGTTGAAGGCAAACGGCAGCGCAGCACCTGTTTCCTACGGAAACGCGGTGCTGCGGGAATACAGATCGGGCATTTTTAGCAGCTTGAATCCCTATTTTTCATTGACACTACGGGAAAAGTACGGTAAAATATTTTTCGTGTTTTGACAAAAACTGTCAGTGCGCAAGATATTACAGAGGATGTGGAAGTATATGATCGAGACCATTGCCGCCGTCAATCAGGCGGTGAACAGCTTTATCTGGGGCATCCCCGCCATGGTGTGCATCATTGGCGTGGGGCTGCTGCTCAGTGTCCGCACGGGCTTTTTGCAGATCCGCAAATTCCCTTACGCCATCCGCACCACCGTGGGCCGGATGTTCCGCAAGCGGGATGCCTCGGACGGTGCCATGACCCCTTTTCAGGCGGTGTGCACCGCGCTGGCGGGCACGGTGGGCACCGGCAACATTGCTGGTGTGGCGGGCGCCATTGCCATCGGCGGCCCGGGTGCCGTGTTCTGGATGTGGTGCTCTGCGCTGCTGGGCATGTGCACCAAGTTTGCCGAGGTAACGCTGGCCGTGCATTTCCGGGAGCGCAGCGACACCGGCGAGTGGGTGGGCGGCCCAATGTACTATATTAAAAACGGCCTTGGCCGCCGCTGGCAGTTTCTGGCTGTGCTGTACGCACTGTTCGGCGTGCTGACCGTGTTCGGCACCGGCAACGCAACGCAGGTGAATACCATCGTGGCAGCAGTGGACACCGCCCTGCTGGAATACGGGCTTGTGGGCAACGGCTTTCTGCCCACCCTCAACCTCATCGTGGGCATCCTTGTAGCGGTGCTGGTGGCGCTGGTGCTGCTGGGCGGCATCAAGCGCATTGGCAGCGTGAGCGAGAAGCTGGTGCCCTTTATGGCACTGTTCTATATTGTGCTGTCGGTGGGCGTGGTGGTGCTCAACTTCTCCCGCCTGCCCTATGTGCTGGAATCCATCGTAGCGGGCGCGTTCAACCCCGCTGCCTTTACCGGCGGCACCATCGGCAGCCTGTTCGTCAGTATGCAAAAGGGCGTTTCCCGCGGCATCTTTTCCAACGAGGCCGGTCTTGGCACCGGCTCCATCGCCCATGCCTGCGCCGACACCAAAAAGCCGGTCAAGCAGGGTATGTTCGGTATTTTTGA
>CAKTAT010000031.1:0-22502 GCA_934532365.1 uncultured Faecalibacterium sp. | reverse complement strand
AACAAAATGGCAAAAGACAACAAGAAGCTCGTGCAGGCGATCACCAGTCAGGAAGAAAACTTTGCACAGTGGTACACCGATATCTGCGTGAAGGCAGAGCTGGTGGAGTACTCCAGTGTGAAGGGCTTTATCATCCTGCGCCCCTATGGTCAGGCCATCTGGGAGCTGATCCAAAAGGATCTGGACGCCCGGTTCAAGGCCACCGGCCATGAGAATGTGGCTATGCCGGTGCTGATCCCGGAAAGCCTGCTGCAGAAGGAAGGCGAACTCGTCAATGGCTTCGCGCCGGAGGTGGCGTGGGTCACGATGGGCGGCTCCGACAAGCTGGAGGAGCGTCTGGCGGTGCGTCCCACCAGCGAGACCATGTTCTGCGACCACTGGTCCCGCGTGCTGCACAGCTACCGCGAGCTTCCCATGAAGTACAACCAGTGGTGCAGCGTGGTGCGCTGGGAAAAGACCACCCGTCCCTTCCTGCGCAGCCGCGAGTTCTGGTGGCAGGAGGGTCACACCATCCACGAGACCGCTGCCGAGGCCGAGGCTGAGACCCAGCAGCAGCTGAACTGCTACGCAGATACCTGCGAGCAGGATCTGGCCATCCCCGTAGTGAAGGGCCGCAAGACCGACAAGGAAAAGTTTGCCGGTGCCGAGGCCACCTACACCATCGAAGCCATGATGAAGGACGGCAAGGCGCTGCAGAGCGGCACCAGCCACTACTTTGGCGATAAGTTCAGCAAGGCTTACGATGTCACCTTTACCGGCCGCGACAACCAGCTGCATCATCCGTTCCAGACCAGCTGGGGCGTTTCCACCCGTCTGGTGGGTGCCATCATCATGACCCACGGCGATGACGACGGCCTGATCCTGCCCCCGGCCATTGCCCCCATTCAGGTGGTGGTGGTGCCCATTGCCGCCCACAAGCCCGGCGTCTCTGAGAAGGCTGCCGAACTGGCCGAAAAGATCAGCAAGTACGCCCGCGTAAAGCTGGATGACAGCGACAACGCTCCCGGCTGGAAGTTTGCCCAGTGGGAGATGAAGGGCGTGCCCCTGCGCCTTGAGATCGGCCCCAAGGATCTGGAAAAGAACCAGTGCGTGCTGGTGCGCCGCGACACCCGCGAGAAGGTCTTTGTAAGCTTGGACGAGCTGGAGACTGCTATCCCCGCCCAGCTGGAGGCTCTGCGCAAGGATCTGTACCAGCGTGCGCTGGAAAACCGCGAAAAGCGCACCTGGGCTGCCACCACCATGGACGAGGTGAAGGAGCTGGCAAAGGCTAACACCGGCTACATCAAGACCATGTGGTGCGGCGATCTGGCCTGCGAGATGAAGATGAAGGAAGAGGCCGGACTTTCCAGTCGTTGTATGCCCTTTGAGCAGGAGCAGCTGAGCGATGTGTGCCCCTGCTGCGGTAAGCCCGCCAAGGCCATGGTCTACTGGGGCGTTGCTTACTAAGCAACCGCTCCTCTGAGCCTTTGCGCGAGACGATCTGAAATGGCCGCCGCGTGCGCTTTGGCCATCTTCAGCGGAAAGAATATTTTATAGTTCGGGACAGCGGAACGCCTGCGGGCGTTCCGCTGTCCCCTTTTTACAGGAGGGGTCACAGAGGGAAACAGCTGCCCTATTGCCGATAAACTGCTTATTCTCTGCTGTGGTACTCTCAGCAAAAAAGAACCGTCACCCTGGCCGGTGACGGTTCTTAGTTTCTAAGACGGTTCATCAAAAGGGCTGACCGCTTGTCGCAGTGCCTTTTCTATTTACAGTATACCCGCTTTTGAGTTTTCTGTCAAGAGCACGCCGTTTCGTTTCTGCGTGCTTTTTTCTTACCGTTCAAAGGTGGTGCTGAGGGTGGTCTGCCAGCTTTCGCCGGGGGCAAGGCAGGCGGCTGCGGCGCGCTGCTCCCAGTCCTGCGGATCGGTAGCCGCTGCGGGCAGGCTCTGCCACGGTTCAATGCACACAAACCGCACCGGCTTGGCAGCGGTGGACCAGATCAGGGTATAGGGGAAGTCCTTGATGCTGCAACAGATGCCGCGCCCGGTGTCCTTCTCGTAGATGCCAAGGGTCCGGGAGCGCAGGCCGGTCATGCAGATGCTGTCCTCTGCAAACAACTCGTCGGTCAGCTGGATGACCCGCCGGTTCTTGCACTGGTAATAGCTCTTGCCGCTCAGCAGGCCGCCCGCACCGGCATCGATGACCATGGGGCTTTCCGGCTGGTCAAAGCGGAACTCGTAGTCGGTGGTGGTGTGCTTGGCATCGAACGGGATGTTGAACGCTGGATGAAAACCAATGCCAAAGCGCAGCTCCTCCGTGCCGGGGTTCGTCACCTGCAGGGTATGGTGCACGGTCTTGCCCTCCAGACGGAAGGTGCTGGTGAGCACGAAATCATAGGGGAAGCGCTCTGCCTTGATGGCATCGTCTGCCCGCAGCTCCAGCTGGATGGTGTCCCCTTCTGCCCGCAGCAGGGTGTGCTCCAGATCCCGGGCAAAGCCGTGCTGACCGCCCTTCCATGTTTTGCCCTTGGCTGCAAAGGTGCCGTCCACCAGCTTGCCCGTCCACGGGAACAGGATGGGCGCGTGGCGCTTCCAGATGGCGGGGTCGGCCTGCCAGAGCAGTTCTTCGCCTGCGGCGTTCTTCAGGCTGACGGCCTCTGCACCATGGGTGTCCACAGTCAGGGTCAGGAATTCGTTGTGAATGGTTGCCTGCATTTTCAGTATCTCCTTTGTCCTTCTTATTTTCCGGGGCCTGCTGCTTCCAGTATACTCCCCTGTGTGCCAAAAATAAAGCCCCAGTCCGCCCGGTTTCAGCAGGGCTGTGCCAGCGGCAGGGTGACGGCAAAGGTGGTGCCGTTTTCGCTGCTGCGCTCCACGGTCACACTGCCGCCATGCAGCACGGCGATCTCCCGCACAAGGGCAAGCCCCAGCCCCACGCCGCCCATCTCCCGGCTGCGGGACTTATCGACCCGGAAAAAGGGCTGGAAGATACTCTCCCGGCAGTTTGCGGGGATGCCGGGGCCGGTATCTGCAACGCGCAGCACAGCGGCCTGTTTTTCCTGCCGCAGGGTGACGCGCACCGCGCCGCCGGGGCGGTTATACTTGATGCCGTTTTCCACCAGATTGAACACCAACCGGTAGATCAGCGCATCGCTGCCCACCATGCCCATCTCCTCGCAGTCCTGCTGCAGGGAGATGTTGTTTTTCTGGGCAAGGGGTGTCAGGTCGGTCAATATCTCCTCCACCAGCGGCGCAAGGGCAATCTGGTCGGTGCGGGAGACCGATTGCAGATTGCTCATTTCCAGCAAAGTGCGCACAAGGGCGGTCAAACGGTCCAGCTGCTCCCGCAGGGAGCTGACCAGCCCGGCGGTCTCGGCATCCATGGCCGGGTGCTCCTCTGTAAACAGTTCCAGCTTTGTCTGCAAAATGGCCAGCGGGGTGCGCAGCTCGTGGGCGGCGTTGCCCGCAAACTGCCGCTGCAACTCAAAGGACTGCGCCAGACCATCCAGCATCCGGTTCACCGACCGGCTCAGCTGCCCGAATTCCTGCACGGTATCTTCGTCCAGACGGGCGGTGGCAATGCTGTCCTGATTGACCCGCTGCGCCTGCTGCGCAAGCTGCTGCAACGGTTTCAGTGCTCTGCCGCTGACAAAATAAGCGATGGCCGCGCTGACGATGGTGACCACAGCGGTGATGCACCAGCCCTTGCGTCCAAAAACCACCTTTGCATCGTAGACCTCCTGCGAAAAATGCGCCAGCAGGCTGGACATTTCCTCCTGCGGGATCTCGATGGTCAAGGAATCCGCGCTGCCGGGCTGGTACTGCATCATAAAGCCGTTGAGGGCATCCATGCCGGTAACGCCGGTGCGGTATAAAAGCAGGTTCATGCACACGCAGGCGCAGGCGATGAGCAGCGCCGTCAGCAGGGTGATGCGCCATTGCAGGGACAAACGCTTCATTGTACCTCTCCTCCGATCTCGTAGCCTTCCCCGATGCGGTTGCGAATGGGGTCGTACCCCAGTGCCGCCCGCAGCTTTTTGCGCAGGGCAGAGATATGCACCCGGATGGAGTTGCTGAAGCTGTCCACGCTGCCGTCCCAGACGTGCTCGATGAGCTCTTCCTGACTGACCGGGCGTCCCTGATGCAGCAGCAGATATTCCAGTACGCCGTTCTCCTTCCGCGTCAGGGCAAGGCTCTGACCATCCACGGCGGCAACGCGGCTGCGGGTGTTGAAGCTAAGCCGCCCGCAGCACAGGCAGACATCCTGCTGGATGAATTTACGCCGGGTCAGGCTGCGCACCCGGGCCTCCAACTCTGCAAGGTGGAAGGGCTTGGAAAGGTAATCGTTTGCCCCGGCATCCAGCCCCTCTACCTTATCTGCAATTTCGCTGCGCGCCGATAAGATCAGCACACAGGTCTCAAGGTCGTGCCGACGCAGACTGCGCAGCACCTGCATCCCGTCCACCTTGGGCAGGTTGAGGTCCAGCAGTACAAGGTCGTACCGCTCTGCTGCCAGCGCTTCCAGTGCGGCTTCGCCGTCTGCGCAGGCGTCCACCTCGTACCCGGACAGCCGCAGCTTCCGGGCAATATCCTCCCGCAGGGAGTGCTCGTCCTCTACCACCAAAAGGCGCATTTTGTTTTCCACCCTTCCTTTAAAAATCCATTTCTTGCGTTTTTCTTCATTATAACAGATTATAGCAGACGGTGTTAAGATTCGTGTTAAGATTTTCTTAGCAGAAATTTTATCCCGTATGGTGTATACTGGTGCCATCAAACAACAGGAGGCTATGATGTTCATGACAAAAAAACAGGCGCAGCTGCTTTTGCTTGCCGCCGGGGTGCTGATGCTTCTCTTCGGCGTATGGCGGGGCGAGGCAGACACCGTATTTTCAAAGGCCATCCGGCTGTGTATGGAGTGTGTTGGTATTGGATAAGAAAAAACTAAGTCCCCTCGCCCGGTTCCGGGGCTTTATACAGGCCGGGGCGACCCTTTTGACTAACATCCACCTGCCCAACTTTGCCAAAGGGACGCTGTATCAGGGCAGCGGAAAATACGTCTGCGTGCCGGGACTGAACTGCTATTCCTGCCCGGGCTCTGCCGGTGCCTGCCCGGTTGGAGCGTTCCAGGCGGTAGTTGGTTCCTCCAAGTTCCGCTTTTCCTACTACATCACCGGCATCCTCATCCTTTTCGGGGTGCTGCTGGGGCGGTTCATCTGCGGCTTTCTCTGCCCGTTCGGGTGGTTTCAGGAGCTTTTGCACAAGATTCCCTCCCCCAAGCTTTCCACCAAAAAGTTAAAGCCGCTGCGCTATTTAAAGTATGCGGTGCTGCTGGTCATGGTGGTGCTGCTGCCTTTGCTGGCGGTCAACGAGCTGGGCATGGGCGACCCGTTCTTCTGCAAGTATCTCTGCCCGCAGGGCGTGCTGGAAGGTGCCATTCCCCTCTCCCTGACCAATGCGGGCATCCGCGCCGCGCTGGGCAAGCTGTTTACATGGAAGGCCTGCATTCTGCTGGCGGTCATTGTAGGCAGCGTGGTGTTCTACCGCCCCTTCTGCAAGTGGCTGTGCCCGCTGGGCGCGTTCTATGCGCTGCTGAACAAGGTCTCGCTGTTCCAGATGCGCGTAGACACTCACAAATGCGTCTCCTGCGGTGCCTGTGCAAGGGCCTGCAAGATGGACGTAGACATTACCAAGACTCCCAACCACGCCGAATGTATCCGCTGCGGGATGTGCATGAAAGCCTGTCCTAAGGACGCCATCCAGTACAAATTCGGGCTGGGAGACAAATCAAATAATGAAGCAACAAAGGAGTAAAATTATGAAGCTTAACCGTGTAGCCGCACTTTTGCTCAGTCTTGTACTGGCTTTCAGCCTTGCCGCCTGCGGGCAGGGCGCATCCTCTGCATCTTCTTCCGCTTCCTCTGCGGCAGCGGAAAGCAAGACCGAGGAGCAGCTGCTGGCCGAGGAAAACGAGATCCTTTCCGCAAACGATGCCCTGTGGGAGAAGGTGTTCTCCTCCATGGACAAAAATGTGACCGAGACCACCCTCAGCACGAACTACGGCGATTTTCTGCTCAGCGCCGTGGAAAAGGCAAAGGATCAGTTCTCGGACGAGGAGTACAAGACCCTGACCGCCGATGCAGAAAAGATTCGTGCCATCGAGGAGCAGATCGCCGCCCTTGCCCCCGCAGAGGGTGCAGCTTCCAGTGCCGCCGCACAGGGAACCGCTTTCCCCCAGTTTGAGGGCAGCGATCTAGAGGGTAACCCGGTGGACAACAGCCTGTTTGCGGGCAACGCCTTTACGGTGGTGAACTTCTGGTTCAACGGCTGCAAGCCCTGCGTGGAGGAGCTGGACGACCTGAACACCCTGAATGAAAAGGTCAAGGCACAGGGCGGCGAGGTGGTCGGCATCAACACCGAAACCTTGGACGGCAACCAGCAGGGCATTGAAACCGCCAAAAAGCTGCTGGCTGCAACGGGCGCAAGCTACCGCAACATCTACTTTGCCTCCGGCAGCGAGGCCGGCAAGTTTGCACTGAACATCATGGCCTTCCCCACCACCTACGTTTTTGACCGGGACGGCAACGTTGTGGGCCAGCCCCTGCTGGGCGGCATCGACAAGGAAGAAAACCTTGCCGCCCTGCAAAAAAACATTGACGCCGCCCTTGCCAAGGACAGCGCCAAATAAGCTATTCTCCCCTGCCGCCTTCGGGCGGCTTTTTTGTTTGCTGCGGGCATTGCCATGCACGCTCGGGCACCGGACGGAATACGCTGGGGCAGAAGCATACTTTTACCAGCAAAGGAGCGTATCTCCATGAAAAACACCGGAACTCTCCGCATCCAGACCTTTGCGGCACGCCAGTCTGCCCCCGTGGAGGGGGTGACCGTTGCGGTGCAGGGGGACGGCTTTACCCTGCACTGCATCACCGATGCGACCGGCAGCGCCGCCGATATCCCCATTGAAGCCCCCGCCTGCGCCCTCTCGCTGGACGAGAGCAACACCACCCGCCCCTACGCCATTGTCAGCCTGACCGCCGCAAAGCCCGGCTACCGCACCGTGCGCATTGAGGGCATCCAGATCTTTGCCGGGCAGGTAACGCTGGCACAGCCCCAGATGCTGCCCGACACCGAGGAAGGCCGGGACATCCCGGACGCGCCCATCATCATCCCGCCGCACGCTTTGTTTGCGGGCAGCGGCGGCAGCGGCCCGCAGCCGGTGCAGCACTGCACGCCCCGGGTGCTGGAACAGGTCGTCATCCCCAAAAATATCACAGTGCATCTGGGCAAACCGGCGGCTTCTGCCCGCAACGTGACCGTCTCCTTCCGGGATTATATTGCCAACGTGGCCTCCAGTGAGGTATACCCCACATGGGCAGGGCATCATAAACCAACCATTGTACCCGCCGACTCCTATCTTCAAAAGTTCCATTCTATCGTTATGTTCTGGTATTTTTCACCGGTACTTTTCGGCTCCACCACTATCCTGTCCACCAGCAGCACCACCAGTTCTCTGGAGAGGGTGGATAGCTGCAAAAGCTGCTGCACTTGCTGCATCTGATCCCGGGGCTCGCTGCTGTCCTGCTGCTGCCGTTCCAGTTCTGCTTCCAAGCCACGGATGCGTTTTTCCGCACTTTTTATTTCCTCCCCAAACGCCCGGTTCATCTCTGAAAACTGAACAGCATCGATCAGCCCGGACACCTTATCCAGATACAGTTGCTGCATGGCTTTACGCCGCCGCTCCGCCTCGCTTTTCAGCCGTTTCAGTTCGCTGTGCTTTGCCTGCTCCCGCTGTCGCACCGGGTCATCCCGCCGGGGCAGTTCCATCTTTTCCGGGTCGAAGTATTCCTCTGCATATTCCCGGATGCGCTGGAGAACCAGCTCCTGCAGGTCATCCAGATTGGTGCAGGTCTTGTTCCCGCACCGCTTGGGCGCGCGCTGGTGCATCCGGCAGCGGACATAGCGCACACGGGTGCCGTCTGCCTTGGGCGGGCGGCCGGTCTGCTCCATAATGCAGCCGCAGCAGCTGCACACCACCTTCCGCGCCAAGGGATGAACCATGCCGCCGGCACCGCTGCGGGTGCGGCGTTGCATCATGTGCTGCACGGTGTCGTAGGTATCCTTGTCGATGATGGCTTCGTGGGTGTTCTCCACCACGATCCACTGGGACTTAGGCAGCCAGACCGTCCGCTTGGACTTGTAACTCACCTTTTTGTGCCGTCCCTGCACTAAATCCCCGGCATAGGTCTGGTTATGAAGCATCTGGTAGACAGTTCCGCTGCTCCACAGCGACTCACAGGGCGTTTTTTGAGCAAGGTGGTAGCGTTCCCCGTTCTGCTGCTTGTACGCTGTGGGGCTTGGCACCCCCTCCCCGTTCAAAATTTGTGCGATCTTGTGGGCTCCCACGCCACGCAGGGTCATGGCGTAGATCCGCCTTACCACCTCCGCTGCCTCCGGGTCGATTTGGAGTTTTCCCTTCGCCGCCAGGTCTTTCTGGTAGCCATACAGCGCAAAGGAGGCAATGTACTGCCCCTCCTTCCGCTTGTGGTCCAGCACCGAGCGGACATTGACGGACAGATCCTCCAGATACCACTCGTTGATCAGCCCATTGATCTGCCGGGATTTTTTGTTGGCGGTATCGTCGGTGTCCACATGATCCACCACGGCGATGAACCGGATGCCCCATTCAATAAACTTCCCGTGGAGATATTTTTCCACCAGCTCCATATCCCGGGTAAAACGGGACTGGGTCTTTGCCAGTACCACATCAAATTTGTGTTCGCTGGCAGCCCGGATCATCTCCTTGAACGCCGGACGGTTCCGGTCGATGCCGGAGTAATCTTCATCGGAGTAGATCTGGTAGAGTTCAAAGCCCTGCTCCATAGCATATTGGATCAGCATGGACTTCTGGTTCTGGATGCTTTCCGATTCGCCGGTTTTAGCTTCGTCTTCTTTGCTCAGGCGGCAATAAATCGCTGCTTTCATGCTCTGCACCGTTGCAGGGATGCCCTGTCAGACGCGGGCCTTTGCCGGATCGGCAGCAGACATCCTGTCAACGATGTATCGTTCAAATTCTTTCTGAAACCGTTCTTGGCGCTGCTGGTTTGTCTCGGAATGAAATTTTTCGTGCAGGATAAAAGAAGTTTTTGCCATAGGCTCCCCCTTTTCGGTTTGCTTGGTTGTGGTGTGCGTCATTCCAGTCTATTTCCGGCTGCCGGAAATCAGAACGTTTCAACCGGTAATACGGTACAGGGAGCATCTGAGAAAAGGCAGCACAAAAAGCCTCCCCGGCATCCTTCTCGAAAGGAATGCCGGGGAGACTTTCAACGGTTTATGGCATCCGGTGTCCGGTATCTGCTGCTGACGAGGTACTGATCAGTGCAGCTCCGGCCAGTAAGCCTTGTTGGCACGAGTGTGGTTGGGGTCGCTGCTCTTTACAACTTCATCGCCCAGCAGGTAGTACTGCATACGACTTTCTTCTTTTTTGCCATCAGAAAAGCCGCCCCGGCTTTTGCCCGGAGCGGCTTTTCTAGTGCAGATATCATTAGAAGAGAAGGAAAACGTTGTAATCAGATGCCTGCGGCAGCGTTCTGACCGGCAAGGCGGCCAAAGGTAGCGCTGCGGCCTGCGGCGGCACCTGCCATCAGGCAGGGATAGCTGCCGGAGAAGTAATTGCCGCTCATGTCACCGATGACGTACAGACCGGGAATGGCCTTGAAGTCGTGATCGATGGCGTGCATATTGTCATCGATCTGAATGCCGTCCATGGTGCAGATCAGGTAGCCGCCGGCTTGACGGACGCCGTAGAAGGGTGCCTGATTCAAGCTGGACAGGCGGTAGCTCTCCTTGCCGAAGTCCTCGTCCTCGCCCTTGGCGGCCAGCTCATTGTAATGGTCCACCGTAGCGGTAAAGGTCTCCTTCGGCAGACCCAGCTTGTCGGCCAGCTCCTCGATGGTGTCGGCCTCCACAATGTAGCCCTGATCCTGCAGGTCGGCGTTCATAGCCTGCACATAGCCCATGGGGAACACCGGGTTCGTACCGTTGACATGGGGGTACAGACGGCTGCAGCCGTGGGTAGCAAACTTTTCGCAGTCCTCGGCATACTTGCTGTCCCACACGGTGCAGTAGGTGTGGTAGGGCTGGCTGGCGGCAGCGTGCAGCACCAGATCGTAGGGCATATACTCGTTCATGAAGCGCTCACCCTTCAGGTTCACCTTCAGGAACGGCTGGCTGCCCATCCAGAACAGCGCACCATCGCTGGCCTTGCCGTACTCGCCGGTCTGGTCCGGCTTGATGGCACCGCGGTCGAAGATCATGGAGGTGTGGGTGGTATCCATGATGGCACCAGCCCACAGGCACGCCTTGATGCCATCGCCCTTTGCGCCGGGCTTGGAGTAGTTGATGCAGGTCTGCTCCACGCTCTGGGGCTGCAGGGCGTTCATCATGGCGTCGTTTCCGCTGTAGCCGCCGCAGGCAAGGATGACGCCCTTGGAGGCGTTGTAGCGCACATACTCACCGCTGGCGTTCTTGGCGATGAGTCCGGTGACACGGTCGCCGTCCTTTTCCAGCTTGACCATGGTGATCTCGTACTGCACCTCCAGACCATCGGCCTCGGCGTGCTTGAGCACGGCATCCATGGTCAGCTGCTCGCTGTATTCTTCGCCGTACTGGGTGCTGTGGCCCACATCCAGAACCTCGTAATTGTCGTCCTCGTGCTTTTCGTCGATCTCGTGGCGGAAGTCGATGCCGCTTTCGGCCAGAACATCCGTGAACCAATCCATGGTCTCGCCGCTCTTATCGGCCCAGACCTGTGCCAGACTGCGGCGGGTGTAGCCCTGACTCCAGTTGCACAGGTAGCGCACGGCGTCCTTCTTGCTCACGTCATCGCCGTCCTCCTGCTGCTGCTTGGAGCCGCAGGCTGCCAGCGTATCCCGGATGCCGCTGGCCATATCGTGACCAAACTTCTCGATGAGGATGGTCTTGGCACCAGCCTCGGCGGCAGCAGCAGCCGCAAAGGTACCGGAAGAACCGGCACCCACCACCAGAACCTCGCAGTCCACAGTCTGCTTGATATCGCTCTCGGCGATCTCCGGCGCCTCGCCCAGCCAGTCGGCGGTAGAGGAAGCCTCCTCGGTGGACTGCTGTGCAGGGTTGATGGCACCACCGCTGGCCTGCTGGATGCAGTCTGCCACAGCGTTCTGCACGGCCTTGCTGGTGACGGTGGCACCGGTCACGCCGTCGATCTGGCTGGTCTGGGCGTTCATGATCTGCTCGATCAGCTTGTCCTTGGCAGCACCGCCGATGCTCTCGGTCTCGCCGGAGAGATCCAGCTCCACCTTGGTGATGGTGTTGGCATCAAAGGTGACGGTGGCGGTGATCTCGCTCATGCCCTTGGCAGTAGCGGTGTAGGTGCCGGGAGTGTAGATTCCAGTTGCACTGGAAACGCTGGAGGAGCCGCTGGCTGCATTGCAGGCAGCCAGACCAGCAGCGGTCACGCTGCTCAT
Source organism: uncultured Faecalibacterium sp. (assembly GCA_934532365.1). Classification (GTDB taxonomy): domain Bacteria; phylum Bacillota; class Clostridia; order Oscillospirales; family Ruminococcaceae; genus Faecalibacterium. The sequence goes on along the minus strand of CAKTAT010000031.1, from coordinate 11,023 downwards.
GGCGGCTGCAGCTGCGATCTTCAGAAATCCTTTACGGGAAATCATTTCCATAATAATTCCTTCCTTTTCTTGCTTAACGCTTCGTATCGACAAATCTTCCATGTCGTTCTTGTTAAAATTATCACATTTACACGAAAAGAAAAAGGAGTTATAATATCCCTATAGGTATCAAGTAAAACTTACGTTTTGCAAAAAAGGAGCACACCATGACCATCCAGCAGCTGCGCTATTTTCTGGCGCTGTGCGAAGATTTGAATTACACCCACACCGCCGGGCGGATGTACCTGTCCCGGCAGGCTTTGCGGCTGAGCATTGCTGCCCTGGAGGAAGAGCTTTGCGGCAAGCTGTTTGTCAACACCCGCAACCATCTGGCTCTTACTGAAAAAGGCGAGCGGTTCCGGGCACAGGCTGCGCCGGTGGTGCAGCAGTTCGATGCCCTGTGCCAGCAGGCTTATCAGGACATCCGGTCTGCACCGCTGCGCTTGGGCATCAGCGTGGCACTGGTGCCGGACTATCTGCCCAATCTGGGAGAGGTTTTGGAAGCATTCCGGCAGCAGTACCCCGGCATCCCCTTGGAGCTTGCTTCCCTGTCCAACGACGAAGTCTCAGTGCAGCTGCAACGGGGCGCACTGGATGCCGGGCTGGTGATGGACTTGGGCGGCTGTGCTGCGGGGCTTGCACGCACTGCCCTTTCCCAGCATACCACCGCCGTCATGGTCTGCCGCAGCAGCCCTTTTTGGGAGCGGACGCATATTACACCGGCAGAGCTGGACGGGCAGACCCTGCTGGTGCCCGGTCTTGCCCCGGATGCCCTTGCGCCGCTGTGGCAGGCGCTGCAGGAAAGCGGCGCACACCCACAGCTGGAGCTGGGCAAGCAATTTTATCAAGTACTTTACCGCACACAGGAGCAGAATTGTGTTTCTCTGAACCGTTTCGAGAAAGGTTCCAACAACCAGATATCCAACGTCCGGGATGTGGTATTGGACGGTCTGCCGCCTATTTGTGCCGGATTTCTCCGCCCTAAAAAACAGCATAACGCCTGTGCGGAGCTGCTGTGCCGCTTTTTGCAGGAGAGGTTGAAGTTTTAAAAAGTGACACATTTCAAAAGCAAAAAATGAGATGGACCCCCCTCGGGGAAGTCCATCTCATTTTTATTGGGGTTATTTGCAGCAGCCTTTTTTGCTTATTTCTGTTCCTTGTCCACCACTTGGATCTTGCCCTTCTTCCACAACACATAGGAGGTCAGGATGCCGATGGGCAGCATTACAATGATAAAGATGCCCACAAGCCCGCCAAGCACGGAGCCGTAGCCTGCAAGACGTGCGGCGAGGGAAACCGCCGTCATGATGATCAGCACCGGCAGCACGCCCTTGATGCCGCCCTTGACCACCTTGCTGCCGCTGGACGAACTGGCGAACAGACCCAGCGCCATGGAGCCGAACAGCGCCGGCAGCAGGTAGCCGGAGGCCGTCTTGACGGCGGGCAGTTCAAACACCGGGCTGATGAAGGAAGCACACACCGCGGCCAGCGTCAGGATGGCAACGGTCATCAGGGAGGAGACCGCAACAGCCACCGAGGCAATGGCCTCACCCTCCGGGGTGTTGGGCTGCTTCTTGGTCAGGTTCATGGCGTTTGCCGCCACCGGAAGCTTCAGGTTCATGATGTTGCCGGTGATGAAGGCCAGATAGGCCGAGCAGCCCAGAATGGGGGTGTAGCTCAGTGCCTCCGAAAAGCCCACCGGGATATAGATGAGCAGGATGGAAAAGGTGTTCACGTTGAACACCTCGCCCAGAGAGGGAACACTGTCGTAGGCTGCCAGCACCACAAAGGGCAGTGCTACCATGTAAATAAGGGCGATCAGGGTGCCCACACGGCCCCAGCGGTGCGCCCAACTCTGGAAGGAGTCCATTTTAGCCTCAGTCTTTGCTTTGCTCATGTCTGTTTTCCTCCCCTTAACCGAAAATCCGTACCCATGCCAGCGACGAGATCAGGCCGCCCAGCATGGAGAATGCCATCACGAAGTTATTGAGCCATGCAAGACCCGGGCGCTTTGCCAGCACGCCCACACCAATGGCGATCACAAGACCGGTGATCATAACGGCAGCCTGCACGTTATCGGTGAACAGCAGGATGGGAATGTACACCGAGAACATCACCAGCATGAACACGCCGGACAGCACGTTCTTCCAAGTGCTGCCGCCGTTTTCGGCCGCAGAGCGGTCCACGCTTTTGCACAGCTTTTTGCCGAGAGGCAGCAGGATCAGAAAGCCGCTCAGCATACCCACGCTCATCAGGATCATCACCACGCCGAACTGCCGCCCTGTGGCGCTTTCCAGCATTTCAGCGGAGGATGCGTAGCCCAGCACCTGCGCAATGGAGCTGGAGATCATAGTCTCGTAGGAGAGCGAGCCGATGACCGACAGCCGCCACCATGCCCACACGCTGCCCAGCACCGCAATGAGCACGAACAGACCCACCACGATGGAAAGGCTGGGCACGACGGAAAATATCAGGCTGGATTTGATCACGTTGCTCAGTTCCTTGCGGGTGATGCCAAGCTCCAAGCAGTGGTCGTAGGCCTTTTTGAGGTAGACCAGCGAGAATGCGGAAATATACAAAAGACCGCCGATGACCAGCGCCAGCAGCAGCGGGCTCTGGATGATATCCTTCATGGTTGCCATAGATTGTCCTCCCAGCAAATACAAAATGAACGAAAAAAGGCGGGTTTTCTCTGCCCGCCGTCCTTGCGATACGGACAGGATACCGGAAAAAGCAGGTTCTGTCAAATGAGTATGACTAAAGTGTGAACGGCTTTGGGATACATTTCCGGCAGGAGAAGCCGCAAAAAATCTTTACCCTGTTAAAATAATAAAGCAATGACCATCGGTCACTTTGTTTCCGTTGAAAGTTGCACAAATTTTAAAGAAAATTTCTGTCATTCTGCCAAAGGCAGCGGGGCGCTCTGCTCGTGCTAAGGCTGAACGCCCAATGCAGATCAGTCTTTTTCCGTAAGCAGGGCCGCAAAAAAACACCCGCAGCAGGCTTTATAGAGGTTTCTGCCCTCAAAAAGCGAATGCTGCGGGTGCTTTATTTTTTACGTCTGACCGGCGTTTGGTTTACAAAATTTTGTGCAGCTCCTGCACAAGGTCACCGATCACGATGGGCTTGGACAAAAAGCCGTTCATGCCGCTTTCCAAGGCGTTGCGGCGGTCCTCGTCAAAGGCGTTGGCGGTCATGGCAAGGATCGGCAGCGTTGCCCGGGCAGGGTCGTCCAGTGCGCGGATCTGCCGGGTGGCGGTATAGCCATCCATGATCGGCATCTGCACATCCATCAGCACCAGATCATAGCTGCCCGGCGCGGCGGTGCTCACCTTCTCCACCGCCACGGCACCGTTTTCAGCCGTATCGACCCGGAAGCCGTACTCCCGCAGAATTTCCTGTGCGATCTCGCGGTTCAGTTCGTTGTCCTCTACCAGCAGGATCTGCTTGCCCTTGAAGTCGGCGTTCTTACCCGGCAAAAGCCCCTGCGCCGCATCCGTCTGCTTCTGGCCGAGGGCGCTCATCAGGGTCTCGCGCAGGTCGGACATGAACATGGGCTTAGAGCAGAAGGCGGTCACACCGGCTGCCTTTGCCTCCGCCTCAATATCAGACCAATCGTAGGCGGTCAGGATGATAATGGGCGTATCATCGTGCAGGCTGCGGATCTGGCGGGTGACCTCGATGCCGTTCATATCCGGCAGACGCCAGTCGATGATATAAGCGTGGTAAATATCGCTCATCTCAAGGGCCTGCCGCGCACGCAGCACCGCTTCCTTGCCGGAAAGGGTCCACTCGGCGCGCATACCCACCTTGACCAGCATCTTTGTCACGCTGTCGCAGGTGTTGAAGTCGTCATCCACCACCAGTGCCTTCAAGCCCTCCAGCTCGGTGATCTTTTCCACCGGGCGCTGCTCGGTCTGTGCGCGCATGGGCACGCAAACGATAAACTCGGTGCCCTTGCCCTGCGCTGTCTGCACCTCGATGGTGCCGCCCATCATATCCACGATGTTTTTGGTGATCGCCATACCAAGGCCGGTGCCCTGGATCCGGCTTACCGTGGAGGTGCGCTCCCGCTCGAAGGGCTCAAAGATCCTTTGGGCAAACTCCGGGCTCATGCCGATGCCATTATCCTTAATGCGGAACTCGTACTGTCCGCAGCCGCGCACTTTACCGGCAAGCTGCCGCACCCGCACCGAGACGGTGCCGCCCGCCGGGGTGAACTTGATGGCGTTGGACAGCAGGTTCAGCAGGATCTGGTTCAGCCGGGTCTTGTCGCAGTAGACGTTCTCGTCGGTCACGTCCATGACGTCCATGTAAAGCTCCAGCTGCTTTGCAAAAATCTGACCACTGACGATGGTTTTCAGATCGTGCAGCACATCCGAAAGGTTGACCTCCACCTCTTCCAGATGGATTTTTCCGCTTTCAATGCGGCTCATATCCAGCACATCATTGATGAGGGAGAGCAGATGGTTGCTGGATGCAAGGGTCTTGGCAAGATAATCCTTCACCCGCTCTTTATCGTCGATATTACTGAGCGCCAGCGTGGTAAAGCCAATGATGGCGTTCATGGGGGTGCGGATATCGTGGGACATATTGGAAAGGAAGGTACTCTTGGCGCGGTTGGCTGTCTCGGCGGCAGCAACAGCATCCGAAAGCGCCTGATTCACCTGCCTGTCGGCGGTGCGGTCGGACATGACAAGGATGTACTTGGTTCTGCCCTCTACCTCGCTGCCCATGGCAGTGAGGTGGAACCAGCGGCGCTCTTTGGTCTCCGCGTGCTCATACTCGAAGTCCCATTCGCGCTGTTCCCCGCTGGGAAGCCCTTCCAGAAGATTTTTGCCGTGCTCCGGGGAACCATTCGGGTACAGCTTGTCCAGAGTACGGATATCCTGCCGGACTTCTCTCCATGGGATGCCCAGCAGGCGCTCAATGTTCGGGCTGACGTAATCCACCTTGGTGGTCTTTGCGTCCAACATCAGAAAAACATCGTCCACGTTCAGCGAAAGCTTTTGGAACAGCTCGTCCCGGTACGAGATCTCGGTATTCTTCCGGCGCAGGGTGACATGGCTTCTGCGCAAAATCAGCAGAATGACCAGCACTGCAAAGCCAAAGGCAATGCCTGCCACGATCTGCACCGTATAGAACCACAGCTTATCCAGACTGGCATTGACGATGCTGACCGGCACAAGCCCCACCATCGTCCAGTTCTGGACCGCCGTGCCCTCGTAGACCATATAATAGCGGGTGTCGCCCAGCTTTACCTTCAGGTTTCCGCTGCTGCCCTGCGCAAAGGCGTTGGACAGCTCCGTGATCTGTTCCTCGGTAAGGTCGGAATGGTCGCGCAGCATTGCAATGAAGTTGTAGATGGTTTCCTTGCGGTTTACGGAATTGTCGATGATCACCCGCCCATCCGGGTAGATGACATAGTTGCTGGCATTGCCCTGAAAAGCAGAGTTGTCCAGCAATCTCAGCACATCATCATTGTAATAGGCAATGGCAACGGCGTCGTAGGCAAAGCCCCGGTAGCTGCCCTGCGTTTCGGGACAGATGAACGCAAGCATCTGGGGCTTGCCGGGCAGCGCCGCATTCATGACGATATCCTTGCCCTCGGAGAGTTTTTCATCCAGATTCGTCTGCAGGCCAAGGTAGCCGGTCTCCCCGGTCACGGTGATGTAGTTTCCGTCATAGGAAAGGAAGTAGAAACCAGCAAATCCGGTGTTCTGCTGCGCATCCTCGATATACGCCTGGATCTCTGCTTCATCCGAGGTATTTTCCAGAAAGCCGTTGTACAGATGCAGATAGGTCACATTTTTGCGCACCATCTCGCTGAGCATATTGTTGGATTTATGCAGCACCTCTTCCAGATGCGAGGTGCTTTCCTGATAGATGGTCTGCGATACAAACGAGATGTACCGGACGCAGAAGCCGGTTATCAGCAAGACCAGCAGAAGGATGGCGCAAATGGCAGGGAGCCACTTCTGCCGGGGATGGCAGCTGCCTTTGGGTTTTTGCTTTTCATCTGCCATTCCGCTCACCTCAGTGTCATGTAGTTTTCCGGCTCAGCAAGCGCTGCGCCGCCGGCGGAAACGTGATCGCGCCATGTGTCTTTCACCCATGCGTCTCCGTCCTCAGACGCGCCGCTCTCGCTCGCAAGCAGCGCTTCCATCTGTTTTGACGTTGCCAGACAGGTCACAGTAATGGTGTCGTCATCCCCCAGCGGCTGTCCGTTCCGGGTGATGCCGGTCAGGGTATAGCTGCCGTTGTTCTCTTTTACCTCCACGGCAATGCCGCTGACCACCGGCAGAGAGCCGCGGTTGAAGGGCACAAAGCCGCCCTCGCAGCCCTCCACATAAGCGCGGACGAGTTTTTTCAGCTGGGCACCGGTCATGGTGCGCTGGCGGGACATCAAGCCGTTGGGCATGATCATGGAAGCCGCCATCTTTTGGGTATAATCCGCCTTTAGCACACTGCCGGTAAAGCTGTTCGCGGTGGCAAGCAGCACATCGGTGCCATACACGCCGCGCAGGGTGTTTGCCATAACGGAGAAAGCGGCGTTGCCGCCATCTGCGTGGAACACGTTGGAATAGCTCTGCCCGCTGGTCAGCACGGTCTCGTCCGCAGCGGTCGTTTTCTCGGCAAGCAGCTGGGCATTGAACGACTGATACGCCTGCTTGGCGGTAAGCTCGCCCGCAATCATTTTTGAAACAACATCCTTAGAGATGGCAAAGAAATCGTTGGAGGCAATGCGGATATACATGTGGTTTTCTTCCACCACATCGCGCACGTCCTTCATGTAATCGGTCAGGCGCAGGGGGACGTTCTGGCTGTAACTCAGCACGTCCTGTCCGTCGGCAACGATGCGGTTCTGCGCCTCCTCCGAGAGCATGACGTTGAGCACCTTCATGGCTTTTTCCCGGCGTGCGGTGTCCTGCTCGAGGTCCCGGTTCAGGGCGATCTGGAAATACGGTGTGGTCATGATCCACTTTTCGCCGTTCTGGCTGAAGAAGGGCAAAAAGGTGGTGTCGATGCCCTCGTCCTGAAACACCTTCACCCCAGCAGAGCTGCCAAAGTACATGGCCACTTCCCCGTTCCGGAACATCCCGATCACGTCGTCGTAGGTATTTGCAAGGTCGTCTGCCGTAAGGCAAGTATCCTGAATGAACTGCTCCATCCGCTCAAAGCCGCCCGGCCACACGGCATCGTCCAAGCCCACCCGCACGGTGCTGGCGGGGTCGCTGTAAGCGGTGCGCCACTTGCGCCCTTCCGTAGTGGTAAGCTCGACAGCGGAAAGCCCCTGCAGGGTCTCCATGCAGGTGTAGTCGTAGTTGTAATCGGCGGTAAAGCCGCGGATGCCTACCTTTTCAAACGCCTGACAGGCGGAAACAAAACTTGCGTAATCGGTGGGCAGCGGAATATCATACTGCTCAAAAAGGCCGCGGTTGACCACAAAGCCGTGGGCATCCGCGCAGACCGGCAGCCAGTTCACGCTGCCGTCCTCGTTTTTAAAGCTGTTGAGGTAGGTATTGTACACAGCGCCCGCCTCGTTGGTCAGGGCAAGGTTCATCAGGCTGTCCTTCAAAGGGGCAGCATCGTGCAGCGAGAACCGGCAGCAGGTGATGATATCCGGCAGACCGCCGTTCTGCTGCAAAAACTTGTAAAAATCCAGATCGTTGTTGCCTACGATGAACTCAATGTTCACGTCCGGCAGCTGGGACTGGACATAAGGCGCATAGATCTCGTACAGGCTATTGCTCCACAGATACACCTGAATGGTCTGGGCATCCTCCTGTTTTTCCACCTCTTCTGCGCTCTTTGTGCCGCAGCTGGTCAGCAGAGAAAGCCCTACCACCAGCGCCAAAAGCACAGAAATAAGGCGGTGCAGTGTTCTTTTATTCGTCAAATCGTTCTCCTCACAACTCTTGGGCAACTGCCGTTTTGCGGCAAAGCTGCTATGGCTCACTGCTCGTACATCACCGCCCGCAAGAGTGTGCGCTGTAAAACCTGCCCACGGAAATGATGCCGCAAATAGTTTGCGTGCGTCCTGTTTTGCACTTTTCCGATACCGCAAAAAACCTTAGGGTGGCACAGGCACAGCACAATAGAGACATAAAAATATTCTACCATTCTCAAGAAAGATTTTCAATCAATTTTCACATATTTATTCGCAAAAAACACGCGTGTCCGATTTCTTTGCGGCAGCGGATGCGCCTTTTTGCAAAAGACAAACAAAAAAGGAGCCTTGGCGCAGACAAATGTCCGGGCAAAGCCCCCCCTTTTGCGTTTATCGTATTCCGTCCTACTCGTTGCTTGACGGCGGTTTGGCCGCTGCCCGCCCCGGTTCAGGACAGCTTGATCTTCAAATCGGCCAGCAGATTCACCGCCTCCGGCAGCGAGAACTTGGCATCCTTCAGGCGGCTGCCCAGAATATCCACCTTATAGCCGGTGGCATCCCGGAAGTCCGCCTTGCGCAGGTCACATTGGTAGAACTCTGTTTCGTGCAGTTCTGTGCCCTTGAAGCTTGCCAGCTGCATCTCGCACTTGGCAAACATGGAGCCTACGATCTCGTTGCCGTTTGAAAAATCGAAGCGGTTGAAGTTCATTTCGGTAAAGGTGTTGTATTTCAGGCTGCAAGCCTTCAGGGTGTGGATGGGGTCCGGGAAGGCGCCATTGGACAGCAGCGGCGCCCACTCGATCTCCTGCAGGCGGCAGTCCTCAAAATCCAGCGACTGCACCGAGGAGGACACGCTCCGCAGGCCGGTGATCTCGCACCGCACGAACCGGCACTCGTTCAGGGTGGTGTGGTCCAGCTCACATTTTGAAAAGGAGCAGTCCACAAATATGCAGTCCGCAAAATCGCAGCTTTCAAAGACCTCCCCGGCAAACGACAGGCCGGTAAAACGTTCACCCTCACAATTACGTTCTGTCATACCCTTCCCCTTTTATCGCAGTTCTTCCAGCAGGGCGGTGCAGCCCTCCAGCACATCCTGCCATGTAGCCTCAAAATCTCCGGTATACCACGGGTCTGCCACATCGCCGGGGCGGCGGGTGTGATCCATCAGCAGCGAGACCTTGTGCTCAGGGTCGCTGCCCACGAACCGCGCCATGTTCCGCAGGTTGTTGTGATCCATGGCGATAAGATAATCGTAGGTCTCGTAGTCCCGCCGGGTCATCTGCCGGGCAGTCTTGCCCGCACAGGAGATGCCGTGCTCTGCCAGCTTGCGCCGGGCAGGCGGATAGACCGGGTTGCCGATCTCCTCGGTGCTTGTGGCAGCTGAGGAAATTTCAAATTGCCCGGAAAGCCCGGCCTTTTCCACTAAGTCCTTCATTACAAATTCCGCCATAGGGCTGCGGCAGATATTGCCGTGGCAGATAAAAATTATCTTTGTCATTCCTTACACATCCCTCCGCAAATCTTTATAATACGATACATCGCATGATTTTTCAGCATCAGCTTTGTGCGCTTTTCACGCATCTCTACGCTGCTCTCCATAACTTTTCAGCAAAATGGTGTAGTAATGGTGTACCAAACCGTGCTATATCAACCTGACATCTTTCGCTCCTGCCGGTCAGACGACCCCGGAAAATCGACCAGTTTCGCCATCTGTTCCGCAGCATGGTCATAGCTTGCATGGGTATAGACATTCAGCGTGATGCTTGCATCGGAGTGTCCCATCACATACTGCAGCGCCTTGATATCCATTCCCGCATTTGCCATGTTGGTGCAGAAGGTATGCCGGAACACATGAGGCGTGATGTGCGGCAGCGGTGCATCCGGGTACAGCTTGCGATACTTTTTCATCGCCCAACGCATCTCGTTCTCGATGTGCAATGCCACCTTCGGGTGATCGTTTTTATCCAGCAGCAGAAATCCACTGTAACCATCAACGATAACCTCATTTTTCAGCCGTTTGCGGTTCGCAAGCAGGTTCTGCAGGCTCTGGAATACCTCCTCCGTCATCGGGATAAACCGGCGACCACACTCCGTCTTGGTTTTCTCAACGTAGTATTTGCCGCCGCTCTCCCGGATCAGTTGATGGTCCACACGGATCTTTCGATTTTGAAGATCCAGATCCTGCAGGGTCAGACCACAGAACTCGCTGACACGCATTCCTGTTCCCAGCAGCACTACAAATTCATCGTAGTACTTGGCGTAGCTCTTATCCTCTCGGATGAAGTTCATCCACACCTTCTGCTGTTTCTCGGTCAGCGAGATGCGCTTCTGTGAATCGTTGACCACCACATCCGTCAGCTTGAAATCAAACGGATTGCGCCGCACAACTTCTTCGTTATAGGCCATCTGGAAAGCCGGTTTTACAACGCCCCGGATACTGGTCAGGGTGCTGTAGCCCTTTCCTTCCTTTTGCAGCTTGATCATCCACCGCTGAGCATCCGACACCTTGATATCCCGGATCTTTCTTGCCCCGAATGGTTCTTTTTGTACGATGTTCATCACAAAGCCGTACCCGACCTTCGTGTTATAGCGGACACCGCACTTCAGCGAAAGATAGCGTTGCAGCAGTTCGTATACCGTAATTTCGCCGCCTGCATAGTCAAGGCCGTCTTCAAGGCTTCTCTGCAGTTCGTCCTCTTTTTCACGCAAGGTTTTAAGATCCGATGCATAGATGCACTTTCGGTTTCCCAAAGCATCCGTGTAGCGATATTGATAGATCAGGTCTTTTCGCTGGCTCTCTCCTGTCCGAAGAACACGTCCTTTATTGTCTTTTCTTCTTGACATCGTCAAACTCCTTTCCTGAATGGAAAGAGCCTTGATATGACACCCTCAGTATACCACATCAAGGCTCACTTGGCACGTCTGATTTTAGATGGAGTAGGCTTTATCGAGATATTCGTCCAACCTACGGCGTTTGATGAGCCGTTTTGAACCGATCCATAAAACGAACTGACAGTGCTCGCCGTCCGACAGCGTGCGAAGTTTGTTGATGCCAATGCCGGAATAAGCCGCAGCTTCTTCCAGCGTCAGATT
>CAKTAT010000030.1:0-22950 GCA_934532365.1 uncultured Faecalibacterium sp. | reverse complement strand
TCAGCCACGATGGCCTTTTCTACGCGGTCCTTGCCCTGAATATCCACGATGGTGTGGGAGAGGTACAGGGGGATGTCGAAGTCGTTTAGGCACTGCACGATATTGCGGGTCAGGCCGCCGGAGTAGGGCATCACTTCTACGCAGGCCAGCACCTTTGCACCCTCAAGGGTCATGCGGCGGGCCATGATCAGACCAATGTCGCCGCTGCCGAGGATCAGCACCCGCTTGCCCACCAGATAGCCTTCCATGTTCACATAGCGCTGTGCGGCACCGGCGGTGTACACACCGGCAGGGCGGGTGCCCGGGGTACCAATGGCGCCGCGGGTGCGCTCGCGGCAGCCCATGCCCAGCACGATGCTCTTGGCCTCGATGATCTGGTAGCCGTGCTCCTTGGAGACGCAGTGCACCTTTTTATCCGGGGTCACCTCCAGCACCATGGTGTCCAGCTGCACCTTTACGCCGGTGTCCTTGAGCATCTCAATAAAGCGCCCGGCGTACTCCGGGCCGGTCAGCTGCTCGCCAAAGCGATGCAGACCAAAGCCGTTGTGGATGCACTGGTTCAGAATACCGCCCAGTTCCTTGTCGCGCTCCAGAATAAGGATGTCGCGCAGACCGCTTTCCCATGCCTTGCAGGCAGCAGCAAGGCCCGCAGGGCCGCCGCCGATAATGACCAGATCAACCATTGCTCTTTCCTCCTACCTTCGTTTCGCTGACCAGAACGTTCGAGCCGTTCTTATCCTGCAGGATGTCCAAGGGGTCTATGCCCAGCTCGCGGCTGATAAGCTCCAGCACGCGCGGGCCGCAGAAGCCGCCCTGACAGCGGCCCATGCCTGCACCGGCGCGGCGCTTGACGCCGTCGATGGTGTTGGCGGGCACCTCGCTGTGGAGGGCTGCCAGGATCTCGCCCTCGGTGATGGTCTCGCAGCGGCAGATGACCCGGCCGTAGGCGGGCTGCTCCTTGACCAGCGCTGCCTTTTCCTCTGCGGAAAGCTCCTTGAAGCGGATGTGGCGGCGGCCGTCCTTGTAGTCAGCCTTTTCTGCGCCCAGAACGCCGCGCTGCTGCAGGATGGCAACGGCCTCCTCCGCAACCGCCGGGGCAGCGGACAGGCCGGGGCTCTTCATGCCGGCTAGATCGATCCAGCCGGGTGCCTCTAGCTCCTCGCCAATGATAAAGTCGTCCACGTCCAGATTGGCGCGCACGCCCGCAAAGCTGCGGATGGACTCGCCAAAGTTGATGCTGGGCACGCTGCGCTGGGCAGTGGCCTTGACAAATTCCAGACCGCTGCTGGTGCAGGAGGTGTCGTTGCCCTGCACCGGCTCCGCGTTGGGGCCAACGAGCAGGTTGCCGTGCACGGTGGGTGCCACCAGAACGCCCTTGCCCAGTTCGTTGGGACACTGGAAGATAACGTGACTCACGCGGGTGCCCTCACTCTTGTCCAGCAGGTAGTATTCGCCCCGGGTGGGGATGATGTGGAAGTTGGCGGGCTCCACCATGGAGTGTACTTTGTCTGCCCAGATACCGGCAGCGTTGATGACGCAGCGGGTCTCCACCGTGCCGCCGGGCACGGTCAGGCGGTAGCCGCCCTCGATGGCTTCGGCATCGGTCACTTTGCAGCTGCGGCGCAGCTCCACGCCGTTGCGTACTGCCACCTCGGTCATGGCCAGTGCATACTCCCACGGGTTCACGATGGCGGCGCTGGGTGCCCACAGTGCACCGCAGACCTTCTCGGAGAGGTTGGGCTCCATGGCAAGGGTCTCTTCCCGGGAAAGAATTTTCATGCCGGGCACGCCGTTTGCGGTGCCGTTCTCGAACAGATGCTGCAAATGGGGCAATTCCTTCTCGTCCAGTGCCAGCACCAGCGAGCCGCACTGCTTATAGGACACATCCAGCTTTGCGCAGATCTCCTTTGCCAGCGCCACGCCGCGCACGTTCAGCCGTGCCATGCGGGTGCCGGGGGCGGGGTCGTAGCCTGCGTGGAGAATGGCGCTGTTGGCTTTGGTGGTGCAGTCTGCCACATCGTTCTCGGCTTCAAGGATGACCACCTTGTTGTCGTAGCGCGACAGTGCGTAGGCGGCGGCGGCACCGATGACACCGCAGCCGATGATTGCTACATCATACATTGTTCTTTTCCTCCTGTCCGTTCTGCCTTGGCCCGTCGGGAGCCTGGCAGCTGTTGATGGTACAAAAAAAGAGCAAAACAAACAAAGGCAACTGCCTTTGTTCGTTTCGCTCATATCTCTTGAAACAAACAGCACTTGTTTACTCTTATGATACCTTGTCCCTGCACAAAAAGCAAGGTGTTTTGCACTTTTTGTGAAACTTTTACAAAAAACACCTGTCACTTTTGCGCAGAATGTGGGTCACATATCCCACACCGCCTGATTGGTGGTGGAAATAGCGGTAGCCCCGGCCTCCAGAGCCGCCATCACGTCCTCCTTGTCCGCGATCAGACCGCCAGTCAGCACCGGCACCTTGGCCTTGGCGCAGACGCGGCGCAGGATCTTGGGCATGGCACCGGGCAGCAGGTCCAGACAGTCCGGCAGATTTGGCGGAATCTTATCCAAGCTTTCCAGCGCGATGGAATCCAGCAGGAATACCCGCAGGATGGCGGCCAGTCCCAACTCCTTGGCGCGGCGGATGAAGGACTGCCGGGTGGAGATGATGCCGTCGGCCTCGGTGGTGCTGCGGATGAAGTCCACCGCCACCTCCTTGCCCGCCAGACCGGTAATAAGGTCCACATGGACCACGGCGAAGCGCCCGGCCTCGTGGATGCGGCGCACGATGGAGGCGATATTGCAGATATCTCCGTATAATACGAATACCACCCGGATGTTCTCGTTGGTCAGCGCGTTGCAAAGCCCGGCATCGTCCTTGACGGCCGCAATGACCGGCGTTTCCTGAATGGCATCCATCAGCTCCTGCTTCATGCTTTTCCTCCTGCCCGGCGTTCTGTGGGGCAATTTTACTGGTGCTCTGCCAGCCAGCGCAGCGCCATATAGGTGTAGGCCGCCGTGCCGCGGTACAGGATGCTGTCATCAAAGCGCACCTTGGGGTGGTGCTGACCGTAGGTGTAGCCCTCCTTGGCGTTGCCAGCAGCTAAGAACATACTCACGGTGGGTACCTCGTGGCTGACAAAGGCAAAGTCCTCGCTGCCGCCGCCGGGCTTGCCGCCGGTGAGCGGGGTCATATCCATAGCGCCCTTACCCAGCAGTTCGGTCATATAGGTCAGGGCGTTGCCCGCCAGCGGGGTGTCCACCACCATGCAGGGGCAGTAATCGCTGAACTCCACCTCGGCGGTGCAGCGGTAGGCGGTAGCTACGCCCTGCGCAATTTCGGTCATGCGCTGGTGGATGAGGGCGCTGACCTTCTGCTCCGGGTCTACGGTGCGGATGGTGCCCCACATATCGGCAGAATCCGGGATGACGTTGGAGGCCTTGCCTGCCTCGAACCGGCCGGTGGTGAACACGCCAAAGCCTGCGGGGTCCAGTTCGCGGCTGTTGATCTCCTGCAGGGCAATGTGGATGTGCGCCGCTGCGGTGATGGGGTCGATGCAGGCGTTGGGCATGGAACCGTGGCCGCCCTTGCCATGCACAACGATGTGGTACTGCTCGCAGCTGGCCATGGTGATGCCGCCGCCCGGCACCAGCACCATACCGGCGGGCAGGGGCATGCCGGCCAGCACGTGGAACATGACCGCTGCATCCACCTTGGGATTCTCCAGCAGGCCGCTGTTTATCATATCCAGCGAGCCCTGAAAGATCTCCTCTGCGGGCTGGAACTCCAGCTTTACCGTGCCCTCGATCTCGTCCTCGTGCTCTTTGAGCAGCTTGGCTGCACCCAGCACCATGGCGGTGTGCATATCGTGGCCGCAGCCGTGCATCTTGCCGGGCAGCTCAGAGGCGAATTCCTCGCCGGATTCCTCCTGCAGGGGCAAGGCGTCCATGTCGCCGCGCAGCAGGATCACCTTACCGGGGCGCTTGCCGCCTGCAAGCGCCACCACGCCGCACTTGCCGCAGTCCTGCGGGGTGTAGCCCATTTCGGTCAGCGCCTTTTTGACCAGTGCCTTGGTCTGGGGCAGGTCAAAGCCCACCTCCGGGTGACGGTGCAGCGTGCGCCGCCATTCCTGCAGCTGGGGCTCCAGCGCCTTGGCGGCTTCCAACAGTTTTTCCGGTGCGATCATTGTAAAATCAACTCCCTCTGAATTTATGCGGAAAACCCTCTCGGCCACGGCAGAGCCATGATGGGGAGGGCTTCGCCTTACAGTTATTCTTCCCCGCCGTTATTGCCGTTCGGGTGGTACTGAGCGCAGGTGCACTTTTTGAACTTCAGGCCGCTGCCGCAGGGGCAGGGGTCGTTGCGGCCAATTTTGACCACACGCACCGGCTGACCCTTGGGGCTGCCCTTGACGCCGGGTGCGCCGTTACCGGGAACAAACCCCTCGCCGGTGGGCTTTGCCACCTGCTCCCGTTTGGGAGCGGAACCGGCGGCGCGCAGCTCGATGGTAAGCAGCATCTTGACGCTGGACTCCCGGATGGAATCCACCATCTGGTCGAACATATCAAAGCCCTCGATGCGGTATTCCACCACCGGGTCCTTCTGGCCGTAGCCGCGCAGCGCGATGCCCTGCCGCAGCTGGTCCATGTTGTCGATGTGGTCCATCCACTGGCGGTCTACGCACTTGAGCAGGCAGATACGCTCCAGCTCGCGCATGACGGGTGCGCCGTAGCGCACCTCCTTGGCCTGCAGGATCTGCATCCCGCGGTCGTAGAGCATATCGGCAATGCCCTGCTGAGAGAGGTTATCAAAGTCTGCCACAGTGTAGTGGAAGTCGGCATCGGTGGTCAGCCAGCCCTGATAGTGGCGGCGCAGCGCACCAAAATCCCACTCGTCCTTTACATCGCCGGAAAGGAACTGGGCGCAGCTGGAATCAATGTTCTCCCGCAGCATCTTGTGCATCTCGGTGCTGATGTCCTCGCCGTCCAGCACCTTGCGGCGCTGCCCGTAGATGATCTCGCGCTGCTGGTTCATCACGTCGTCGTACTTCAGCACGTTTTTACGGATCTCAAAGTTGCGGCCCTCCAGCTTTTTCTGGGCGCTTTCCAGCGTATTGGTGATCATGCGGTTCTCGATGGGGGTATCCTCGTCGATCTTCAGGGTGTTCATCAGGCCGGACACCCGGTCGCCGCCGAACAGACGCATCAGGTCGTCCTCAAGGCTCAGGTAGAAGCGGGAAGCGCCCGGGTCGCCCTGACGGCCGGCACGGCCGCGCAGCTGGTTGTCGATACGGCGGCTCTCGTGGCGCTCGGTACCGATGATGAACAGGCCGCCTGCGGCGCGCACCTCGTCGGCCTCGGCGTCAATGGCGGGCTTGTACTGGGCATACAGCTGGTCAAAGCGCTGACGTGCGGCCAGAATGTTGGCATCGGTGGTCTCGCCGTGGCCGTTGGCCTCGGTCAGCAGCAGCTCCACGGCTGCCGGGTCGGCATCCTGCGGGGCGTCGGGGTTGAGCAGGTTCTCGCAGAAGTGCTCCTTGCGCATCTGGGCCTTTGCCATGAACTCGGCGTTGCCGCCCAGCATGATATCAGTACCACGGCCTGCCATGTTGGTGGCGATAGTGATGGCACCCTTTTTACCGGCCTGCGCCACGATCTCGGCCTCGCGCTCGTGGTTCTTGGCGTTCAGCACGTTGAAATCCCGGGTGTGGCGCTGTAACATTTTGGCGAGGATCTCGCTCTTTTCCACGCTGACAGTACCCACCAGCACAGGCTGACCGTTCTTGTGGCACTCCATTACCTGCTCGATGACGGCGCGGTACTTGCCCTCCACGGTCTTGTAGATGGCGTCCGGGTAGTCCTTGCGCTGCACCGGGCGGTTGGTGGGCACGCTGACGATGTTCAGGCCGTAGATCTCGGTGAACTCGGTGGCTTCGGTGCGGGCAGTACCGGTCATACCGGACAGCTTTTTGTACATGCGGAAGTAGTTCTGGAAGGTGATGGTGGCCAGCGTCTTGCTCTCGGCGGCGATCTTCACGCCCTCCTTGGCCTCGATGGCCTGATGCAGACCTTCGTTGTACCGGCGACCGATCATCAGGCGTCCGGTAAACTCGTCCACGATGATGACCTGACCGTCCTTGACCACATAGTCGATATCCCGCTGCATCACGCCGTAGGCCTTGATGGCCTGATCGATGTGGTGGGCAAGGGTCATGTTCTCGGCGGCGGCAAGGTTCTCTACCTTAAAATAGGCCTCGGCCTTTTTGATGCCGGCAGCGGTCAGGGTACAGGTCTTGTGCTTTTCGTCCACAACGTAATCGCCATCGGCCTGCTCGTCGGTGGAGACCTTATCTTCCAGCTCCACCACCACGCTCTTGTGCAGAGTGCGCACAAAGCGGTCCACCTGCGTGTACAGGCTGGAGGAGTCCTCGCCGCGGCCGGAGATGATCAGGGGCGTGCGGGCTTCATCGATCAGGATGGAGTCCACCTCATCCACGATGGCGTAGGCGTGGCCGCGCTGCACCATGTTGGCCTTGTAGGTCACCATGTTGTCGCGCAGATAGTCAAAGCCGAACTCGTTGTTGGTGCCGTAGGTGATATCGGCGTTGTAGGCGGCCCGGCGGGCATCGCCGTCCATGCCCTGCACGATCAGACCCACGGTCAGCCCCAGCCAGCGGTAGAGCTTGCCCATCCACTCGCTGTCGCGCTTGGCCAGATAGTCGTTGACGGTAACGATGTGCACCCCCTCGCCGGTCAGGGCGTTCAGGTAGGCGGGCAGGGTAGCCACAAGGGTCTTGCCCTCACCGGTCTGCATCTCGGCAATATCGCCGCGGTGCAGGGCAATGCCGCCGGTCACCTGCACGGGGAAGTGCTTCATGCCCAGCACACGCCATGCGGCCTCGCGGCAGACGGCAAAGGCATCCGGCAGGATGTCGTCCAGCGTTTTGCCCTCGGCCAGCTGCTGCTTGAACACAGCAGTCTGCGCCTGCAAGTCGGCATCGGACATGGCCTGATACTTGGGCTCCAGCGCCAGCACCTGTTTGGTGATGGGGTTTACCTTTTTCAGCTCCCGGTCAGAGAAGCTGCCAAAAAGTTTTTCAACAAGGGACATAGGTCACACCTCATAAATCTTAAAAATCGGGCTGTGATGCGCCCGGAATCGCGCATAACAATACAAATATATGATACACCAAAGCGGCAGACACGTCAAATCTGCAAGGCTATTTTAGCCCGCTTTTACATGAACTTTCTGTAAAAAGATGCTGCAAGCTGTTCACAGCTTCCCGATCTCCCGGCAGCGCACTTTATTTTCGCCCTATCGCTTTGGGGAGAATCGTGGTAGAATAGGGCTATCACTGATAGGGAGGGCTATACTTATGCTCAAACGGCTGCGCACCGCGCACCCCATTCTTTATTGTATCCTGTCCGAGGTGCTGTTCCTTGGCAGCATGGTCTTGTTCAGCCTGCTGGCTACCATCGTGCTGGCAGCGGCAGGCGCGGACTTTAACACCATGGACGGCTACCTGCTGGGCTCTGTGCAGGAGGCAGTGGGGCTGGCTGTGGCGCTTTTGCTGCTGGCCCGCACCGGCAGGCTGGACCTGCTGCACCGGCGCGGCTGCGGCTTTATCAACGGAATGCTGGTGGGCATGTACCCGCTGTTCTTCATCGGGTATACGGTCGTTGGGACGCTGGCCTTTGGCCGCCCGGACACGCCGCTGCTGTCGCTGCCCCGCATCCTGACCTTTATGCTGAACATGATCCTTGTGGGCGTGGCCGAGGAACTGGTGTTCCGTGGCATCATTGCCCAGACCCTGCTGGAGCGCTACGGCACCGCCCGCGCCGGGGTATGGAAGGCCTGCCTTGTGTCCGGCGTGCTGTTTGGCTCGGCGCACCTGAGCAACCTGCTCGGCTCGGAACCATTTGGCGTGCTGATGCAGTGCGTGTTTGCGGCCTCGCTGGGCGTGATGCTGGCTGCCATCTACTTCCGCACCGGCAATCTGTGGGTGACAGTGTTCCTGCACAGCGCCATGGACATTGCCTCCATGCTCATCGGCGGGCTGTACGGCACCACCAGCGTGGCCGAGAGCGTGAGCGGCTACGACGCCTCGCGGCTGCTGTCGGTGGCGGTGTACCTGATCCCCACCGTGTTTCTGCTACGCAAAAAGAAGCTGCCGGAGGTGCAGCTGTACTGGGGCGGCATTGTAAAAAATTAAGGCTTGCGGACAAAAATCTTCTTGCAATCTGCTGTGCAATCTGGTATACTGTATCTGTTACCGTGGCACGGGGCTGGGAGTATGCCCGCTTTTGGGAGAACCGTTTCCCGCCGCTGTGCCATAGGCAGATAAATTACTTGAAAGAGGTACTGTATTATGAATAAGCAGGAAGTTATGGCCAAAGTCGCTCTGACCGAGAAGGACACTGGCTCCCCCGAGGTTCAGGTCGCTCTGCTGACCGCTCACATCAACGAGCTGAACGAGCACCTGAAGAAGAACCCTAACGATCACCACAGCCGCCGCGGTCTGATGAAGATGGTTGGCCGCCGCCGCAATCTGCTGGCTTATCTCCAGAAGAAGGACATCGAGCGTTACCGTGCTCTGATCGCAACTCTGGGTCTGCGTAAGTAATTTAAACAGAGGGCAGGTACCGCAAAGGTGCCTGCCTTTTGCTTTTTATATTTTCTGTACAAATGGCGGCGGCAGCGTGTTGCAGCAGTAAATCGAGCGCCTGTGCCTGCAGGCAGGGACGCTGGATTTATTGCTATGATGCGCGTGCCGCAGCCTTTGGAGAATAAAAGATCCGCAAAAACAAGGAGGCAAAAACAATGGCAATTGAATTTGGTTCCCGCAAAGAGACCTTTGAAAACTTCAAGGTCTACGAGACCATGCTGGCCGGCCGCCCGTTCAAGGTAGAAATGGGCAAGATGTGCGGCCTGTCCAACGCCAGTGCGCTGATCCGCTACGGCGAGACCTGCGTCATGTGCAACGTGGTCATGAGCCCCAAGCCCCGCGAGGGCGTGGATTTCTTCCCCCTGAACGTGGAGTATGAGGAAAAGCTCTACGCCGCAGGCCGCATCCCCGGCAGCTTTATGCGCCGTGAGGGCCGCCCCGGCGAGCGCGCCATCCTGACCAGCCGCGTGGTGGACCGCCCCATGCGCCCGCTGTTCCCCAAGGAGATGCGCAACGACGTGTGCATCACCATGACCGTCATGAGCCTTGACCCGGATTGCAGCCCCGAGATCGCCGGTATGATCGGCGCCTCTCTGGTGACCGCCGTGTCCGATATCCCTTGGAACGGCCCCATCGGCGGCGTGCAGGTGGGTCTGGTTGACGGCGAGATTGTGCTGAACCCCACGCAGGAGCAGCGCAAGGTGAGCGACCTTGCCCTGACCGTTGCCGCCACCATGGACAAGATCGTGATGATCGAGGCCGGCGCCAACGAGGTGGACGAGGACACCATGCTGACCGCCATCAAGACCGCACACGTTGAGATCAAGAAGATCATCGAGTTCATCAACAAGATCGTGGCCGAGCGCGGCAAGCCGAAGATCGACTTTCAGGTTGTGGGTCTGGACATGGACGTGTTCCACGCCATCCAGAATAAGTACCTCGATGACTTCAAGGCCGCTATGGACACCGACGACAAGAACGTGCGTGACGCAGCCCTGCTGCCCATCATGGACAAGATCGCCGAGGAATACCCCGACCTGTCTGCCGCTGATCTGGATCTGGTAAGCTACAAGATGCAGAAGTTCGTGGTGCGCCGCTGGCTGCTGGATGACGGCAAGCGCGTGGACGGCCGCGGCATCAACGAGATCCGCCCGCTGGCCGCAGAGGTGGGCATCCTGCCCCGTGTGCACGGCTCCGGTATGTTCACCCGTGGCCAGACGCAGGTGCTTACCACCTGCACGCTGGGCGGCACCAAGGACAACCAGCTGATGGACGATCTGACCGACGAGCAGACCAAGCGCTACATCCACCACTATAACTTCCCGCCGTACTCCGTGGGCGAGGCACGCGCACCGCGCAGCCCCGGCCGCCGCGAAATCGGCCACGGCGCACTGGCCGAGCGTGCTCTGGTGCCGGTGCTGCCCTCTCTGGAGGAGTTCCCCTACACCATCCGCTGCGTGTCCGAGGTGCTCAGTTCTAACGGCTCCACCTCTCAGGCTTCCATCTGCGGCTCTACGCTGGCACTGATGGACGCAGGCGTGCCCATCAAGGCTCCGGTTGCGGGCATTTCCTGCGGCCTGATCACCGAGGGCGAGCGCTGGATGACCATGCTGGACATTCAGGGCGTGGAGGACTTCCACGGCGATATGGACTTTAAGGTCGGCGGCACCCGCAAGGGCATTACCGCCATCCAGATGGACATCAAGATCGACGGCCTGACCTACGACATCATTGCCGAGGCCTTCGAGAAGTGCCGCAAGGGCCGCCTGTATATTCTGGACGAGATCATCAAGCCGGTGATCGCCGAGCCGCGTCAGGAGCTGAGCCGCTGGGCACCCAAGATGTTCAGCATGATGATCCCCACCGACAAGATCAAGGACGTGATCGGTAAGGGCGGCAAGGTCATTCAGGACATCTGCGCCACCTGCAACTGCAAGATCGACGTGCAGGAGGATGGCCATGTGTTCGTCTCTGCCGTGGATCAGGAGGACGCAAAGCGCGCCATCTTTACCATCAAGACCATTGTGGAGGATCCCGAGATCGGTGCCATCTACAAGGGCAAGGTGACCCGCCTGATGAACTTTGGTGCCTTTGTGGAGATCGCCCCGGGCAAGGAAGGCCTTGTGCATATCTCCAAGCTGGACACCAAGCGCGTGGAACGGGTAGAGGATGTGGTTGCCGTGGGCGATGCCATCGTGGTCAAGGTGACCGACATCGACCAGCAGGGCCGCATCAACCTGAGCCGCCGCGACGCCATTCTGGCACTGGAGGCCAAAAAGGCCGCCCAGCAGCAGTAAAGCATAAACAAACTGCATAAAATGAGAGCCGCTGTACAAATTGTACAGCGGCTCTTTTGCGTGGAGAACCTCCCGTGAAAAGGCAATTCTGGAAAATCCGCAGATTTTCCAGAATTGCAAATTTAAAAATAGATTTTCCGCTGATTATGCGCAGAGCAATGCGGAGCGCATTTAAAATCGTGCCGCGCCCGGCAGGGAAGAAAGTACAAAAAGCTCCCCCTTCGGGGGAGCTGGCACGCCGTAAGGCGTGACTGAGAGGGTTTTCCCCCACAAAAAAACTCCCCCTTGCGGGGGAGCGTGCACGGCGTGCGTGCTTGAAAGGAGTACGGGTTCAGCTTTCTTTTTTGCCCTGACGGTTCAGCACCCAGCCAACCGCAAACAGCAGCACACCGCTGCAGGCCAGTACTGGCACGGGCCAGTTCAGCTGGCCGGTCTGGGGCAGAACGGGCTTATCGGGGTTAGAAGGGGAGACCGGGTTATCCGGGTTCTCGGGGCTTACGGGGTTGTCCGGGCTGTCGGGACTTACCGGGCTATCGGGGCTGTCCGGGCTTACCGGGGTGTCAGGATTATCCGGCTGCTCCGGAGTATCGGGGGTGTCCGGTGTGTCGGGCGTATCCGGCGGCGTGTCAGGCACATCCGGGGTGTCGGGGGTGTCCGGCGTTTCCGGGATGGTGGCACCTACCTTGGGGGTGGCGTCTACATCGTAGATCCAGTTATCGCCGTCCCGCAGGGGAATGGACACAAGGAAGGGCTTGATGGCCTCGTAGCCGTGAGAGGCCTCGGTCTGCACCACCAGATACAGCCCCTGCGGCAGCTTGGTAATGTCGGCATAGCCCTCTTCGTTCACGTCCTGCTGGGCGGCAATGGCGGGCACAGCGGGCAGATACTTTGCCAGCCGGTCCGCCAGCGTGCTGTCGGAAAGATCGCCCAGCACGACACCGCAGCCTGTAAAATTGCCGGTATAGTCAAAATACAGGTTGCCGTTGGTGTGCTTGACGGAGGCCACCTGATACAGGGTCAGTTCGCCGCCGCGCAGGGGCACATCGTTGTGGGTGTCGTACAGGCGGACGTGGAGCGAGCCCAGACGCCCCAGCGCAATGTTGGCACTGGTGGCAAACGCAGGCAGGGCGCAGCATACCACAAGGCACATAGCCAGCAGCACAGCCGCCAGACGATGACGCAGATCAATGCTTTTCATGTTCTTCACCTCTCGTTTTCTTGGGTTTGCGTGTGGAAAGCAGCATACCGATCAACAAGATCAGCAGCATGGGCAGCGCCATAATGGGCGCAACGATGATAGGTTCGATTTTGAGCGCTTCGGCGGTAACACGGATGCGCTTGTACTGGTTGGGGGTCTCGATGCGGCGGCCACGCACCAGCAGGCGGTGGGTGTTGATGCCGTAGGGGGTGCAGGTCATCAGGGTGACGTAGTCCTTGCCTTCGGCGATCTTCAACTCGTCGGTCTCGGTGGGCAGTACGATGGAAATTTTGTCCACCTCGTAGGTGAGCACCCGGTCCAGCACGGTGATGGTAAAGGTATCGCCCACCTCCAGCTGGTCGAGGTTGGTAAACAGCTTTGCGCTGGGCAGGCCGCGGTGCGCCGAGATGACCGCGTGGGTGGACGTGCCGCCCACCGGCAGGCTGGTGCCCTCTAAGTGGCCTGCGGCGATCTGCAATACGCTGTCGCTGGTGCCGTGGTAGATGGGCAGCTCCACGCCTATTTTGGAGATGGTGATGTAACCCATAATGCCCGTGCCGGTAATATCCAGCGTGTCGTTGTAGCCGGTTAGCTGATCCGGGCGGTAGAGGGCATTTTCGTTGGCGGCCACCTGTGCGTTAAAGGCGTCGGCGGCGTCAAAGTAGGCGCTGTAGTCCGCATCGTTCATGGTGTCCACGTCATGCGCGTAGCTAGCCACCGCGCGGGACTGGTTGCGCTGGTTGACGTAATCGCTTAGGGTGGGATATAACATCACGGATAGACCCACGAAAAAGACGAGGATCAATATAATGGTGCTTTTGTTCTTTTTCATGGGCTACTCCCTAACGTTATAGTTTCAGGATCAGAGCAGGAGGCCTTGCGGCCCCGCTCTGTGCCGGGGGAAAGGAGAAGTTAGTGGTTCTCCATGCGCTTTTTGGTGATGAGCAGGATGGCTGCAGCAGCCATCAGGCCGCCGCCGATCACATAGAAGATGGTGGTGCCGATGCCGCCGGTGCCGGGCAGGGTAGTGCCCTGATTGTTCTTAATTTCGGTAGTCAGGGAACCTTCGGTGTTGTTAGGAGCAAAGGCAATCTCGCCGGATTCCAGAGTGCCAGTCAGGACGGTCAGCTTCGGATCATCAGAGTCGGTGTCATGGGTGGCAGCGACCGTGAAGGTCTGGTCGGCAATCGTGTTAAAGCCAGCAGGGGTAATGATCTCTTTGATCATATACTTGCCGTCATCCAGACCGTTCCATTCAAACTTGGTCTGATCTTTATCTGCAATGGTATATACACCAGCAGCTTCGGTAGCATTGCTCAGACCGACCAGCTGCCATGCAGAATCCTTGTCCATCTTATACAGTGCAAAAGCAGCACCCTTCAAAGGCTGACCATCGGCGCCATTGGTTTTGTTTGCAACGACCTTAAAGGTGAAAACAGTAACCTTATCCTTGGGAGTGGTGGTAGTGCCGTTGGTGTCATGAGGGTTGTTAGAGTATTCCAGATGTGCCTCGTTGGGGTTGCCCTCGGAGCCAATCTTAGCCTTCTCGTTCAGCGTGGACTTGTACTCAACAACGACCTCGCCGTTAGCAACAGCGCCAGTAATGAGTTTCAGATCTTCAATCACAACATGGAAGGTGCAATCATCGCCCGTAGTGGTGATAACTTTGTACTGGTCAGTGGTTAGCTTAGTGCCGCCAACAGTGACCTCGACAGTATCGGGCTTAAAGGTCAGACCTTCAGACTGTTTATCATGGAACACGAACTTGTAGGTCTTGTAGTCATCAAAGTTGTTTGCAATCTTAGCAGTCAGCTTGAAAGGAACATCATCGCCGATGTCATGATCAGCGCTGTCCTGCCAGCCGGAGATAGAACCGTCAGTATCGTAGGCGTCCTTGACTTTCTTTTCCAGAGTGGGTTTATCACCCTTCGGGGAAACCGCAACATCCTTAACAACTGCCAGAATAAAACTGGTGTAGGTTTCACCAGCACCTACGGAACCGGCTTTGTTCTTAACCAGATAATAACCGGCAGTCAGACCGGTGATTTCGCCAGAGGCGTAAGTGCCGGAAGTTGTAGTACTAAGATAGCTGCTTACTTCCTCAGCAAAATCCTTGACATTAGAGGTAGTGAGGGCATCAGCTTTGTCTTCAGCATTGCCGAGAGCGGTCTTACCAGCAGCGGTGACACCAGTACCCCAAGCAATGTTGGACAGGGTACCCTCATTAAGATCACCGGAGAAAATCTGGTAGGCTTCATAAGAGCCAACGGGATTGTTGATGGTAATAGTGTAAGTAGTGCCAGCAGCACCAGTACCAGTACCAGTACCAGTACCAGTACCAGTACCATCTGCAAACGCCGGGATGGCCATGGCGCACACCATGGCAGCTACCAGCAGTGCAGCTATGAGTTTCTTCATTGCTTTCTTCATGGAAAAAAAGCCCCTTTCTTTTTCTGCCCCGCGCCCAGCCTCTGCATTTTGTGCAGGGGGGGAGGAGGGGGTGGTTTTGTTCGGTCTATCGCGTAAACTTTGCGCTGGGCGGGCGGGGTTTAAGCTCCGGGCGTCCGGCAGGGGAGTGCAGTTTAGTCATCTGCCCTCCCTTCGCGTCTGCGCTTGCGGTGGATAAAGCTGTATGCCAGCGCAGACAGCATCATTGTGCCGCCCACGGCTGTAAACGGGAGTGTACCGGTGCCGCCGGTAGAGGGGAGCTCGTAGCCGGCGGAATCCTTTTCCTTGTTGGTCAGCGTAAGCAGACCGCCGTTTTCCACACCGACCGTGTTACTGTCGCTGTAGGTCACATCGTACTGGCTGCCGGTAGAAGCTTCCTCGATATAGTAGAAGTAACCACTATCCACATCTTTGTAAACATAGGTCCAGCTGTTCTTCTTGTTAAGCGTAATGGTTACGTCGAAGCTGGGGTCGCGGTTTGCCTTGCTGCTGCCGTTAGCATAACGATACAGATGCACTGTGACATCAGTATCCGGAGCGTTGGCATCAGAGATCGTGATACCGTCCTTGTCCTGCCAGAACTTCTGGATGGTCAGCCAGATACGTGTATTCTCCACGGTATAGTTCTTTTGCTGACCGCCGGTGCAGATCACAACCTCGCTTTGCTGCAAATCATCAGGTTTTTTAGTGCTGGTCCATGCCTGAGCAGCAGTTTGATTGCTGTCTGCGTCTGCAAAGATGACATACACAGCGTTATTGCTGCCTATCTGGTAACCATCGGGTGCTTTGGTCTCAACGAGCCTGTAGAGCGTATCGGGTTGGATGTTAAAGTGTTCGCCGGGAGATTTATCTTTCTCGTTATCGCCAAGGTAGAGGACGATCTCACCATTTTTATCGGTAGTATGCGTGTACTGACCGGGATGGTTGACGAACGTAGTTCCATCATAGTAAGAGAGATTGAACTCTGCACCCTGCAAACGCGTCAACGGGTTCAGACTATCGACCTTATACAGCGTGAAATTACTGCGTGAAATAGAGCCGCTGGCATTCAGCTTTGTGACGAGCGTATCCTCTTGTTTGCGGTGATTTCCTGTAAGCTCTGCAACATTCGAAAGCGTCACGGTATCGTTGGAATCCAGCACGTAATCGTACTTTAATACATAACCGTGAGAATCGTCCAGCGTGAACGTCATGGTGTGGGTGTCCTTGCCGCTGCTGTCTGTTGTACGCTTATAGACCATACTATAGCTTGTAGTAGGCAGCGGCAGGTCGCCGTCTTTATAGGGATAATCGTACAGCTTTACACTGTTCATGTCCAGATGCGCCGTAACATTCTTGTCCTGCACAGCCATCGTATCGGTCAGGGTCACCTTGTCGCCGCCCTCCAGCAGGTCGGTGTAAGCGGGATTGATATCCAGACTGTAATGCACCGCAAGCTGACCGGTTTTGTCGCCTTTTTCATTTTCAAGCGCTTCATACGTTGCACTCTTGGTCAGGTATTCAAGATCACGGTTTAAGGTAATGGTAGCCTCAGCTTCCTTGTCACCCCACTTTGCCGTATTGGTGTAGGTTCCGGTTACGGTTTTCAGGTTCTCCCACTTGGAGTCCGTAACAGTTGCCGTGTAGCGGACAAGGAGGTTCGTCAATCTGAGGCTTTCAGACAGACCAAGATCATTTTTGACGTGCTGGTTGTTGAGGTTTTTAAACTTAAAAGTAATGGTCTGACCCTTGCAGGTGACGTCAAAGTTGTCCTTAGTGGTCAAACTGAAGGACCAGTCTTTAGTATACTGCTGGGACCAATTACCAAAACCAAAGCGGCCCTCGGCACTGTCTGCCTTAAAAGTAAGTCCATCGGGGAGTGTATCGGTTACTGTAACGGTTCCGTCTTCAGGGGGCTGTTTCCAGCTGGAGATATCCAGAACAAGCTCGTAGTATACCTCCATACCGGACTTATAGTCCCCGTTTGCAGTAGGCTGGTAGTTGCTCGGATTACGACTGCCGTAATAACCAGTCTCGAATTTGTTTGTGGATACACCCTTAGTAAGACCGGTTTCATTTGTGTTCTTTTTATAATAATAACGGGCGTCATTATTATAGATGTAGATATCTGTACCTGCCTGAACAGCCGTGGTGTCTACGTGCGTAGAATAGCTGCTGATGTTCATGCTCTTGACAGGGGAAGTACCTTTGTACGAACCGTTGTTCTTCAGGCGGATGATAAAGGTGTGCACCTTGTCGGTGCTATTCGTAGCAGAAATTTTGGTGTAGCCGGCAGCTTGGTTCGCTTCACGGAAGGATTCGGCATAGTAATCGATCTCAACAGTAATGCCGGCGTCTTTAGCAGAAAGCGTTTCGTTGTTTGTGTTTGTAAAAGTCAGGCTGTCGCGGATCGCCTGATCCAGCTCCGAAGCAATACCATAGTGCTCGCCATCCGTAGGTTTTTTGATCTGATCAACAAAGGTATACTCAGTCCAGGTATTGGGCACATCGGAAGAAATCTGCCAGTCCGCACGGTACTGATTTTCTTCACCGGTAGAGATCAGGCTGCCTCCTTTGGCAGATTTGTTAAAGTACCAGTTGCGGTCGGACGGATAAACATCCTTTCCCACTGTGTAATCCTTACCGTCTACCTTGAAGGTGGAATTATTATGCACCATCGCAGGCTTGCCAGTCGTTGAATCTGCCGGCACAGTCGTTTCGTAGGTGAATTTATACTCCATGCCGTAGGCATCCTCATTAAAGGTGTAGGTAAAGCCTTTTTTATCGGCGTTGGGCTCAAATGGCTCGCCAATACTCGCGGTGACCCAGTTGCCGTCTTTGTCGCGGACTTGTTCCAGCTTGATGCTGCCGTTGATCAGAGCACCCTCGGTAGTGATCGTGTCTACGACCGTAGAACCCTTCAGGTTCTGCGCGTAAGGGTTCTTGACGCCCACAGTCCATGTTATTGTGTTGGTGTCGGCGCTATAAGAACCGTTTTTCCAGATACGGTCTTCAAAACTAGTCGTCCACCACTTCCATTCATCCGTTTTGTTGGCGCGTGCTTTATTCTGGAATGCAACGTAACCAGCACCTGCGGCAGTGTTTTTGATTATCTTGACACGGTAAGTCAGCCGATAACTTTCGCCGGAGCCGAGCTTGTCCAGATTTTCGATATGGAAGCTGTCGGCAGTAACAGTATTATTGTAATTCTTGATCTCAGTCTCGTGGTTGTCTTTATCGATCTTGACCAGCTTAAAGCTGCCGTCTACATATTCGCCGGCGATCGTTTCAGTGTTTTGGAGCTCGTCCAGAATCTCAATAGGCTTAGACCAGCCATCCTTAGAGGAAACGATGACAGTGTAATTAATGTAGGTTGTGCCGTCGCTCTCCACAACAGGGGTAGCGCCCTTCTTATCAATGGCAAGATCACGCGGCAGCTTGACAAGAAGATCCAAGTTGGTGGGGAAGTGGATCGTAGAGCTTTCCCCGATGCCGGTTGCGGAAGCCACTGCGTCAAAATCGAAGTGTCCGGTAAAGGGCTTGTCGATCTCAAAATCAGCATCGAAATAAAGATGGACAACACCATTCGTATC
The DNA here is from genome assembly GCA_934532365.1 of uncultured Faecalibacterium sp. Taxonomy (GTDB): domain Bacteria; phylum Bacillota; class Clostridia; order Oscillospirales; family Ruminococcaceae; genus Faecalibacterium. The sequence goes on along the minus strand of CAKTAT010000030.1, from coordinate 4,775 downwards.
AACTACGCCGTAACCAACTTCTTTATTCCCGTCACTTTGGTCGATCAGCTTGAAGTCTTTATTTTCAGTCAATTTAATGCCGTCAGGAAGCTGATAGGTCAGGGTTTTGGTGGTAAGATCCTTAAGGGCATTTTCAGGAATATTGAAGGTGTAGCTCAGACTGAGCTGCTCTCCATCCATCAACTCAATAGAAGAAGTTCCCGGCTCGAGGATCTGGGTACCCTTCTTTACGGTAATACCGGTAATGCCGCCCTTATTCGTACCCTCGGGCGTTTCCACAAAGTAATCAAGGTAGGTCGTTGTTCCCGCCGTTGTTGCCGCGGGTGCACGGTTCGGACGGCTGGAAGAGATGGTAGGCAGCTGATCGCCGTATGTGTCGGCGTACTGGGCGGCGGCAACATCGATCACGCCCAGAATCTCAGCAAAGCTCAGCGGAACCTCGGCCACCTTGCCGTCCACGTCGCCGGAAATAACGGTCAGCGTGCCGGCATCGCTGTCCACCTCGCTCACGATGCCCACGGTCTCCACGGGCGAAGCATCGGTTACGGTGGTGGTCTGCGGCTCAGCAGCGGGGGATACCACGCTGGGCGTAAAGGTTTCAGTACCGGACACAGAGGGCACGGTGCTGTACACCGGCTTTTCGGCGGGCTGCTCTGGCTCCGGGTCAACGGTGCCGGGGGTGAGCACGGTGTCCTGCGCGCCAGTGCTGGGAGTGACTACAGTGTCCTCCGCGCCGGTGCTGGGGGTGACTGTAGTATCCTCCGTGCTAGCGCTGGGAGTGATATCCAGTGCAGAAGCGCCGGAGTCCTCAAGTTCTGCGCTGTTTTCGGACGCAGCATCCATGCTGAACAGGTCGTCCAGATCAGGGGCCGTACCGTCGGCGCTGCTGTCCACAGCCACAGTGCGGGTGATATACTTATTATAAATAACGATGTCGCCCACATCGGCGGCGCTGCCGTCCTCGCCGTCCAGCAGCCAGCCCATACCGGCCATCTTGCTGCGCAGGGCAAGCACGCTGGCCTCCTGCGGGATAGCGCTTTCGGGGATGCCGGCATACTTCAGGCAGTAGGTGAGGAACATCACGTCCCACACGCCGTAGGGGTTATTATAAGAATCGCCGTAGCGGGTGTAGTAGCGCAGGGTCACGCCGTCCGCGGGGTCGATCTCGAAGTTTTTCTCACTCTGCTCGTAGCCCAGCTGGGTCTTTGCCACGCTGAGCAGGTCCTCGTTCCAGTTGCCGGTCATCTCAACACCGGCGGTGGAGGCCTGCCACTCCGCAGGGTCCTCGGTGGCGGTAATGTCGCTCAGGCAGGCTACGGTATGATGGTGCTCCGGCAGGGGGCAGGTGAGATATTCCTCATAGCAGGCATCGGTGTGGTGGTGGTAGATGGGCTCCACGGTGTCCACCACCGGCTCCAGCGCCACGGGCTCGGCCACAGCCATAGCCACCAGCTCGGCGCTCTGGGTGGGCTCCACCACCTGCTCCACAAGCTCGCCATCTTCTAAGCCGCAGGTCAGCTCGTACTCGGTGGTGTAGCAGCTTTCGTCGTGGGTATGCTCAAATTTTTCACAGATCAGGGTGCCGTCCTCGGGGTCGAAGCAATCGTCGCCGTGGACGTGCTCCTCTTCCATGCAGGTCAGGGTCTGCACCTCGGTGTAGCAGTCGTCGGTGTGCTCATGGGGCACAAACTCGATCTGCGGCTCCAGCTCCAGTGGCATGATCTCTTCCTCGGCGCTGGGCTGGCTGGTGGCAGCGGCGGCGGCCACCTCGTCCGCATTTTCAAGTTCGCCTTCCGCGTAACCGCAGGTCAGCACCTTGGTGTAGCAATCCGCCGTGTGGGCGTGCTCCACCTCGCCGCACTGGTACTGCGCGGTCATAGAGATGCCCACGCCGTGCAGCTGCCAGTTCACGAACAGGGTGGTGATCATGGCAAGCGCCAGCACGAATGCGGTGTAGCGCCGCAGGGTGTGCCGGTTCTCGCGGAACCGCTCCATGTACGTTTTAAGAATGTCGTTCATAACGGAATACCTCCTCCCGGGGTCAGTGGATCAACGAGAAGCTGGACAAGGGCCATACCCTCAAGAACACCCTGCCCACGATCTGGTTCTTTTCTACGCAGCCTATCACGCTGCTGCGGCTGTCGATGGAGGTAGCGCGGTGGTCGCCCAGCACGAAGTAGCGATTTTCCGGCACCTGATAGGGGAACCGGATGTCGCATTCGCCCACGGTCAGCGCGTCCACATAGGGCTCGTCCAGCACCATGCCGTTTACCGAGACCACGCCGTTCACGTCCATATCGATCACATCACCGGGCTGCCCGATGATGCGTTTGAGCAGCAGCTTGTTCTGCCAGTAAAACCCGCACAACTCGCCGTTTTCAATATGGTTGGATTTTACCAGCAGAATAATATCTTTATCGTTTAAGGTAGGGTACATACTGTCGCCGGAGACCTGAAGTACTGGCAAAAACAGCGTAGCCAGCAGCACGGCCACTGCGGCCACCACCACCAGAATATAGATCGTACTGCGCAGCACCCGCTGGTAGCGGCTCTGGTACGCAAGACGCTCACGTTCTGCGGCCACTTCCTCGGTGGAAGGGATGGAAGCGAACCGGATATCGCGTTTTTTCATGTTTCCTCCGAAGGTAGGCCGTCGGTGCTGCGGTACTGATCCAGCAATTCGTTGGCCTTGCGGTCAAATGCCTGCCAGCGCTGCTGCACCTCCTGCTCGGCCTGCTCCACCATGGCCTTGCAGTCGGCCTCGGTCTGGGTGCGCTTTTGCTCGCCGGCGGCGGTCAGGGCGTCGCATTCCTGCTGCGTCTGCGCCTTCAGGCTGTCGGCGTCTGCCTGTGCCTGCTCCAGAATGCGTCTGGCCTCGCTGCGCGCCTGCGAAAGGGTGTTGGCGGCGGCGGCATCGGTGTCCGCAAGGTTTGCCTGCACCGAGTGCAGGTAGTCGTCGGCGGCGGCCTGCGCGGCGGCGAATACGTTGTTCAACTCCAGCGCAGCCTGTGCAATGGAACCGGCCTTTTCCAGCCGCAGCTGCCGGTCCTGCAGCTGCGCGGTAAGCGCGGCGTTCTGCGCCTTAAGCTGATCCTCGCTCTGTTTTAATGCATAAATAATCTCAATCAGTTCAGCGCGGTGCATCCGCCGCAATTCACGATCTGCCATGTGTAAGACTCCCAGATTATCAAGAACGAAAAGGTTTTCGAAATTTACGAAATTACTTAACAAAAATGGCTTGAAATGCGCTTGGCACCACGCTTTTTGCGGGGTGAAAAGCACCTTTTGCAAGTTGTCTTATTTTACCACAAGCCCTGTAACAACAATATAACAAATCAGACACAAAATCAAGAGATAACGCTAAAAAAATATCGCATTTTTTGCGTTTTATATGTAAAATTACCCAAAATTAGCTGCTACCCCCAAAAAAACTAAAAAGTTTGTTCATAATTTTGAAGAGTGAAGTTTTGCACTGTACTGCGCTAAAACATTGCGCGCACGAAAAAAGGAAGCCGCACTTTTTCGAAAAAGCGCGGCTCCCGGATGTAAACTTTGGGGTGATCCTTTTACTTGCCAAAGCTGCCCAGCAGGCTGTTCAGCGACACAAAGGACTGGTAGATAACGTTAACGTTGTTGATGATGGAGCTTGCACCGGAGAAGATGCGGGCGATGTAGTTGAACACCTTGCCGATGTCCAGGAAGGACTGGTAAGCGTTGTTGGCGCCGCCGTCCAGATAGATCATCTCCTCAGCATCGATGGCAGTGTAGCAGGTGGGCAGTTTCATAGTAGAAGTAGTCATGGTAAGATCCCTTTCTTCAATGGTATCATTGTGCTTTACAGCGACGTTCAGAACATAGTGGCCACCAGCAGGGTGGTAAGCAGGGCACCGGCCACAAGTGCGGGCCCTACATACTTCTGCCATTCAACGGTGGCAGGCAGGGTGGTGGGCTGCGGCACGGTAGAAGTGCCGGCCTTGGCGGTCCAGTGGGCGTAAATGGTGGCGTCGGAGGTGAACACGGTGGAGGTGGTTACCTTGCTGCCGCCCACCGGCTCGGTGTACCAGCCATCAAAGGTGTAGCCCGTCATGGTAGGCTGCTCGGGTGTGCTCTCCAACTTGCCGGACAGGGCCGTGTAGGTGACCACAGTAGAGCAGACGCCGCCTTGGGCATCCATACCAATGGCGTACACGTTCTCTTTCTTTTTGCTCCCGGAGGTTTTGTCGGCAGCAAATGCAGCCGGCAGTGCGCAGCACAACAGTGTGAACAGGCAAAGCCCGACCACCAGCGTTTTCAGGAATTTTTTCATGAGATCCCTCGCTTTCCTTCACAAAGATGGAGTCACTGCCCCATCCGGGCGCAGCTTCTTCAACCTATTTTTATCACACCCAGTGTACCAGAACCGCAACAAAAAATACAGTCTTTTGCAAAAATAATAAGAAAAAATATGAAAAAAATAAATTTCACCTTTGCAAGATGAATTTTATGCCACTGCGGACTGTGTTTTTTGAAAAACGCTTCCCGCAAAACTTACCTTTCGTAAAAACATGGCAGGATATGGAAAACGCAAAAGCCCAGCTGCTAAGCCCCAAAACTGACAAAAAACGCCGCAAATTCAGCGGACGCGCACAGAAAAAAGCCGCAAAAACGCGGCGCACCCCTTGTGGAACGGTGGAAAATATGCTATACTATCTCTCATGATGCGCCATCGCCAAGCGGTAAGGCAGGGGACTTTGACTCCCCCATCGTAGGTTCGACTCCTGCTGGCGCAACCAGAA
>CAKTAT010000029.1:0-22961 GCA_934532365.1 uncultured Faecalibacterium sp. | reverse complement strand
AAATGTCTTTTTTATATTGTATCCAATTTTACAATAAAAAGCAAGACTTCCTTTATGACAAACAAAAATACCCGGCAAATCATTTACAAAAAGATTTATCGGGTATGTGAATCGAATACTCTTTTATATCATCTTAAAATGCTTCAGCGCTTCCCGGATGGCTCTTTCCTTCTCCGGCGGACACTTGAGCTGCTTGGGGTTCTCGGACTTTTGCTTGTTGTAGTTCTCCCGCTCCTTGATGCCGCATTTCTGCTTGACCTGTGCAATATAGAGGTTGCTCACGTTCAGACCGGTGTGCTCCTTGACGTACTCCCGGATTTCTTCATAAGTAGCCTTGGTCTCTGCAGCAGTCACGTCCAGTTCATCCATCTTCAGGTCAACCGTGATCTTCTGGTAGACATCTAGTTTGGACAATGCGCATACCGTCTCGATATGCTCCGTATGGGGGAACATATCCACCGGGGTAAAGCCCTCGGCCTTGTAGCCCAGCTTTGTCAGGGTGGCAAGGTCGCGGGCGAGGGTGACAGGGTTGCAGCTGACATAGACCACCCGCTTGGGTGCCATACGCGCCACACTGGCAAGGAATTCCGGGGTGGAGCCCTCGCGCGGGGGGTCCATAAAGATCACGTCTGCCTTCTCCCCTGCTGCGGCGGCTTCGCTGATCCAGCGGGTGGCGTCGGCGGCAAAGAAGCGGGCGTTCTTTACGCCGTTGTGCCTTGCGTTGCCAATGGCATCCTGCACGGCGTCCCGGTTCAGCTCCACGCCCACCACCTGCTTTGCATGGTCGGCAGCGGTTAGGCCGATGGTGCCGATGCCGCAGTAGGCGTCCAGCACCATCTCTTTGCCAGTCAGCTTTGCAGCTTCCACCGCAAGTCCGTACAGCACTTCGGTCTGGGCGTGGTTGATCTGATAAAAACTGCGCGGGCTGATGGCATAGGTCTTGCCGCAAAGGGTGTCCAGAATGAATCCCTTGCCGTACAGCACCTTTTCCGCCTCGCCCAGCACCACGCTGGTCTTGCGGCTGTTCACGTTCTGCACCACGGTGGTCACAGTCACACCGCGCTGCGCCGCCTCAGCCAGCAGTGCCTTGACAAAGTTCTTGGCGCCCGGCAGCACCGGCTGCGCCGTCACCAGCACCACCATCACCTGCCCGGTGGCTACGCCCCGCCGCAGCAGGCAGTGGCGCACAAGGCCGGTGCCTTTGTCCTCGTCGTAGGGCTGGTAGCGGCAGGCGTTGGCGGCAGCCCGCACCGCCTGCATGGTCTTGTCCAGCACTTCGTCCTGCAGCAGACAGCTTTCCACCGGCAGCACCTTGTGGCTGTTTGCCGCATAGATGCCGGAGGTCAGCTTTCCGCCCCAGCCGGGGGCAAAGGTGGAAATCACCTTATTGCGGTAGTGGTAGGGCTGCTCCATGCCCCGGATGGGGTGCACCGGGCCGTATTTGCCCACCAGAGCACGCACTTTTTCTTCCTTCTGTTTCAGCTGTGCGGCATAGTCCAGCCCCAGCAGGGGGCAGCCGCCGCAGTTTTTGGCACGCAGTTTGCAATCCATGGCAGTTTCTTCCTTTATATAACAGATACTCTCTTTTCAGGATATCACAGGGCGGGGTGGATTGCAACCGCAAGCCGGGGCGATTTTTCAGTTTTCATTTTTACCGCCGGGGCTTTACTTTCCCGCGATGATTTGCCATAATAGGGACAGAAAACGACCGTTTACGGGAGGGCTATAAGATGAAGGTCATGGTTTTTGATGTAGGCGGCACCGAGATCAAATACTCGGTCATGGACGAGCAGATGCACCGCACGAACAGCGGCGCGGTGCCCACGCCGCAGGATACACAGGCGCAGTTTCTGGATACGCTTTACCAGCTGTATGCGCCCCACAAGGACGAGGTGACCGGTATTGCCATGGCGCTGCCGGGCTTTGTGGATAACCGCACCGGCTATGTGTCCAACGGCGGGGCGCTGCTGTACAACACCGCCACTCCGGTGGGGCAGCTGCTGGCGGAAAAGTGCGGCTGTTCCGTTATTCTGGAAAACGACGGCAAGGCCGCTGCCATGGCAGAGCTGGCAAACGGCGCGCTGACGGGCTGCTGCAACGCGGCGGTATTCATCATCGGCACCGGCGTGGGCGGCGGCATCATCGCCAATGGGCAGCTGGTGCGCGGAGTACACTTTACCGCCGGGGAGTACAGCTTTGTCAACACCAACGCCGAGGCGTGGGACGCCCCGGACCAGAACATGGCCTGCCAGTGCAGCACCAGAAATCTGCTCAAATGGTACCGCGCCCGCAAGGCGCTGCCGGAGGATGCCCCGCTGGACGGTCGCAGCTTTTTTGCCGCCGCCAACGCCGGGGAGCCGGAAGCCTTAGAGGTGCTGCGGCGGTTCTGCCACGCGGTGGCGGTGCAGATCTTCAACCTGACCGTTCTGCTGGATGTGGAAAAGGTAGCCATCGGCGGCGGCATCAGCAAGCAGCCCCTGCTGCTGGAAAGCCTGCGCAGCGCCTACGATGGGCTGTTCGCCTCCCGGGCGGGGCAGGCCTACATGGAGGGCTTGCCCCGCTGCCAGATCGTGCCCTGCGCCTTTTCCAGCGAGGCCAATCAGGTAGGCGTTGCCGCCGCATATTTTGAAGCCATGCAGAAAAAATGTTGATTTTCAGCCGGTTTCATGGTACTATATCTGCCGTGCGCTCTGCACGCAAAACACGAAACAAGGAGATCTTGAACCATGAACTACCTGCATAAATTTGCCGCCCTGACCCTCAGTGCTGTGCTGTCCGTCTGTCTGCTGGCAGGCTGCGGTGCTTCCGCGTCCTCTACTGCTTCCAGCGCAGCTTCCGATGCTGCCTCCTCTGTGGCTTCTTCTGTGGCCGCTTCCGAGGTTGCTTCTTCCGCTGCCGCCGAGGCACAGGCCACGGTGGAGTTCACCGTTACCGCTGCGGACGGCAGCGTGTCCAGCGTTCTGCTGAACGTGACCGACGGCGAAAAGTTGAGCACCGCGCTGGCCGAGGCCGGTATCATCAGTCAGGAAGAAGCCGACGCCGGCTTTGTGACCACCGTGAACGGCGAGACTGCCGACTATGATAAGGACCAGGCCTGGTGGTGCCTGACCGACGCTGCCGGTGAGATGACCACCGTGGGCGTGGCGGACATCGAGCTCCACGACGGTGACAGCTATGCCTTTACCTACACCAAGGGCTAAGAAACCATCACCTCTGCACACCCGGGTGCTGCGGCTGGTGCTCAGCGGCCTGATGGGCGCGCTGCTGGTGGTAAGCAAGCAGGCCATGAGCGGCCTGCCCAATCTGGAGCCGGTAAGCCTGCTCATCATCCTGTTTGCGCTGGAACTGCCCCGGGAGACCCCCGGTGCCATCACGGTATTCATCCTGCTGCAAGGCGTGCTGTACGGCTTTGGCCTGTGGTGGGTGATGTACCTGTATGTGTGGTATCTGCTGGCGCTGCTGGCATGGCTGCTGCGCCGCATGGACAACGCCTTTTTCTGGGCGGTGTTCAGCGGGCTGTACGGCCTGTGCTTCGGCGGGCTGTGCGCGGCGGTGTATCTGTTCGCCAAAACGCCCGCCTTTGCCCTGAGCTGGTGGCTCAGCGGCCTGAGCTACGATGCAATGCACGGCGTCGGCAATTTTGTGCTGATGCTGCTGCTCTACCGCCCGCTGCGCCGTGCGCTGCAAATGGCAAAAAAGCAGCTGCGGTTCTAATATTTTCTTTATAAAAATGCAGAGCCGGACAGCCCGCGGGCTGTCCGGCTCTGCTTGTATTCAAAAATATTTTTTCTGCATCGTTACGCATTCAGGCGGGCAAAGGCCTGCCGGACATCGCCGGAGAAATACAGCGTTCCCAGTGCGCACACCGGGCCTTCGCCGCCCAGTTCCTGCGCACGCGCTACACCGGTCTCAATGCTGTCCGCAGCCTCGGCGGTGCAGCCGTAGGCGCGGATATGCTCTGCCAGTGTCTGCGCCGGCATGGCACGGGGGTTGTGCGCCGTCACAGTCACGAACTGCTCGGCCAGCGGTGCCAACAGCGCCAGCATCTCGTCTACATCCTTGTCGGCCATGATGCTGACCAGAAAGACGAATTTCTGCCCGGGGAAGCGGTCTTTCAGGCTCTGCACTGTGGCGCGCATCCCGTGGGCGTTGTGGCTGCCGTCCAGCACAAAGGCCGGGCTGTGGCGCAGCAGTTCAAAGCGCCCGGGCCAGCTTACCTGCTCCAGCCCGGTGCGGATGGCACTTTCCGGGATGTTCCAGCCCTGCTGCCGCAGCACCCGCAGGGCGGTGATGGCCAGCGCGGCGTTGCGGGGCTGATAGCTGCCGATGAGCGGCAGCCGCACCCCGTCCAGCCCGTCAAAGCTGAAGGTAACTGCATCCAGATCCCCGCCGGTGATTTGCAGCTTTGCAAAGTCCACCTCCGTAAAGGGAGCGTGCTGCTGTGCCGCCACCCGGCGCAGCACGGCGTCTGCCTCCGGTGCGCCGCCGTAGCTCACCACCGGGCAGCCCGGCTTGATGATGCCCGCCTTGGCAGCGGCGATATCCGCCAGCGTGGGGCCAAGCTCCTTGACGTGATCCATGCCCAGTGCGGTGATCACCGCGCAGGCAGGCTTTTCGATGACATTGGTGGAATCCAGCGTGCCGCCAAGCCCCACCTCCAGCACCACGATATCGCACTGCTGCTGTGCAAAATAGAGCATTCCCAGTGCGGTGATGATCTCGAACTCGGTGGGCACGTCCTCCATGGCGTCGGCGGCGGGCTTTACCTGCTCCACCAGCGCCACCAGCGCCTCGTCCGGGATCTGCTGCCCGTTGATCTGGATGCGCTCGTTGAACCGGTTGATGAAGGGCGAGGTATACAGTCCCACCCGGTAACCGGCGGCCTGCAGGCAGGAAGCCAGCATTGCCGCCGTGCTGCCCTTGCCGTTAGTGCCCGCCACATGGACGAATTGCAGCTTTTTGTGCGGGTCGCCCAGTGCAGCCAGCAGGGTGCGGGTGCGGGTAAGCCCGGGCTTATGCCCCGCCCACTGCACCGCGTGGATGTATTCCATTGCCTGTTCGTAGTTCATAGATACTGCCTCGATTCAAGATCACGATTTGGAATGCGCTCCGCTTTGCTCTGCGCATCATTAGCGGAAGAATTATTTTAAATTTCGCGTTTGTCGCGCTCTGCGGAGCGCTCCAAACGCATTTTCATGGGAGGGGTTTGGAACGAACGTAACGGCTTGGCTCCCCCTTCGGGGGAGCTGGCGCGGGAGCGCCTGAGAGGGTTTTCACAGCTTACTTTTTTGCCAGCTTCATCAGGCTGCGGTTTTCCAGCAGGATGCGCAGCAGCACAACGTTCACGGCGCTCAGGATGAGGGCGTTGGGGATGCGCACTGCCAGCGTTGCCCACGGGTAGCCGTAGAACAGACGCAGCGCCAGCGAAGTGATGACCATGGAGCCCACAAAATGCCCCATCAGCACGCTGGCTGCCAGCCGCAGGTTGGTGGAAAGGCGGTTCAGCCTCTGCCATGCAAAGCCCGCCACCAAGCCGATGGCGCCCGCACCCAGCGTGATAAGCGGGTTGATGGCGTAGCCCGCCAGCACACCGCCGATGATATCGGCCACCGCGCCCACCGCAAAGCCTGCGCCGGGGCCGAACACCACCGCCGCCAGCAGCACCGGCAGCCTGCCCAGATTGAACCGGACGAAGCCAGTGGAGATGCTCAGCACCCGGCTGAACACGATGCTCATGGCTACCAGCAAAGCCAGCATGGTCAGGGTACGCGCCGAAGTTTTTTTGTCGTTCATCGTAGTTGTCCTCCTTAAAAAGGAACAGCAGGCAGGACGCAAAAACGCCCTCCCCTGTGACAGACCGCACAAAGGAGGGCGTGAATTCCAACAACATTCACTTCCGGGCAAAAGCCGCAGACGGCTCTCGCCTGCACCCAAGTCCATGCAGCAGCGGGATGCAGACCCTGCACCGCGGTCAATACCTTCGTCCGCAGCACAACTCCCCGTTGATGCGGCACTTAACGCGCAGGGTCTTACTCTGTTGATGATGCCATTATAATCCTTTTTTCGCCGCTCTGCAAGCGCTTAAACAGACATCTTTGCCAAAGGGTCGTTTTTATTTTTGGCAGTGTTGTATAAACGTAGGACTTTTACCCGCCTGTCTCCCTCTTTTCTTTTGGCGCAGAACGTGGTAAGATGAACACAAGATACCAAAGGGGGAACTGCCCCGGAAAGGAAATTTTCCATGAAATTCAGCGAAATGACCTATACCCGCCCGGACATCGACGCCCTGCTGGCAAAGTGCAAGCAGCTGGCCGCCAAGGCCGCCGATGCGCAGGACGGCGACGCCCTCATTCAGGTGTACTACGAGCAGAGCCGCGCCTTTGCAGACTACACCACCGCCTCCCAGCTGGCCAACATCCACTACACCTGCGACACCCGTGATGCCTACTGGAAGGCCGAGCAGGACTTTTTTGATGCCAACGGCCCCGCTGTGACCAACGCCAGCGTGGAGATCAGCCGGGCGTTTCTGGCAAACCCCTATGTGGAGGCGCTCACCGAGCACTTTGGCACCACCTGTGTGGCCGGTATGAAGAACGCCGTGCTGGGCATGGACGACCGCACCGTGGAGCTGCAGCAGGAGTTCAATGCACTGGTCAGCCAGTACCAGCAGATCTACGGCGGCGCACTGGTGGAACTGGACGGCAAGCAGCTGACCATCCCCCAGTTGGGCCCCTACAAGGAGGATCTGGACCCCGCCGTGCGCCGCGCCGCCTACGAAGCCGAGGCCGGTTACTTTGACGCCCACCGGGACGAGCTGGACGCATTGTACACCAAGATCGTCAAGAACCTGAACCGTCAGGCCGAGGTGCTGGGCTACAAGGATTACAGCGAGCTTTCCTATGTGCGCATGAACCGCATCGGCTACGGACAGGCCGAGATTCAGGCCTTCCGGGATCAGGTGGCAAGGGACGTTGTGCCCGAACTGCAAAAGGTGATGACCATGCGCGCCAAGCGCACCGGCATCACCCACCCCACCTTTACCGACCTGCCCATCATCTTCAAGGACGGCAACCCCAAGCCCATCCCGGGCTATCAGGCACGCATGGATGCTGCCCGCACCATGTACCACGAGCTGAGCCCCGAGACCGCCGAGTTCATCGACTTTATGCAGGACAACGAACTGTTTGACGTGGAAAGCCGTCCCGGCAAGATGTCCGGCGGCTACATGACCAGCCTGCCCAGCTACAAGGCACCCTTCATCTTTGCCAACTGGAACAATACCTCCGGCGATGTGGACGTGCTGACCCACGAGTGCGGTCACGCCTTTGAGGGCTATGTGGCCGAGCGCGACCCCAACGTGCCCGCCGATCTGGAATGCCCCGCCATGGAGAGCGCCGAGATCCACTCCATGGCCATGGAGTTCCTCACCGCGCCGTGGCATCACCTGCTGTTCGGCAAGGACACCGAGAAGTACGCCCTGCTCCACGCCGAGGACAGCTTTGTGTTCCTTGCCTACGGCTGCGCCGTGGACGAGTTCCAGCACATCATGTACCAGAACCCGGACCTGACCCCCGACCAGCGCAACGCCGAGTGGCTCAAGCTGGAAAAGAAGTACCGTCCGTGGATCGATTTTGACAACCTGCCCTTCTACGGCCGCGGCGCCGGGTGGCAGCGCCAGCTGCACATCTACGAGTGCCCCTTCTACTATATCGACTACTGCCTGTCCACCATGGCAGCGCTGCAGTTCTTCCTGCTGAGCCTTGATGACCACAAGGACGCTTGGGAGCGCTACCTCAAGCTGGTGCGCCGCGCCGGTCTTGCCAGCTACACCGAGCTGATGCAGACCGCCGGGCTGAAGGTACCTTTTGAGGAAGGCAGCGTCAAGGGCATTGCCCAGCAGATGACCCGCTGGCTGGAAGAGCATCAGGTAAGCTAAAGTCGTTTCGTGACAGCGGCAGGGCGTTTCGTGTCAGTTTTCTTGCTTTTCCGCCGGGCTGCGGTATACTGAAGCCAGAGATCCCCCTTCGAAAATGGAAAGGAGAACTGACTTATGAGATCTTCCCGTTTGTTCCGGCGTATTGCGGCCGGTTTATGCGCTGCGGCCATGCTGTGCGGCGGCATGGCTGCAGCGGCGGCTGCGCCCGCACTGCCCGCCGCTCCCGCTGCGGTGGAGGCTACCAACGCCGCCCCCAGCGATGCCGAACTCAAGGCCGCTTTTTCCAAGTTCACCGTCACCTATGATGAGGAGACCGGCGGCTGGGATCTTTCCTCTCCACAGGAGCAGGCCAGCATGGATAAAAAGTCCTGCGGGCTGTACCCCTATATGTTCGTGCAGGATGACGGCATTGCCTTCAACATGATCCTGACCTACGCAGGCAGCAAGAAGCTGGACATCAAGACGGTCAACGTGACCGCTGATGACAATATGTACACCTTTACCTGTGACGAGGAGTACGGCGGCGGCTACGATCAGGATCTGGGCTGCTGGTTCGATCTGGAGCTGTTCCAGCTGAGCGACGAGGAGATCAGCTGGCTGAGCGAGTGGCTGAACGCCAAGAGCGTCACCGCTGTGTTCATCGGCCGGGACGGCACCACCCAGAGCTACGCCCTGACCAAGGAGAACCGCACCGCCATTCAGGAGATGGTCACCGCCTACAACCTGATGCTCTCCTCCACCGTAGAGCAGTGCGAGCCTATCCTGACCAGTCTGGCAAAGTAACCACAATTTACAAAAGTCCCCGGAGCGTCTGCAGATGCTCCGGGGACTTTTTGCACTAATTTTTTATTTTTTGCAAAAAATGCTTGCAAAGATGGTCAAGCTGTGCTATACTAATCGAGCTGTGATGTGCTGCTATAGCTCAGTTGGTAGAGCGCATCCTTGGTAAGGATGAGGTCTCCAGTTCGAATCTGGATAGCAGCTCCAGCTTAAACGCCCTGAAGTCTAGGACTTCGGGGCGTTTTTCGTTTATCCTTTCAGCCATACTACAAAAATACCGCCGCACAGCTGTGCGGCGGTATTTTTTAATCCTCATCGGGGATATTCTCTGCGTCCAGCAGATACTCGGTCTCGGTCTGCTGCTCCATCTGCTGTGCTGTCCAGTCCAGCTGCACAGCGCCGCTCAGGTCCAGCGAATAGTCCTCGGTGTACTGCAGACTGCCGGTGTTCAGGCTGCTTTCTGCCGGGCTGCGGGCGTCCCATGTAAAGTGCAGCTTTTCCGGCGGCACGGTGCACTGTTTTGCCAGTGCGGTCAGGGTGTAGCAGTCCCGGGCAAAGGCGGCGGCGCTGTCGTAGGGGCCGAACAGCTCCACGGTCAAGGTCAGGCAGGTATCCCCGGCGGGTAGGGCGGCGGCCTGCTGCAAAGTCTCGGCCTTTGCACCGTTCAGGTACAGCCAGCCGCTGATGTTCTGAATGGCAATGTCCTGCGCGTCCTGCTTACAGGCGGTGTACAGTTCGTCAATGGCCTGCGTGCTCAGGCGGTTCATGGTCTGCTGGTTTTCGCCGCTCAACTCATCCCACAGCAGGGGCAGCATGGCCATGCAGAAGCAGCCCGCCATCAGTACCAGACAGACCAGCACGGACACAAAATCGTACCTCCAGCGGCCGGGGCGGGCGGCAAAAAACAGCACCTCGCACCCCAGCAGCACCAGCGCCACCGCCGGGGCAATTTTCAGGGTCAGCTGCACATCAAAGCCCGGCACGAAGAAATACAGCAGGAAGAACACGCCCGCCGCAATGAGACACGCGCCCAAGGTCAGGCTGCCCACCCGGCGCAGGGGCTTTTCTGTGGGCTTGTGCTCCGGCGGGGGCACGCTGCCCGGCTGTGCGGTCAAAGGGGTCTTATTCTGCTCGGTCATCGTCATCCTCCGCAGGGGTCTCGTCCTGCTCTGCGCCGGTCACCGGTTCACCCAGCAGTGCCGAAAGCTCCGGCATGGCAAAATGGGCGTCCGTGTCTGCGGTGTCCTCTGCATCCTCGGTATCCTCAGCCTGCGGCGCAGCCGTGTAGGCGTGGAAGTCCTCGGCTTCCTCGGTCTCCTCTTCAGGGGGCTGCTTGCCCTTTTTGTTTTTCGGGCCGCGCACCAGCCACATGCCGCACACGATCAGCGCCACGCAGACCACGATCTGCGGCAGGGAATCCAGCATCAGGTAGATGGCGCGGAAGATGGGATTATTCTGTCCCCAGCGCCACATCACATCGCCCAGCACCCGCATGATGATGTTGTTGTAGAACACGATGGCGCCCAGCGCGATGAGCCCCCAGCCCACCAGCTTGTGGCTTTCGCCCATGAACTGGGTCATGCGGGCATCGTGCCAATTAAAGTGCACCAGATAATCGTCCTCCGGGGCTTTTTCCGCCGCCAGCTGTGCGCGGAGGTTGAAGGTATCGAAAAAGCTGTACATATACACAACGATGCAGCCGACTACCAGCGCATCCAGCCCCGTGGTGCTGCCTAGGATAATGAACAGGCAGAACATGGTGATAAGCGAGAGTCCCCGCTTCATATAGCCCTGATACATCTGCCCTGCGCCCGGCACACAGGCAAACAGCAGGGTCAGGATCCCGTTTTTCTTCATAATCAGTTCCCTCATTTCTCAGTGGTGTCTGCACTGCGGTGCAAAAGCCCGTCCAGTGCGTCGGATAGTTTTTCAGTCAGCTGCTTTTTGTCCTCTATGGGCTTGCCCAGCGGGGCGGTGGAGGGCTGCGGGGCTTTGTCGTTCACCGGCTTGCCCAGCAGCTCCGGTTCGGTCTGCTGTGTGGTCTGCGGCAGCCATGTGTTCAGCTGCTGCCCGGTGTGCAAAATCTGTTCCAGCGTACCGGCACGCCACAGCGTCAGCGCCAGCACAGCGGCTACGGTGGCTACGGCGGCGCGGCCCCATGTGTTCTGCATCAGCCGTATCCAGATGGTGCCCATCACCGCGCCCCGGGCGGAGCGCGGCGGCTGCTCCAGCACATCGTCGGTCAGCAGGGCGGTGTAGCGGTCCATGCAGCGGTCGCAGTAGGCAAGGTGCTCGGCGGCTTCCAGCCGCTGCGTTTCGTCCAATTGCCCGCCGACCAGTGCCTGTAAACCTTCCTCACTCAGACAGCCTTTTGCGTCAAACAGTTCCATGTACGCTCCTCCTTTCACAGGGTATGCGGTCGTTTTGCAAAATCTGCTGCGCCAGCATCTTTTTGGCGCGGTAGATCTGCGCTTCCACCGTTTTGGGCGGGCGGCCGCACAATTTTGCAGCTTCGGCCATGGTGTGCTGTTCCAGCAGCACCAGACGGCAGGGTGTGTGGTAGGGCTCCCGCAGATTCAAGATCATCTCCGTAAGTTCCTCTTCGCCCAGTGCTTCCAGCACCTGCTGTTCCGGCTGCATACCGGGCGGCGCGCCCTCCAGCGCCAGCACCTCGTCGCCGGGGGTGTTCATCTTGCGCACCCATGCGCTGCGCAGATAGTCCTTGGCTTTGTTGGCGGCGATACGCGCCAGCCACTGCTTTTCAAAGCCGGGCGGGCAGCGGTCGATGGCCCGCCACGCCGCCAGAAAAGTCTCCTGCGTCAGGTCCTGCGCCTCCTGTACATCCGGTACCAGCTGGTGGCAGACCGTGTACACGAGCGCCTGATATTTCTGCACCATCGTGCTGAATTCTTGTGTTGTCAACGCGCTGCACGGCCTCCTTTCCGGTTCTGGATGCGGTGCTCTGCGCCGCCCTTCTGTCTTTAATACGAGACAGCGGCGGCGGTTCCTGCATAAAAACTAAATTTTTTTCAAGCTTTTCTTCTTCCGCAGATATGGTACAATAGCAGTATAGCACACAGGGAGGATTTTCGCCATGGTTTCTACCACCCGTCAGGCACTTTTACAGGCACTCAGCGCCGCCGAGGGCACATATATTTCCGGCCAGCAGCTGGCGCAGCAGCTGGGGGTCAGCCGCGCTGCCGTGCACAAGGCGGCGGCGGCGCTTACCGCGCAGGGCTACGCGCTGGAAGCCGCCTCCCGCCGGGGGTACCGTCTGCTGGGCGGCGACCCCTTCTGCACCGAGGCGGTAGGCCCCTACCCTGCCCCGGTGCAGCTGTACGACACGCTGGAAAGCACCAACCGCACCGCAAAGCTGCTGGCGCTGGAGGGCGCTGCCCACGGCACGCTGGTGCTGGCGGGCGGACAGACCGCCGGGCGCGGGCGGCTGGGACGCAGCTTTGCCAGCCCGGCGGGCAAAGGGGTGTACTGTTCAGTAGTGCTGCGCCCGCCGCTGCCTGCCGCCAACGCCCAGACCGCCACCATCGGCGCGGCGGTGGCGGTCTGCCGGGCGGTGCAGACGCTGTGCGGGCTGGAACTTGCCATCAAGTGGGTGAACGACCTGTATTATAAGGGCAAAAAGGTGTGCGGCATCCTGACCGAAGCCGGCACCGACCTTGAAAGTGGCCAGCTGGAATGGCTGGTGGTGGGCATCGGGCTGAACCTGACCGCCGCGGCGGAGGACTTTCCCCCGGAGCTTGCCGCCAAGGCCGGCAGCTTATACCCCGGCGGCCCCGCCCCGGTAAGCCGGGCGGCGCTGGCGGGTGCCATCGGGCGGGAGCTGTTGGCGCTCTGCCCGGGCTTTGAATGTCTGGACGAATACCGCGCCCGCTGCTTTGTGCCCGGCCACTGGGTGACCGTGTGCACCGGCACCGAGACCTACGCCGCACAGGCGCTTTCCATCGACGATGCCGGGCGGCTGGTGGTGCAGCGGGAGAGCGGACGCACCGAGGCGCTGCGCTGCGGCGAGGTGACCATCCGCCCCACCAAAACAGAATAAGACCGGGGCGTTCTTCCCTGCGGGAGAACGCCCCGGTCTTATATTATAAGTATCTCTCAGTCCAGGTCGGCAGCTTCCAGCACCGCAACCCCTTCACGTTCAAAGGTCTTGCAAAGGATATCGGCCAGGCCCGGGATGGGTGCTTTGCTGTGGATGCACAGGATGATCTTTCCGTTCAGGCTGGCAGCCTCCACCCCCACGGATGCGCCCTCCGGCGGTACCCAGACACCAAAATCCGTGGTGTACTGTGCCAGCTCCGGGTTGGCGGGCATCAGCGGGTTGCCCAGATAGCTGAGCCAAAAATCCGAAATGGTGCCGCCGACGTACTCGCCCATCTGGAACACCCGCTGTTTGATGCGCAGGGGAACCTTTTGCTGCTCCACCTTGTACACCCAGCCCATCTGTACCGCCATACGGCGAAGCTTGGACTCCGGCTGCAGGTCCCGCTTGATGTTTGCATCTATATCCGGTACAAGTTCCGCAAGGCGGGTCTGGGCTTGCAGCTGCACCGTATGCTCAAAGCTGCACACACAGTTGTACAGCGCATTCGGCACACCGGCCACATCGCGGGTATCGGTAGAGAAGGAATACTGGATATTCTCCTTGCCAAGATACTCCCGCATGGCCATGCACAACAGCCCCATCAGAGCGCTTACCGGCTTTGCGTTGTTTGCCAGCGCCTTTTCCACAAGGCTCTGCTTGCTCAGGCACACCCGGGTGCGGCGCAGTGCATCCTCGTAGGTCTGCACCGCCTCCCGCTGAATGACATCGCTGCCGTTCTCCACGGGCGGGTATTTTGCCAGTATGGCCTCTATATCGTAGGGCGGGTCGCACACGATGGCTGGTGCCACAAAGGCTGTGCCGTAACGCAGGTTGCAGTACTGCTCCAGAATGCTGGTGAACAGGGGCGATACCCCGTGG
This sequence comes from uncultured Faecalibacterium sp., assembly GCA_934532365.1. GTDB lineage: Bacteria > Bacillota > Clostridia > Oscillospirales > Ruminococcaceae > Faecalibacterium. Next base: position 9,267 of record CAKTAT010000029.1, on the reverse strand, counting down.
CCGTCCAGCAGGAAGTGGTGCCAGTCAAAGTATACGGTATCCCCCTCGCAGCTGATGCAGAACAGATAGCCGTTCGTCTCCTCCGGGATATTGCGCATAGTGCTGCCGGGGTACACAAGGCAGGGCTCGGTATTGGGCTCCAGCCACATCCCCCGCTTTTCCTGCACCAGACGCTGGGTATAATAAGGTGCATTTGCCAAGGCCGCTGTCAGCGCCCGCTGCAAAAGGGTGATATCCACCGCATCCCGCAGCGAGAACTGGTACCGGCACTGGACCTTATCCCGACGGAAAAAATACATAACGCCCTGCAAGTTATATTCCGTCGAGCGCTGTTGTGTTTCCATTGGTCTTTACCCCACGTTTGCTGCCAGATAATCCACCAGATCACCCATGGTAACAAAGTTGCGCAGCTCCTTTTCCGGGATGCGCAGACCAAAGGTCTCCTCGATATCTGCCACAACGGTCAGGATCTCCATAGAGGACAGATCCAGATCGTCCATCAGGACGCTGCTTTCGGTCACATCCTCCGGCGATACCTCCGCGACATCCTCCAGAATAGCCGTGATCTGAGAAATGATTTCTGCACGTTCCATCGTATTATGCTTCCTTTCTGTTGCGTTTTACTTACGCACCAGCTTGCCCGTAGCGGTGCGGGGCAGCGGAGTTTCGCTGAACTCCACCACACCGATACGCTTGTACAGCGGGATGGTGCGGTTCATCTGGGTAACAAAGTCCCGCACAGTCTGCTGGTGCTCCTGCTCACAGTATACCACAACACCTATCTTTTTGCCCAGTTCTTTTACGATACATTCCTTCACAACGGGACATTTTTCTACCATGCCTTCCAATTCCTCGGGGCTGATGTTCTCGCCGCTGTCCAGAATGATCAGGTTCTTCTTGCGTCCGGTGATGTAATAGTAGCCGTCCTCGTCCACCCGGGCAAGGTCGCCGGTGTGGAACCAGCCGTCCTTGTCAATGACCTCTGCGGTGCCCTCCGGGTCCTTATAGTAGCCCATCATCACGCTGTCGCCGCGCATACACAGCTCGCCGTCCGGCTCGATCTTGTAGTCCATGAGCTTGCTGCCCTGACCCACGGCGCCAATGTGCTTTGCGTCCTGTGCAAAGTTGATGATGCCGGCGGCGCAGGTCTCGGTAGCGCCGTAGCACTGGATGATGAACATTCCGTTGTTCACCATATCCAGCAGCACCTGCGGGTCAAACATGGCAGAGGAGCCGATGAATGTCCACAGATCGCCCAGACGGTCGCGGCGGCCGCGCATCACGTCCTTGTGCAGGGAGTTCATGATCACCGGCACCACGGACATGATCTGGCTGGGCATCTTCTGGATATCGCGGTAGAAGTTGCGGGCGTCGAAGCCCAGGTTCAGTGGCCAGCCCATGACGGTGGTGGAGAACAGGTCGATGAAGGCGCCCAGATGGAACATGGGCAGCACCATGTAGTGGCCGGGCAGGGGATCCTTTACCTTGAGCCGCGGCTCCACCTGTGCGGAGACGGCCCACATGATAACGCCTGCGCTGAACAGGTTGCGCTCGCTCATCATAACGCCCTTGCTCATGCCGGTGGTGCCGGAGGTGAACATCAGCACCATCAGAGCCTCGTGGTCGATGGGGTGCAGCTCAGCCGCCGGCTCATAGCTGCGGAAGTCGTCCATGGGGTGCAGCAGGCTGCCGTAGGCGGCCTCCAGCTGCTCCTTGTTGCCGTAGTCCACGCCGTCGGTCAGAATGGCGGCAGGCTCCACCAGTTCCAGCTCGTGGGACATCTCCGCCCAGCTCTTGTGCTGGTTCAGCGGCACCAGCACACAGCCTGCCATGATCGCGCCAAAGGTGTCTACCACATACTCGTAGCTGTTCTTGCTCAGCAGGCAGATCTTCTTGCCCTTCACATCCGGGATGGTGCTCTGGAGGTAGTTGACCATCCGGCGGACATCCTGTGCAAGCTCCTTAAAAAGGACGGTGGTCACCGTGTCGGTATCCTCATTGTAGTAACGGAAGGCCACGCGCTCGGGAAATTCCTTTTCCATGCCCAGCGTGATGACATCGTACATATTATCCACGAATTTTTCCATTGTAGTTTCCTTCCTGTTTTGTTTTGTCTGTTTTATACATAACGTACCGGCTCATCCGCGGCATTGCGGGGCAGCGGCAGGGTACGTTCCATCCGGGAGATCGGGTCACGCACGGCGGATGCCCGCGCGCGATCGCTCCGTGCAGCACAGCAGCGGTGTACCGCACTGTGCTCAGTATACAATATCTTCCATGGCAATGCAATACTTCTGCAACATTTAATTTCCTGTATTGGCAATTTTTACTTGCATATCGTCCGGTGCGGCCCCGCCAAATTCTACCTTTCGTTGCAATCTGCCGGTTCCTGTGCTACAATTTTTAGCGCAAAATACCATACCCGCTCTCACGCAGACTGCAAAACAAAATTGACAGTCTCCCCAAAAAGCATTATACTAGCCATATATCATGGTGATGCTGTATAAAAACTGATCATTTGCGCCGTATCCGGCTTTTTCTAAGGGGTATTTGCCCGGCGCAGGGAAGGAATCTTTCATGGAAACAACCAAGCCCCGCACCGTCAGCTCCATCGGAATGTTCGATATGCTCAAGGGCGCAGGGATGCTGGGCATCGTGCTGGGGCATACTGTAGAACTTTATCCGATCCAGCTGGAGCGCAGTCTGACCCTGGCCGCCTTTGTGGGCTTTACCTACCGCGAAGCACTGATGGCAGCCTTTTTTATTGCCAGCGGCTACGGCTTCCGCAAGCGCTCCATCGGCAAGTGCATCCACCAGCAGCTCAAAAGTCTGCTCAAGCCTTTTTGCTACACGGCGGTCTTTACCACGGTGCTGCACTTTATTATTCATTATAATACCTTTCACTATCTGCCCGGCTCACTGACCGAGAGCATCAAGGTAGCGGGCGGCTTTCTGCTGGGTCTGCCCCACACCGCCACCTACTTTGGGCAGGAGTTCTTTTCCTGCGGGCCCATGTGGTATCTGCTGGCGCTGCTGATGGGCTGGATCTTACTGGACGTTATCCTGAACATCTTTCCGGAGCGGTACATCCCTTGGGCGGTGGGCGGCTGTGCCCTGCTGGGCTGGGGTGCCAGCCTTGCATGGGAGCTGCCCTTCTGCCTGATCCAGGGCGCGGCGATCATGCCGTACCTGTACCTTGGCTACCTTGCCAAGCGTCAGCACTGGCTGGATCAGCCCCTGTCCCGCCGGATGACCTGCATCCTGTGGGCTGCCCTGCTGCTGATCCCGGCAGCCACCCTTGCCACCGGCCGCACAGACTGTGTTTCTATGGCAGAGTGGACGCTGGGGCCTGTCAGCATCCTGCTGGACGGCCTTGTTGGGCTGCTGTTTGTCCGGCTGTTCCTGCGGCTGAACCGGCACCGGAATGTGCTGGTGCGCTTTCTTGAATCCATTGGCCGGCGTTCCCTGTACATTTTTTGCATACATACTGTGGAGCTTACCGCCATTCCGTGGTATCTGTTTGCGGCAAAGTATGCAGACCGTCCGCTTTTGGGCGTCGGGCTGCAATATGTCCTTTCGCTGGGCTCTATCTGGCTGATCTGCGTCCTGCTGCAGCGGCGGCGGGAGCTGATCATCAAGTTGTTCCCCGCCCGGCGGCACACCCCGCAGGTGCACTACGCCCCGCGGCACTGATCGTATTCATGCGCATTCCGGCTGCGGCGGCGCAGCTGAGTTTATAGGATAGGAAGAGGAGGCTCATGTTATGAACCACGAAACCCCCGTGACCCCTGCTGCCCTGCAGGCGCACGTTGCCGAGCTGGAGCAGCAGCTCAAGCTTTCAGACGAGGGTGTTTCCCGGCTGGCGCAGCGGTGTCTGGAGCTGGAGCAGCAGCTTCTGGTCTGCCAGACCGAGCTTGCCAAGCACAGCACCGAGACAGATAACATCGCCCTTACCCTGCCGCAGCTGTTTTACGACACCGGCAACGGTTTTTCGCCCCGGGAATGCCTGATCGCCACCGAGGACGCCTACAACGAGCTGACCCACGAGGTGTCGGTCACCTTCATTCTGCCGGAGGACGCCCGCGCCGTCCGGCTGGACCCAGGCGAGCTGGCCTGCTGCATCACCGACCTTGCCATCTCGGACGAGCGCATCAGCTTCCAGTCGATCAACGGCCTTATGCTGCAGGAGGACAGCCTGCTGTTTTTGGACGTAGACCCCAATCTTTCGCTGCACTGCACCACCGGCTTTGGCGCCGGCATGAAGTTTGCGGTGAATTATCACTACTACCCGCTGGGGCGTTTTCTGCACGAGCAGCCCGGCAAATCTCTGCTGCGGGCGCTGAACGACCTGAAGCTTAAGAACGCCGCCGCTGCGCAGGAGGCCGATGAGGTATTGCAGGCCAGCCGCGCCGAGTGTATGCGGCTGAACCAGCAGCTGCTGACCCTGCAGGGCATCCAGCACGAATATCAGGTCTCGCTGGAAACGATGCGCGCCAGCAGCAGCTGGCGGCTGACCGCTCCCCTGCGCAGACTGCTGAACCTAGTGCGCGGTCACTGACCCGCCTGATATTCTGCCTGAAGGAGTTGGATCATGTACACCAGTTACAGTACCCTGCAGCGCAGACAATTGTCCGCGCAGGTCTATACCGATACCCAAAGCACCTATCTTCTGGTCTACGCGCCGGGGCGTCACAAGGCGCTGGAGGCCGCGCTGCAAAACCAGCTGCACCGCAAGTTCCGTCTGGTGACCCAGCTTGAGGGCGAACTGACCCCCGATGTAGCCGGGGTGCTGTTGGTAAGCGAGGATGTGGAGTGCGTTCCCACCGCCCTGACCTATTTTGCAGCCGCCCTGCGGGAGGGCGCAGACCTTGCAGTCTGCGATGCCGCCTTTGGTTTTGACGGGACCACCGCCCTCTACCTGAGCACCCGGCACCTGCCCGGCAGCAGCTGCGCCATGGTGTCCCGCGCGCTGCTGGATGAAATACGCGCCGCCGCCCGGGGCAGGGACAGCGTTACCGAACTGCTGCGTCTGGCCCATGCCATGGCACAGCACAGCTGCTGCATCCCGCAGGCGCTGCTGCACTTCCGCCGGGAACTGTGCGCCGAGGATGTTTTCTCTGCCAAGGGACGCCGTGCGCTGATCCTGAGCCACGAGCTGACCATGACCGGTGCGCCCATCGTGCTGGTAAGCGCCGTACCGGTGCTGCGCAGCCTTGGCTTTGAGGTAGTGGTGCTGGGCCCTGCGGACGAGGGGCCGCTGCAATTGTTTCTGGAGGCGGGTGCCGCCGTGGTCACCCGCCCGGACTGTGTTACCTCCAGTGCCCTGTGGGGACTGGCCACCAGCGCGGACTTTGTGCTGGCCAATACGGTGGTGGAGGCCCCTGTGGTGCGCACCCTGAACGGCTCCTTTGTGCCGGTGCTGTGGTGGCTGCACGATGCCTTTGCGGGCTACCCCTTCATCACCCACAAGATCCCCCGGGAGCTGGGCAAAAACGTACACATCTGCGCCGTAGGCTCCCATGCCACCGCCGCCATGCACTCCGTCCGGCCGGATTTTGCAATTGAACAATTGATCTACGGTCTGCCGGACTACGCCGCCGAGCAGTTCCCCCGCTATGACATCAGCTTTGCCGGGGGACGCACCCTCTTTGTAACGGTCGGCTCGCTGGAGCCCCGCAAGGGCCCGGACATCTTCTGCAATGCCATCCGGCTGCTGCCCTCTGCGGTGCGGGAGAAAGCCGCCTTCCTCTTTGTGGGCAAGGCTGCCGACAAGGGGATGTACAACGCCGTGGACAGCTTGGTGCGGGATTATCCCCAGACCGTTTTCTACCGCAAGCGGCTGGAGCGCCCGGAGGTAAAATCCCTGATGGAGCAGTGCAATTGCGTGGTATGCGCCTCCCGGGATGACCCCATGCCCACCTTTGTCACCGAGGGACTGATCTTCGGCAAGCCCTCCATCGTATCGGAGCACACCGGCACCGCCGGGCTTGTGACCGAGGGCGTGGACGGCTTCCTCTACAAGGACGACGACCCGCAGCAGCTGGCCGACAAGCTGGCTTGGGCCATCGAGCACCCGGAGGCACTGGCCGCCATGCACGAGGACTGCCGCCGCCTGTACGAGCAGAAATTCTCCAACGAATCCTATGTAGCCACCCTGACAAGGCTGGTAAAGGAACTGACAGACGGGGAAGAATAACGAAACAAAACAATGCCGGACAGCTGCACGCTGCCCGGCATTGTTTTTTACGGGAGAGGTCTCCCCATTTTATCAAATATCTCAAATTGCCCAACAAAGTTCCGCTTCCGTTCACAAAGGGCAGCGGAAGATGTGCTATACTGGTTCCAGAATTTCCTGTACCGAAAGGAGTTTTGTATCCATGAGCCAAGCCGCCGCGCAGCAACCCTCCCGCAAAAAGACCGTAATCTCTTTGCTGGTGCTGCTGGTACTTACCTGCATCATCGTGTTCACTTTTAAGGATCACTGGGCCGAGATCACCACGGCGCTGGCGCAGCTGTCGGTGTGGCAGGTGCTGGCGGTGCTGGCGGTCGGCATCAGCTACCCCCTGCTGGAGGGGTGCGTGGCGTGGGTCATCGTGCGCAGCCGTCTGCCGCAGTTCAAGCTGCGGCAGGGGCTGGATGTGGGCTGGTGCGGCACCTTTGGCAACGTGGTCACACTGGGTGCCGGTGCGGTGCCAGTGCAGTTGTATTATCTGCACAGAGCCGGGCTGCCGCTGGGCCCCGGCGCAGGCCTGATGACGCTGGAATACGTTTTCCACAAGAGCACAGTGCTTTTGTACGCCACCGTGATGCTTCTGCTGCAGCGCCGCTGGCTTGCCGCAAACACCACCGGTGTCATGCGCTATCTGCCCATGGCATACGCTGTGGTAGCGATGATCATTGTGGCGCTGGTGCTGGTGTGCGTCTCGCCGCTGGTGCAAAGCCTCGCCCGCTGGCTGCTGGGCTTTCTGCCCAAGACCGAAAAGTGGCAGCAGCGCCGCGCCGACTGGCTGGAGCAGCTGGAGGTGCTGGGCACCGAGAGCCGCCGCCTGCTGGCAGATAAACCCCGCTGCCTGAAAATTTTTGCTCTGCAGGCGCTCAAGCTGTTCGGGCTGTTCTGTCTGCCCTACCTGTGCATCCGGTTCATGGGGCTTTCCCCACTGGGGTTCTGGCAGGTGCAGCTGCTCACCAGCCTGATGCTCTTCGTCTCCAACGCCCTGCCCAACGTAGCCGGGATGGGCTCTATCGAAACCGCCTTTCTGCTGGTATTCGGCAGCTTTCTGGAGCAGGGCGAGGTGATGAGCGTGCTGATGCTCTACCGCATCGCCAGCTATTATGTGGTATTTGCCGCCAGCGCCGTGGGCTTTTTCATCGCCCAGCGGCATCTGGCCCAAATGGAGCCGCCAAAGGAGGGGTGAGCCGATGAAAAGCTTCCACATTCCCCGCGCTGCTATGTTTTTTATCCTGTTTGCACTGGCAGCTTTTGCGGTGCTATACCATCCCATCGACCTGAAAGCACTGGTGCGTTCCAGCTCGCAGGGCAGTGTGCGCACCGAGACCATCCGGAATTTCGCCAGTCGGGACGAGATGGACTACCATATCCTCTCCATGGACAGCGAAGAGTTCCAACAGGCGGCAGAATTGCTTTCCACCGTCTCCTGCCGCAAAAAGCTGAACCAGAACTATTCTGCCTACACCCACGATACCTTCCCGGTACAGTCGGTCACCGTCAGCTTTTATGACGATGCCGAAAACCAGAAGTTTCTGCTGACGGTGTACTCCGACGGCGTGTGCATCCTGAACAGCACCTATGTCAGCGTAAAATATCCCGGCGGCGGCGCAGCAGAGCTGTATGAACAGCTGGCGGGGATGGGGCAATAAAAACAAAAATCGGGGCACTCAGGTGGTCAAGCTGAGTGTCCCGTTTTTGTTTTCTTTGCGTCGGCTGTGGTACCAAACACAGCCGGTGCCGCGCCGGAAGCAACAGAGCAAACCGTGCTGCCGCTTCCCGTAGAAAAGAGAAAGGAATGGAGGAATGGAGCGGAGCGCTTGCAGACGCTCCTTTTTTCTGGTGCAACGCGGTTAGAATTAGCTAACCACCGCTGCGAGAACAGGATACCACAGACGGTTAGTCTTGTCAACCCTTAATTTGCAATTTTTTCTGCAAAAGGTGTGTGCCGCCGGGGTTTCTGCCGTTTTTCTACATTCTGCCCAAAGAACGGCCCTTCCTTTGGAAGAAAACCCACTTGTTTTCTATTGCTTTTTAAAACGGTTCTTGCTATTATAATAACGCAAGATTTTGTGGGCAGGGTTTTATTTTTGTCTACACCTTGTAGTCAGGGCTGCCGCAGACGGCAGTTCCAGACCGTTTTGCCCCCAGAAAGCCGCCGATGCAGAGCGGTTTTTCAAAGGCTTATTAGTTAGAAAATGCTAACCGCGTAATGGAGCAAGGAGGTTCCAATGATCCAGTTTGAACAGTGGGAAGGCTTTGAAGGCCGCATCTGGAAGGAAGAGATCAATGTGCGTGACTTCATCCAGAAGAACTACACCCCCTATGACGGCGACGAAAGCTTTCTGGCAGGCCCCACCGAGGCTACCGATAAGCTTTGGGGTGCTTTGCAGCAGCTGCAGAAGGCCGAGCGCGCCAAGGGCGGCGTGCTGGATATGGAGACCGAGGTGGTCAGCAGCCTGACCTCCTACGGCCCGGGCTATATTGACGAAAGCCTGAAGGATCTGGAGCAGATCGTAGGCCTGCAGACCGACAAGCCCCTCAAGCGCGCCTTTATGCCCTACGGCGGCATCAAGATGGCAGAGCAGGCCTGCACCACCTACGGCTACCAGCCCTCTGCCGAGCTGCACAAGATCTTTACCGACTACACCCGCACCCACAATCAGGCTGTGTTCGATGCCTACACCCCCGAGATGAAGAAGGCACGCCACACCCACATCATCACCGGCCTGCCGGACACCTACGGCCGCGGCCGCATCGTGGGCGATTACCGCCGCGTTGCCCTGTACGGCATCGACGCCCTGATCCAGTTCAAGCAGGAGGATCTTGCCAACTGCGGCGACGGCACCATGACCGATGACGTCATCCGCCTGCGCGAGGAGATCGCCCGCCAGATCAGCGCCCTGAAGGGCATGAAGAAGATGGCCGAGGCCTACGGCTACGACATCTCCCAGCCCGCTAAGGACGCCAAGGAGGCCTGCCAGTGGCTGTACTTCGGCTATCTGGCCGCCATCAAGACCCAGAACGGCGCCGCCATGAGC
>CAKTAT010000028.1:0-23336 GCA_934532365.1 uncultured Faecalibacterium sp. | reverse complement strand
TACCCGCCGCTGATCTTCCTCGGCATCGGCACCATGACCGACTTTGCACCCCTGATCTCCAACCCCAAGAGCCTGCTGCTGGGCGCTGCCGCACAGTTCGGTATCTTCGGTACTTACATGGGTGCCCGTCTGCTGGCCGCTACCGGTCTGGTGGACTTCACCCAGAAGCAGTCCGCTGCCATCTCCATCATCGGCGGTGCCGACGGCCCCACCGCTATCTTCGTTACCTCCCGTCTGGCACCTGAGCTGCTGGGCAGTATCGCCGTGGCAGCGTACAGCTACATGGCACTGGTGCCCGTCATTCAGCCGCCCATCATGAAGGCACTGACCACCTCCAAGGAGCGCTCTGTTGTCATGAAGCAGCTGCGCACCGTCTCCAAGACCGAGAGGATCATCTTCCCCATCATGGTCACCATCATCGTTTCCCTCATCGTGCCGGATGCTGCTGTTCTGGTCGGTATGCTGATGCTGGGCAACCTGATGAAGGAGTGCGGCGTTGTGGACCGTATCCAGAAGACTGCCGGTAATGAGCTGATGAACATCATCACCATCTTCCTGGCTCTGTCTGTTGGCTGCACCACCAGTGCAAACACCTTCCTGAACACCCGCACCCTGTTCATCATCGTGCTGGGTCTGATCGCATTCTCCTTCGGCACTGCAGCCGGTGTGCTGTGCGGCAAGGTCATGTACAAGCTGACCGGTGGTCAGGTGAACCCCCTGATCGGTTCCGCCGGCGTTTCCGCCGTGCCTATGGCCGCTCGTGTTTCCCAGAAGGTGGGTCAGAGCGAGAACCCCTCCAACTTCCTGCTGATGCACGCCATGGGCCCCAACGTGGCCGGCGTTATCGGTTCTGCCGTTGCTGCTGGTATCCTGATCAACATCTTCGGCTAAGCAAAACCTGAAGCACTATCCCAAGAGCCATCGTACAAGTCTGTGCGGTGGCTCTTTTTTATCCCTCTGGTGAGAATGTGTTTAGCGCGGTCCATAGGCCGCGCTAAACACAAAAATAATAATCTGTCAACTCCTTTCCTGTTTGTTTTTGTCAGCTGCTTGTGCTATCATAGAGAAAACAGGGCGCAAAACGCCCCAAAACAGGAGGGAGCTGTTATGGAAAAAATCAAGCTCGAGGTTGCAGGCATCCCGGCTGTCCTGTATGGCAAGCGCAGCCGCAGGGTCTATCTCTACGTCCACGGCAAAAACGGCAGCGCAGCCGAGGCCGCCCGCTTTGCCCGCACAGCCTGCCCGGCAGGCTGGCAGGTGCTGGCTGTCGACCTGCCGGAGCACGGCACCCGGAAAAACAGCCCGGAAAAGCTGGTGCCGTGGGTGGTCACCCGGGAGCTGCAGGCGGTCTACGCCCGGATGCAGCCGGTGTGGAAGCATATCCGGGTGTATGGGGTCAGCATCGGGGCGTGGTTTGCCATGCAGGCGTTGCAGACGCAGCAGCCGGAAAAGGCGCTGCTGGTGTCCCCAATCGTGGATATGGAAAAGCTGATCCTTGACCTGATGCAGCAGGCAGAGGTAACGGAGGAGCAGCTGCGCGCGGCAGGGGAAATCCCCACAGACTTTGGGGAGACGCTCTCGTGGCCGTATCTGTGCTGGGTAAGGGAACACCCCTTGCACTGGAAAGTGCCCACACAGGTGCTCTATGCCGATACAGACCCTCTTACCGGGCACACCGCCATGGAGCGGTTCCGGCAGCAGACCGGGGCGCACCTGACCATTCTGGAGGGCGGGGAGCATTGGTTCCATACCGAGACCCAGCTGGCCGCTCTGCAAGGCTGGGAAAGCTATTATTTATAAAGGATAGGGTAGGTAGGCATTGCGCTGCTTGGCAACAAACTCTTTTCTATGCTTCAGCAACGGGACTAAAGGCTTGGCTCCCCCTTTGGGGGAGCTGGCGCGGGAGCGCCTGAGAGGGCGCTTATACTCTTCCACAACAAAACGCCGCTGACGGCTTTATGCATCGTCAGCGGCGTTTTGTTTATTGAAAACAGGATTGTGAATGGCAGGATTAAAATCAGGCCTTTGCTTCGCTGTTGTGCTCAGCCTTCTTATAAGCGGAGAAAGAGTGGAACACAATATTCAGACCCAGCACGATCAGCAGCACGGCAAGGATCAGCTGCAGGCCGTTTGCAATGAACACAGCGCCCCAGGTAGTCTCACCGGCAGGGATGGTAACAGAAGCGGCGGTGCTGATGGCCTTGACCATAGCGATCAGGCGCTGCACCAGTGCGGTAAAGGTAACGCACAGCATGATAATCAGCGGGGGGAACAGCATCTTGTTGCTGCGGCCGGTCACCTTCAGGAACACGCACAGGGTAGCCAGCACCAGTGCGCTCAGCAGCTGGTTGGCAGAGCCGAACAGCGGCCAGATATTGGCGTAGCCGATCTTGGTCAGGATGAAGCCGAACACCAGCGTGATGAAGGTGGAGAAGTAGACATTGCAGAACAGCTTGCGCCAGCCCTCAGCGTGCTCCATGTCGTCCACGCTGAACAGCTCCTGGAAGCTCATGCGGCCAATGCGGGCCACGGCATCCAGACTGGTCAGAGCCAGTGCAGAAACGCACATGGTCATGAACACGGTAGCAGCGTAGGCAGGCACACCGAACATCTCAAAGAAACCGGCAACGCCGCGGCTGAAGATCTGGAACGGGGTACCGGCAGCAGGGGTGCCATCGGCAGCTGCGGCAGCACCGGCCACGCACAGAGCCAGAACAGCCAGCAGGCTTTCAAGGATCATGGCACCGTAGCCGACCTTCAGCATATCCTTCTCGTTCTCAACGGTCTTGGAGGAAGTACCGGAGGAAACAAGGCTGTGGAAACCGGAAACTGCACCGCAGGCCACGGTGACGAACAGGATGGGGAACATGGTGCCCAGCTTTTCGTTGGTAAAGCCGGTGAACACAGGCAGGTTCATGGTGGGGTGTGCCACCAGCAGGCCAACCACAGCACCCACGATCATAGCCACGAACATAAAGGTGGTCATGTGGTCACGGGGCTGCTTGAGCAGCCACATGGGCAGCACTGCAGCAAAGAAGATATACACAAAGGTGATGTAGCTCCAGGCAGCCTTGCCCAGGATGAGCGGCAGATTTGCACCGATCACAAAGGACAGCACGATGAACAGGATGCTCAGTACGCTTTCCTTCCAGCCGGTAAAGTTGAACTTTTTCTGCAGCAGGCCAAAGATCACGGCAAACACCATGAACATGATGGAAACCATACCGGCTGCGCCGTTGGTCTGGGCTGCATCCACCAGTGCACCATCGGTGCCAAAGGCGTTGAAGGTGCCGGCTACCATATCCGCAAAGGCGGCGATCACGATGCCGCAGAACAGCCAGCAGAACAGCAGGAACAGCTTGCGGCCGGTCTTGCCGATGTATTTTTCGATCAGCATGCCCATGCTCTTGCCGTCGTTCTTAACGGAAGCATACAGCGCGCCAAAGTCGGTGACAGCGCCGAAGAAGATGCCGCCCAGCAGCACCCACAGCAGCACCGGCAGCCAGCCGAAGGCTGCGGCCTGAATGGCACCGGTAACAGGGCCAGCACCGGCAATGGAGCTGAACTGGTGGGCAAACACCGTCCAGCCGTTGGTGGGCACATAGTCCCGGCCATCCTCGTGGACGACTGCCGGGGTCTTGGCAGCGGGGTCGATGCCCCATTTGTTAGCCAGCCAGCGGCCGTAAAGCACATAAGCGCCAAACAGACACACCGCTGCGATCAATACGATGACCAGCGTATTCATAGTTTTCTACCTCTTTCCTTTTTTCACTCTGCAACAGGCTCGGAACATTGGGCTGCCGTCCCGCAAAGCATTGCCCCGGAGCGTAAAAAACCTTCGTCCTCAGCACATGACCGGTGTTCCGGCTACGCTCCGAAGACGAAGGCTTCTGCTCCCGCCTGCCAGAGCAGGGGCATTACTCCGCGGTACCACTTCGCTTGCTGTGTTAAAACAGCCACTCTCCCACGCATGGTACACTGACCATGCTGCCCGATAACGTGGGCTGGACGGCACCGTGCTACTTGGGGGCACAAAACCCGGTTCACACAGGCTGCTCGCAGGCGAGGGTCCTCTGCTCCTGACTGCCGCTTTTTCACCCGAGAAGCGGCTCGCTGAAAGAGGGTGATGCAGAAGATCATGTCCTGTTCCTTGCATTTGCTGAATGATTGTGTTCTACTTTATTCCCGTTTTCACCAATTGTCAATATTCTTGTAACAAGTTCAGAGGATACGCCAATTCGAGCCATTTTCTGGGAATAATTTTTAGATGATTTTCTTTCATGTGTGAAGAGAATAAAACTGAATAGCACTTCAATTGAAAACCATTCACCCACAGGTCTTGACTTTCACACTTTGAAGTGCTAAAGTAGTAGCGTGCAGAATATTCCGTGCGGCAGCACTGTCTGCTTTGCCTGCTGCCGCCGCTGTTATAATAAGGAGAAAAACAATGGCTGACAAAAATTCAAGAAGAAACGAGACAACGGATGCACTGTTTGACGCCATCCTCAGTTTGGAGAGCCGGGAAGAGTGCTACGCCTTCTTTGAGGATCTGTGCACCGTGAAGGAAATCTCGGATATGGCGCAGCGCCTGCAGGCGGCAAAGCTGCTGCTGGACGGTGCCACCTACGAGCAGATCGTCAAGGCGGTGGAGATCAGTACCGCCACCATCAGTCGTATCAACCGCTGCATCCAGTACGGTTCCGGCGGCTACCGTGATACTATTGAGAGGGTGCGCGCGCAGGCAGAAAAGCAGTAACAGCCGCACCCGCCGCAGCATAAGATAGGGCACACGACCGGAAAGGAAGGTTTTGCCCTATGATGCTCGATACACCCTGTGCTCGTTCTCAGTGCCCGGAGATGCCCAAGGTCAGCCTGGACCAGGCTGTTGTGGACCTGATGGAAAGCATTGCCTTGCAGGAAACAGCGCTCAGCCACATTTTGTGTGCCGAAAGCCGGAAGATGCAGAAGGCCATGGATCTGGAGGGCCTGGATCTTTGCAAGCTGCTGGAGGTAAACGACTCCGCCACCAACATGGTGCACGCCGTCGCAAACCTTGAACTGGTGCTCAAGGATAAGCTGGAGTTCGTCTCCAACAACCTCTATGTCCCGGGGGACAGCGGCTGCCCATCGCCTGCGCAGTAACGCTTTTACGTGGGACGATCTTTTCTACAATCTAACCCGTGAAAATGCAATGCCGGGCAGCCCGCAGGCTGCCCGGCATTGTGCTGAATCGCTCTACCGCAAGGGAGACTGCTGCGCAAAATACGGTGCAGCAGCCTCCCTTTTTATGAAAATTCTGCATAAGAGACAGAAAAATCTTTTGTTGGAATTGCTGATGTATCAAATCTGTGCTATACTATTGGATGTATCACCATGAAAGCGAGGAATAAAACATTGCTGCATTATGATGCAATCCTATTTGATGTGGACGGGACGCTGATCGATTCAGCCCCCGGTATCATTCATACATTGCAAGAGGTTTTCTGCACCATGGGTGTGGATGTATCCGGCGTAAACCTGCGCCGGTATCTGGGCCCGCCGCTGCGCAAAAGCTTCGGCGAGCACTTCACCGACCCGGCGTTGATCGAAAAAGCCACCGACCTTTACCGCACGAGTTACGCGGTGAAGGGCAGCCACGAGTGTGCCGTGTTCCCGGGTGTTCCGCAGATGCTGCAACGCCTGAAGGAAGCAGGCTTTCTCCTGTGCACCGCTACCTCCAAGCCCACCAAGGTGGTCATGCCTATTCTGGAAGAGCAGGGGCTGGCACCGTATTTTGATTTTATCGGCGGTGCCTCTATGGACGAGAGCCGGGACACCAAGACCGAGGTCGTGCGTTATGTGCTCAGCCAGCCTGCCTTGCAGGGCAAGCGGGTGCTGATGGTGGGTGACCGCAACGATGATATGCGGGGCGCCGCCGACTGCGGTCTGGATGCTGCCGGTGTGCTGTACGGCTACGGCAGCCGGGAAGAGTTGGAGTCCTTCCATCCGGTGCTGCTGGCCGAAAGCTGCGCCGACCTTACCGACCGGCTGCTGGCAGCCCGGGTATGACAGGAAGTTTCATTCCTTCGGAAGGAGAATGGATAGAATATGAGAAGCAATCATCAACAGGAGAATCAGGCGCTGACCCCGATGCAGAAGCAGGCGGTGCTGGTGTGTATCGTATGTGCACTGGCGGCGCTGCTGACCATCGGCATCACCCTTACCATGCTCAAGCGGGGCAAGGACCCGGCGGAGCAGCCGGGGGATTCCTCCATTGATACCCCCGCGCCCGCCCCGGAAGGGGAGGAGGATATCTCCGACCACTACCAGATCAACGAGACCTCCAGCGCGCTGCTCACCGAGACTGCCGATGCCGGCAATGCCTATCAGGAGCAGACCCTTTTCATCGGCGATTCTAACACGGTGCGCCTGTACGCCAACGGTCTGATCTCGCTGCAGCAGTTCTGCGCAAAAGAGGGCATTGGAACCAATGCAGCCCTGAACGAGGGCATCGTCACCTTCAAGCGGGACGATAACCGCTATACCATTGCGCAGGCAGTGGCAAAAATGAAGCCCCGCCGGGTGGTCATCATGCTGGGCACCAACGATAACAGCATGAGCACCGAGGACTTTATCAGCAACTACACTGCGCTGGTGCAGGCCATTCAGGCCAGCTATCCTTATACCGACATCATCGTCAACACGGTGCCGCCGGTCCCGTCCAACCACTCCAACTACCCCAACATGGACCAGACCCGCATCGATGATTTCAACATGGCACTGCTGACCATGTGCGAGCAGCTTGGCGTCAAGTTCCTCAACTCTGCCGAGGCACTGAAGGACGCCAACGGCTACGGCAATGTCGATTACTACCAGAGCGGGGATATCCACCTCAAGCCCGCAGGCCTGAAGGTGCTGCTGAAGTATTTGCGCACCCACGCCTATGAGACCGAGGATCGCCGCCCGGATACCAATAATATCCCCACCCGCGCCGAGTATACCGCCAACCCCAGCTCTGCGGTGGAGGCACCCAGCAGCTCGGAGGAAGCCTCCTCCTCGGCGGTTGAGGAAAAAACGGAGTATCAGGCCGGTTACCGTGTAGATAAAACCGGCGGCGGTACTCTGACCTGCGGCGATGAGAGCGGCAAGTCCCTTACCGTTAAGGTGACCAGTGCCACCCAGAGCGTAACCGTGACCGCAGTGCCGGAGGACGGCTATGTGTTCGTCAAGTGGAGTGATGGTGTGACCAAGCGCACCCGCACCGATACCAACTTTGACCAGAACGTGGATGTGACCGCTGTGTTTGCAGCTGCCTCTATCCAGATCAGCACCAGCGGCAAGGCTGTGCTGGGGGATTCCTATACCTTTAAAGCGACCCTCAAGGGCAAGTATCTGGATGCCTCCAGCATCCGCTGGTACGTCAACGGCAGCGAGGTAACACAGGCTGCCGGTAAGACCACCGTAAAGGGCGAGGTAGACCCCTCCATGGTGGGCGGCACCTTCCGGGTGTACGCCACCGCCAGCTATAACGACTGCACCGTCACCAGCAACAAGCTGGAACTTACGGTCAGCGGTGCACCGTCTGCCTCGTCCAGCAGCACCAGCAGCTCCAGTGCTTCCTCTAAGGAGGATAAGCCTGCGTCCTCCAAGGAAGAAACGTCTGCCTCCTCTAAGGAAGATAAGCCTGCATCCTCCAAGGAGGAAAAACCGGCTTCCTCCAAGGAGGAGAAGCCCGCTTCCTCTGCCTCGAACGGTACCTCGGAAAGCACCGGCAGTTCTTCTAAGGTAGAAAAGCCTGCGTCCTCTTCTGCTTCCTATAAGGAGGAAAAGCCCGTCTCTTCTTCGCAGAGCAGCACCTCCTCCAAGGGGGAAACATCTTCCTCCTCTAAGCAGGAACACACGGCTTCTTCCAAGGAAGAAACGACTGCTTCCTCTAAGCAGGAGCATACGGCTTCTTCTAAAGAAGAAAAGCCCGCCTCCTCCAAGACCGAGGCAAGTGCCAGCAAGGAAGCTGCCAACTAAGGGCACATTTCTTCCTTGCGCCGCATAGGCTGGCGTGAGAGGAAGGTGGAGCCCTATGTACTGGCAAGCGATGCGCACACCCTCCCTGCCCGGGGAGAATGACGTGACCAACGGCAGCGTGGATTACTACGACACCGACTGGGAAAACGTGGATAACAGCGCACTGGAGGAAGAAATGCAGAAATGCGGTCTGACGCCCTGCGAGGGTAAAACAACGTGCCCGGACAATACACCGGCACAAACAGACCTGTCTGCGTATGAAATCGTTTCTGAATAACGAGAAGCCAGCTCTGCCGGGGGTGGGGCTGGCTTCTCCCTGTTGATACACCAAAGTGGGAAATGCTGAAAAGAAAGTGAGATACTATGGCAAAATATTATTGCATCCTGTTCGATGCGGACAATACGCTGCTCAACTTTGACGCGGCCGAAAACAAGGCGCTGGCCGAAACGCTGGTGAACTACGGCATCGAGCCGGACGCCGAGACCGTGCAGACCTACCGCACCATCAACGAGGAACTGTGGCGGCAGCTGGAAAAAGGCCAGATCCGCCGCGAAAAGCTGTTTGGCGAGCGGTTCAGCCGCTTTTTAAAGGCCATTGATGCCGCCGGTGACGGCGTGGAGATGAACCGCTACTATCTGGAGCAGCTGTCCACCCACCCGGACCTGATGAGCGCCGAGGTTCTGGATGTGCTGCGCGAGCTTTCCGAGGTGGCAACGCTGGCCATCGTCAGCAACGGTGCCCAGAAGGTGCAGACCCGCCGTCTGGCAGAAAGCGGCGTGATGGACTTTATGGAGGACGTGTTCATCTCTGAGAAAATGGGCTGCGAAAAGCCCAATGCCCGCATCTTTGATGCAGCCCTGCGCGCACTGGGCGTGGAGAACCGGGAGCACGTTCTGATGGTGGGCGACAGTCTGGCCAGTGATATTCAGGGCGGCAGCAACGCCGGGCTGGATACCTGCTGGTATAACCCCAACCACGCCGAGAACCCCGGCAAGGTGATCCCCACCTACGAGATCGCCAGTCTGGAGGAGTTGTATCCGCTGGTGATGGAGCAGGAGGAACTGGCCAACGTTGGCCTGAAGAACCGCCGCCACCAGTGCTGAAACCTATGGTATAACTGAAAAGAACGGATAACGGATCAAAACTATGCTGATACATTTGGAAAAACTGGGTAAGACCTTTGGCGAAAAGGTGGTGCTGCACGATGTGACCGCCAGTGTCGAGCGGGAGGACCGCATCGGCATCGTGGGACAAAACGGCGCAGGCAAGACCACTCTGCTCAAGATCCTTACCGGCGAATATCAGGACTACGAGGGAGAGTTCAGCGTGACCCACGGGGTAACACTGGGCTATCTGGAACAGAACGCAAAGCTGGACGCCACGCTGGATATCTACGGCGAGATGCGCGCCACCTTTGCCCCGGTGCTGGATGCCATGGCGCAGATGCAGATTTTAGAGCGCCGCATGGCTGCCCAGCCCGATAACGCCGACCTGCTGGCACAGCACGATGCTCTGCAAAACATCGTGGACGCCGCCGACGGCTACAACATGGATGTGAACATCAAAAAGGTGCTGTCCGGCATGGGCTTTGCACAGGATACATGGCAAAAGAACATTGCAGTGCTCTCCGGCGGTGAGCTGACGCGCCTGCGTCTGGCAAAGCTGCTGCTGGAAAAGCCCGATGTTCTCATTCTGGACGAGCCTACCAACCACTTGGATTTTGCCACCATGGAATGGCTGGAAAATTACCTCAAGGGCTATTCCGGCGCCGTGCTGGTGGTCAGCCACGACCGCTATTTCCTCGATAACGTGTGTACAAAGATCTGGGAGGTATCCTTCCAGACCATGACCACCTACAAGGGCAACTTCTCGGCCTATCTGCCCCAGAAGGAAGCTGCCGATGCCCTGCGCCAGAAGCAGCACGATGCCGACGTGGCACTGGCTGAAAAACTGCAGGACTATGTGGACCGCAACCTTGTGCGCGCCTCCACCACCAAAATGGCGCAGAGCCGCCGCAAGCAGCTGGAAAAGCTGGAGATCACCGAGGCACCCAAGGACGAGACCAACCAGCTGAAATTCCGCTTTGAATATGACGTAGAGCCGTGGAACGAGCTGGTGCTGCTGAAAAATCTCAGCATCAAGATCGGGGAGCGCACCCTGCTGGAGCCCTTCACCTATACGGTCTGCCGCGGGCAGCGGCTCATCATTGCTGGCCCTAACGGCGCAGGCAAATCCACCCTGATGCAGGTGCTGGACGGCAAGCGCCGCCCTTCCGGCGGCATGGTGCGGCTGGGCACCGGGGCGCGTCCCAGCATTTTTGCCCAGCAGCAGAACCGTCTGGGGCAGGGCAGAGTTATTGATGTGATCTGGAACAAGTACCCCCGCATGACCGAGCTGGAGGTGCGCAGCCACCTTGCAAAGCTGGGCTTCCGGGGCGATACCGTGTTCAAGCCCTGCGAGGCATTGTCCGGCGGCGAGCTGGCGCGTCTGCGCTTTGCAGAGATCGTGCTGGAACGGCCGAACCTGCTGTTTCTGGACGAGCCCACCAACCACTTGGACATCTATACCCGCGAAAACCTGACCGAAGCGCTGATGGCCTACACCGGCACGCTGCTGCTGGTCACCCACGACCGTCACCTGATGAACAGTCTGGCCTGTCCCATCCTCTACCTTGAGGACGGCAAGGCTGTGATCTATCCCAGCTACGATGCCCTGATGGGACGTGCCGCCCCGGTGCAGGCCGCCCAGAAAGCTGCCGAGCCTGCCAAGACCGGTTACGGCAAGGAGCAGCGCCGTCGCCGCGCCGAGCTGCGCGCCAAGATCAAGGCCTGCGAGGACGAGATGGAGGCCTGCGGTGCACGCGAGGTGGAGCTGGACAACGAGATCAACTCCCCGGAGGTGTACAACGACCCCGACCTGCTGCGCCAGAAAAGCGATGAACTGAGCGACCTGCGCTTCCATCAGGAGGAGCTTTTTGCCGCATGGGAAGCCGCCATGGAAGAGCAGGAAGCCTACGAGCAGACGCAGCAGCCCGAAGAATAAAGGAGCGTATCCTCTATGCCTAAAAATCACCGCAACTATCAAAAAACACGGCACATCGCCCTGTCTGGTCTGCTGTTTGCGCTGGCCATGGCGCTTTCCTTCATTGAAGGCACGCTGGTCATCCCCGGGCTTTTGCCGGGTATGAAGCTGGGCCTTGCCAACATCGTGGTCATGTATGCTTTGTTCTTCATGGGACCCCGGCAGGCACTGGTGCTGGATGTGCTCAAGGCGCTGTTCGTCTTCCTGGTGTCCGGCTTCACAGCGGGTTTCCTTTCGCTGTGCGGCGGGCTTTTGTCCCTTGCGGTGATGTGGGTGCTGTATTATCTTCTGCCGGTGCGCCCCACATGGTTCATCCTGTCGGTCTGCGGCGCACTGGCGCATAACGTGGGGCAGCTGCTGGGCGCGGGGGTCATCATCTCCTCGTCCTTGTCGCTGTACTATGCGCCGGTCATGCTGGTGCTGGGGCTTGTCATGGGTGCGCTCACCTCGGTCACCCTGCGGGCGCTGCTGCCTGCACTGGGCAAAATGGGCTTCAACACCCACGAAAACCGACCCGAATGACCGACCATTCCGGCAGGGCAGTTGCATTTTGGCCGGAAATCTGTATAATAAGGAAACAACTGTATTTTTATAAGACCCCAAAGGATAGCGCTGCCGCAGCATGGGAACTTGAGCGGCAGTCGGGAGGTGTTTGTATATGTCTGAAAAAGTTACCATCAAGGTCGAGCGGAAGGAGCTCCATCTGCCCACCATCGCACTGCGCGGGCTGGTGGTGTTCCCCAACAACCTTGTTCATTTTGAAGTCGGGCGGGAAAAGAGCATTGCCGCCGTGGAGTGGGCCATGGCCAACAACTCCAACGTATTTCTGGTTGCCCAGAAGGAGATGGAGACCAGCGAGCCCACCCAGCAGGACCTGTACACCTACGGCGTAGTGGCCGAGGTCAAGCAGGTTTTGCGCGTGTCGGACGAACTCGTCAAGGTGCTGGTAGAGGGCAAGTACCGCGCCAAGCTGACCGAGCTGGATACCACCGGCGATTTTCTGCTGTCTGCCGTGCGCCCCGCTCCGGTGCGTGCTGCAAAGCCCGAGGAGGCTGTGGAGACCGAGGCACTGCTCCGCGCCCTCAAGACCGGCTTTGACGAGTATCTGGGCATGAACCCGCGCCTTGCCAAGGACGTGGTGTTCACCATCGTTTCCAGCGATGACCCCGTGTTCCTCACCGAGTATATGCCGGCAAACCTCTTGTTCCGCTACGAGGACAAGCAGGCCGTGATGAATGAAAACACCCTCAACGGCCGTCTGCAGCGCCTTGTGGAGATGCTGCGCCGCGAATGTCAGGTGATGAAGATCGAAAAGGAAATCGCGGAAAAGGTCAACGAGTCCATGGACAAGAACCAGCGCGATTACTACCTGCACGAGCAGCTGCACATCATCAACGACGAGCTGGGCGAGGGGGACGATACCCACGCCGAAGCAGATGATTACCGCCGCAAGATCCGGGAACTTCACCTTGCCGAGGACAGCGAGAAAAAGCTGCTCAAGGAGGTAGACCGTCTGTCCCGGATGCAGAGCAGCAATCAGGAAGCCACGGTCATCCGCACCTATCTGGATACCTGTCTGGATCTGCCGTGGAACACCATGACCGTGGATGATCTGGATATCCACCGCGCCCAGCAGATTTTGGATCGGGACCACTACGGCCTGAAAAAGGTCAAGGACCGCATTCTGGAAACGCTGGCCGTGCGCAAGCTGGCACCGGATGTGAAGGCGCAGATCATCTGTCTGGTCGGCCCTCCGGGTGTTGGCAAGACCAGTATTGCGCGCTCTATCGCGGAAAGCCTTGGCCGCAAGTATGTGCGCATCAGCCTTGGCGGCGTGCGGGACGAGGCTGAGATCCGCGGCCACCGCCGTACCTATATCGGTGCCATGCCCGGCAAGATCATCAGCGCCATGATCACCGCCAAGTCCTCCAACCCCCTGATGCTGCTGGACGAGATCGATAAGCTGGCAGGGGACTTCCGGGGCGACCCGGCGGCAGCTCTGCTGGAGGCGCTGGACCCGGAGCAGAACAGCACCTTCAACGATCATTTCATCGATATCCCGTTTGATCTGAGCCATGTGCTCTTTATTACCACCGCCAACGACTTGGGCAGCATCCCCGGCCCGCTGCGCGACCGCATGGACGTCATCGAGCTGCCCAGCTATACCCGCGTGGAAAAATATAACATTGCCCGCAAGCATCTGCTGCCCAAGCAGCTCAAGGCCTGCGGCCTGACCGGCAAGGTCACCATGAACCAGGGCGCACTCTACGGCATCATCGACGGCTACACCCGCGAGGCCGGTGTGCGTAATCTGGAGCGCACCATTACCAGTGTGCTGCGCAAGTGCGCCCGCAAGATCGCTTCCGGTGAGGTGGAAAGCGTAGCTGTTACTGCTACCATGCTGGAGGAACTGCTGGGCCCCCGCATCGTCAAGCCGGACTTCCTCAACCGCACCAATGCCGTGGGCATCGCCAACGGTCTGGCATGGACGAGCGTGGGCGGCGAGACTCTGCCCATCGAGGTGCAGGTCATGGACAACGGCACCGGCAAGATCACCGTTACCGGCTCTCTGGGCGATGTGATGAAGGAGAGCGCACAGCTGGCAGTCACCTGGGTGCGCGTCCATGCCGAGGAATACGGCATCGATCCCGAGCGGCTGAAGAAGTGCGACCTGCACATCCACGCCCCGGAGGGCGCTGTGCCCAAGGACGGCCCCTCTGCCGGCGTCACCCTGACCACGGCACTGGTATCCTGTCTGTCCGGCGTGCCGGTGCGTGGCGATGTGGCCATGACCGGCGAGATCACCCTGCACGGCAACGTGCTGCCCATCGGCGGTCTGCGGGAAAAGAGCATGGCTGCCTACCGCGAGGGCATGAAGACCGTGCTCATCCCCAAGGACAATGAGCCCGACCTGTACGAAGTGGACGAGGAGGTCAAGAAGAACCTGACCTTCCTGCCCATGCAGAACCTCTCGCAGGTGCTGGCTGCCGCCCTGCTCAAGCCGAAGGCGGCAAAGAGCACCGCTGGCCGTCCCCGCACTAAAAAGTCCAAGGCGGGGGAAAACCGCATCCCCGCCGCGCCTGAGAAGAACCAGCCGGGCGCTGTCTGCTGAAAAACAGAAAGGAACACGCCATGATCTTCAATAAAGCTGATTTTATTGCCAGCTATGGCATTTCCAGCCAGCTGCCTGAAAGCGACCGCCCGGAGCTGAGCTTTTCGGGGCGGTCCAATGTGGGCAAATCCAGCCTGATCAACAAGTTGTGCAGCCGCAAAAATCTGGCGCGCGTGTCCAGTACGCCGGGCAAAACGGCTACCATCAATTTCTATTCGGTGGACGACTGCTATTTTGTGGACCTGCCGGGCTACGGCTATGCCAAAGTGAGCAACGCCGACCGCGAGCGCTGGGATGACCTCATCAACAGCTACTTCGAGGCGCCCCGCCACCACACCCTGCTGGTGCAGCTGCTGGACTGCCGCCACGCCCCCAGCGCAGATGACTTGCAGATGCTGCGCTACCTGCACTACCACCGCATCCCCTATGTGGTGGCGCTGACCAAAGCGGATAAGCTGAAAAAGAGCCAGCTTGCCAAAACGCAGGAGGACTTTGAAAACATCTGCCGCCCCTACGGCTGCCAGAAGGTGGTGCTGACCAGCGGCGAAAACGGCTACGGCATCCCGGAGCTGCAGGCGGTGCTCAACGCCGCAGTGGCTGCGGAAAACGAGGAAGCGGAGTAACGCCATGGCTTACAACGAATTTGCCTATTTTTACGATGAATTCAACGGCGAAGCGGACTATGACGCCCTGTACAGCCAGATCCATGCAAAGCTGGAAGCCCACGGCATCCATGATGGCATCGTAGCAGACCTTGGCTGCGGCACCGGGGAACTGACCCTGATGCTGACGCAGGCAGGCTACGATATGATCGGTATCGACCAGTCGGAGGAAATGCTCTGCGTGGTGCGGGATAAGGCCGAGCAGCTGGGGCTTTCCGGCCGTCTGCTGCTGCTCCGGCAGGATCTGCTCAAGCTGGATCTCTACGGCACCATCCGGGCGGCGGTATCCACCTTTGATACCTTTAACCACATTCCGGATCTGGATACCGCTATTGCCAACGCGGGCTTTTTCATGGAAAAGGGCGGCGTGTTCCTGTTTGATATGAACACCCCCTATAAGCACCGGAAGGTTCTGGGCGATAACGAATTCACCTTTGAGGAAGAGGATGCCTCCTGCGTGTGGCGCAACCACTATAACGCTGCCGACCGCAAGGTGGAGATCACGGTGGATATTGATTATCACAAGACCGGTGAGCATTTCCACGAGGAATTCTGCGAGTATACCTACGATCTGGATACCATCCGCGCATCGCTGGAAAAGCACGGTTTTGCGCTGGAAAGCGTCTGCGACGGCGAGACCTTTGGCCCGCTGACCGAAGAAAGCCAACGCTACTTCTTCTGCGCAACAAAACAGTATACACAACTGGAGGAATAACCTATGGCAAACTTGATCCGCGGCCTGTCTGAGAACGGCGGTGTCGTGTTCTGCGGTGTGGATTCTACTGAAATTGTCCGTAAAGCAGAAAAGCTTCACACCACAAGCGCTACCTGCAGCGCGGCATTGGGCCGTCTGCTCACCGGCGCGACCCTGATGGGCTCCATGCTCAAGGATGACCGTGACCGCATCACCCTGCGTGTGGCGGGCGGCGGCCCTGCGGGTGTGCTCATCGCCTGCACCGACGGCACCGGCAACGTGAAGGGCTGCATCGACAACCCGCTGGTGGAGCTGCCCGCTAAGCCCAACGGTCACTTGGACGTGGGCACCGCTGTGGGCAAGAACGGCGTGCTGACTGTCATCCGGGACAACCGTCTGCAAAAGGAGCCCACAGTCGGGCAGGTGCCGCTGGTATCCGGCGAGATCGCTGAGGATCTGACCAGCTACTATGCCTACAGCGAGCAGGTGCCCACCGTGATGGCACTGGGCGTTCTGGTGGATAAGGACCTGTCCATCCTCTGCGCCGGCGGCTTTATGGTGCAGCTGCTGCCCGGCGCTACCGATGCCGAGATCGACCAGCTGGAAAAGAACATCAATGCCATGCCCTCCGTCACCGAGCTGCTCCATGCGGGCAAGACCCCCGAGGATATGATGCAGATGGCGCTGGCGGGCTTTGCCCCCAATGTGTTGGACGAGCGCACGGTGCAGTACCAGTGTGATTGCAGTGCCGAGCGCACCAAGGAGATGCTGCTCAGCCTTGGCCGCGCCGAACTGGTTCGGATGCGGGATGAGGACCCCACCTGTGAGGTGGTGTGCCACTTCTGCCACAGCAAGTATCAGTACGACCTGAACGCTCTGCTTGCCGAGTACAATGCACAGGCAGCTGAAGCCGCTCAGTCTAACAAATAACAAATACCGAAGCCGCTGCCCGTGATCCGGTGCAGCGGCTTTTTTGTTTCTGCGTTTCAAAAGCAAGTTTCTTTTATAGCTGCTGTTTTCCGGCACACCCTCTTGCGTGAAAAGACAGGTCTGGAAAATCCGCAGATTTTCCAGACCTGTAAATAAAAAATATTCTTTCCGCTGGACATGGTCAGAGCAAAGCGGAGACCATTTCAAATTGTCTGCCTTTTGCTATGTGCAGATATCTGCAGCTACGGTATACACGGCATTGTAGTGCAGGGTATCCTCCTGCACGGTGCATTCCTCCCGGCGGGCGAGGATCTCGGCATCCGGGAAAGCATCGTGCAGCGCCCGCAGCCCCTGTAACCGCGCTATCGTAAGCGCCTGTGCCTCGGTGCGGTGCATTGTCTCCTGCCGCTGCCCGTAATAGGTGGTCTCCTCCACTGCGCAGGGCAGGGGCAGACCGAAAACCGCTAATTGCAGATGCCGGGTGCGGCACAGCCCGTCCCTATCGGGCGCAGAGGGTGAAAGCACGGCAGAATGCCCCGCGAAAAATAGCCGGTAATTTGTTTCGTTTTCGCCGGTCAGCTGCGACATCGTCACCACCAGCGGAACGCTCTGGTCTGTCTGCCACTCCAGCTGCGCCACCACCGTGCCCGCCGCCGGGGCAAAGATCAGCGTACCGTCCCGCTCGCTGCGCGCCGTGCCGATCAACCCCTGCCCGGCTTCCACAGTCTGCCCGGGGGCTACCAGCATGGTGCCGCTGGTAAGATTTGTACGCAGCACCGTCCCATTGCACCTTGCCCGCAGCCCGTGCAGGGTGCCTGCGGCGATCTCAGGCCGGGCGCGGGCAGGGGCAGTCTCCACCGCAAGGCGCCCTTTTTCAAAATTCAGGCTTGCCCACGAGAACTCGCCGCTTTCCAGCAGGGCATACTCTCCGCAGCGCAGCAGCTCCTCGGTTACGGCAGTGCCGGGCTGCAGGCCGCAGCTGCGCAGCACCGCACCCGCCCGCGCCCGCTGCCCGGTGGTCAGGCTGCCGTAGTCCACCGCCCATATAAGCCCTTGCAGCCAGACCAGCACCAGCCCCCAAGCGGCCAGCCCCACCCAAAGCCCCTTGCGCCGCAGCAGCGGGCGCAGCAAAAAATACAGCCCCTGCCGTTTTTCCACCCGCAGCCGCACCCGCCTGTGCCGGGCAAGTGCGGCCAGCCGTCGGTATTGCCATGCTGCGCAATGGCCGCAAAAGCCGCCGGGCAGAGCGCGGATGCCATATAAATGCAGTCCTTGCCCGGCAGCGTCAGTCAAAAATGCCTCGGGGCTGCCGTTCCGGGCGGTAAAACGCACCCCCGCCCAAAGGCTTGCAGCTTCCATGGCGGCCTCCTATTCATCGGCAAAATCGGTGCGCAAAAACTGCCCCTGTACCGTCAGCCGGGCGGCGGT
Source organism: uncultured Faecalibacterium sp. (assembly GCA_934532365.1). Taxonomy (GTDB): domain Bacteria; phylum Bacillota; class Clostridia; order Oscillospirales; family Ruminococcaceae; genus Faecalibacterium. The sequence continues at coordinate 5,427 of CAKTAT010000028.1, read as the reverse complement.
CAGGGTGCAGATGCGCAGTCCGCTGCCGTATACCGTGAACCGCCCCTTCGCCAGCCGCAGACACAGTTTGTTTTCATCAAAAAACAACACCGTGCAAAAATGCTCTATCTCCATCCGGTCGCCGCTCAGGTATACGGCAGGGCGGCTGTAAAACCCGGGCGGCGGCTGTCGGAACAGCCCGCGCAGCCAGTCGCCCGGGGTGCGCCGGTCGTGGTGTGCTCTGGCCATCTTTGTCCCTCCCGTCCCGCGCCTTGTACATTGCACAGCCCATGCTTCCATATATATGGAGGGGGAGGGCGTGCTTATGAGTAAAAGCTGCAAACCGCTGCATCCGGGGCTTTTTTTGCTGGGTGCAGCCACGGCGGTGCTGGTATTTGCCGCGCCGCAGACCTGTGCGGAAGCTTTGCGGAAGGGTCTTGTGCTCTGCGGCGGGCCGCTGCTGGTGTCACTGTTTCCGTTTCTGGTGGTGTCGGCGCTCATCATGCGCAGCGGTGCGGGCGAGGTGCTGGGCGTGCTGCTCTGGCCGGTGGTGCGCTGTATCGGTCTGCGCAGCCGCAGCGCAGGCAGTGTGCTGCTCATCGGCCTTGTGGGCGGCTTTGCCCCTGCCGCCGCCGCTGCTGCCGAGGCAGTCCGCAGCAGGGAACTGACCCCGCAGGAGGCTTCGGCCCTGCTGCCCGCCTGTATCTGCTCCGGGCCATCCTTTGTCATCCTGACGGTAGGGGAGCACCTGCTGAGCAGCCGCACGGCAGGGGTGTGTCTGTTTGCCGCACAGGTGCTGGCGGGCTGGCTGACGGCAGCACTGCTCTGCCGTGTTCGCGGCATACCGGAACCCTTGCCCGCGCCGCCCGCCGCCGCGCAAACTGAACCGCCGCCCACGCTGGATGCCATCCTTGCGCAGGCGGCAGTGACCTACCTGAAATTGTGCGGCTTTGTACTGTATTTCCGGCTGCTGGCGGCAGGCTGCGGTCTGCTGCTGCCCGCAGCGCTTGCGCCCTTTCCCGCTATGCTGCTGGAGGTGTGCTCCGGCTGCGACTACGCCGCCCGCACCGGTTTGTGGGCAAGCGGGCTGTGCTGCGCTGCGCTCAGCGTGCAGGGCGCTTCGGTGCTGCTGCAGGTGCGCACTCTCTGCCCACCGGAGGTCTCGTTCAAACCCTTATTGTGGGGCAGGGTGCTGCACCTGCCGCTTTCGCTGGCGCTGTTTTATCTGGGCCTGCCGCAGAGCGCTGTGGAAAGCTTCAATACCCTGTGCGCCCGGGTGGTGCCCATGCAGCGGGTGCCGACAGACTGCGCCCTGCTGGTGTTCGCGGTGTGCTGCATCACGGCCTGCGAGGCCTGCCGCCTGGCCGGGAAGAACGCGAAAAACATAACTCCTGCAAACAAAAAAACGCTCAGCGGCTTGCAAACCGCCGCAAAATGTGGTAACATAACTCTTGGTTATCATATTACCAAACGCAGCGACGGAGAGAGTAGGCGCTGTCTGCACGGCAAAGAGAGAAGCTTCACCGGCTGAAAGGGCTTCCATGTGCGGCAGGGGCTGAAGTTCGCTCCCGAGCGGTCTGCGCGAACGATGCGGATGCGCATCTATTAGCACAGAACGGTTGCGCCCCGTTACGGCGTTTGAGCGCCGTCTGCCTTTGTGCGGACGGAAACCGGGTGGTACCGCGGAGCAGAAATGGTTACAGCTTCGTCCCTTTTGCCTGAGCAGTCGGGCAGGGGACGGGGCTTTTTTGTTATACTCCGCTCCATGAACACAAAGAATAAAGGAGAGAAAATCCATGCAAGCAATGATCGATGAGCTGGCCAAGCAGGCCGCTGAAAGCCTTGGTCAGGTGTCCAGCAAGGAGACGCTGGCTTCCTTCTGGCAGGAATACCTCAGCAAAAACGGCAAGATCCCTGCCCTGATGAAGAACCTGCGCACCGTCGCGCCGGAAGAGCGCCCCGCCATGGGCAAGATCATCAACGAACTCAAGCAGAAGGTGCAGGCAGACTACGATGCCGCCGCCGAGACCGTGAAGCAGGCTGAACTTGCTGCCCGCAACGCCGCCGAGACGGTGGATATCACCCTGCCCGCCAAGACCCGCTCCGTAGGCGGTCTGCACCCCCTGACGCTGGTCACCAACCAGATCATCGACGTGTTCTCCGGCATGGGCTTTGCCGTGGCAGATGCCCCGGAGATCGAGGATGACGACCACAACTTCACCCGCCTGAACGTGCCCAAGGATCACCCCGCCCGCGATATGCAGGATACCTTCTATCTGTCTGATGAGTTCCTGCTGCGCACCCAGACCTCCGGTGGTCAGATCCGCACCATGGACAGCCAGAAGCCGCCCATCAAGGTGCTGATTCCCGGCCGCGTGTTCCGTTCTGACTCGGACGCTACCCACAGCCCCATGTTCCACCAGATGGAAGGTCTGGTCGTGGATAAGGGCATTACGCTGGGCGATCTGCAGGGCGCACTGAACACCTTTGTGCAGAAGCTGTTCGGTGCCGACACCCGCACCCGCCTGCGTCCTTCCTACTTCCCGTTCACCGAGCCCAGCGTGGAGGTGGACGTAAGCTGCTTCGAGTGCCACGGCAAGGGCTGCCCCCTGTGCAAGCACACCGGCTGGATCGAGGTGCTTGGCGGCGGCGTTGTCAACCGTAAGGTGCTGGAAAACTGCAACATCGACCCGGACAAGTACTCCGGCTTCGCCTTCGGCATCGGCATCGAGCGTATCGCCATGCTGAAATACGGCATCAACAACATTGGTCTGATGTTCGAGAATAATCTGCAGTTCCTCAAGCAGTTCCACGAATAAGAGGGGAGAGAACAAACAATGAAAGTACCTTTCAGTTGGTTAAAAGAATTCGTTGATATCGATGTTACCGCACAGGAACTGGAGGAGAAGCTGTTCTCCTGCGGTTTCGAGGTGGAAGAGCTCATCCCGCTGGATGCCGGCATCAGCAAGGTGGTCGTCGGTAAGATTGTGGAGATGGAAAAGCAGGAGGGCACCCACCTGACTAAGTGCGTGGTGGACTGCGGCGCTTACGGCCACGAGATCCGCATCAGCACCGGTGCCGCCAACATGAAGCTGGGTGATTGCGTGCCCACCGCACTGGATGGCTCTACCCTGCCCGGCGGCATCACCATCAAGGCCCGCAAGATGCAGGGCGTGGAGTCCAACGGTATGCTGTGCTCCGGCGCAGAGCTGGGTCTGAACGATGACCTGTTCCCGGGCTCTGAGGTCTACGGCCTGCTCATCCTGCCCGAGGATTCTGTCCCCGGCACCGACATCGCCCCTGTGGTGGGTCTGGATGACTACATCTTTGATATCTCCATCACCGCCAACCGCCCGGACTGCCAGTCCGTTCTGGGTATCGCCCGCGAGGTAGCTGCGGTTCTGGGCAAGCCCCTGCATATGCCCGCCATGGACTACAAGGCCGTCTGCGAGCCGGATGCTCCCATCACCGTCAAGGTGGAGGCACCGGAACTGTGCCCCCGCTACATGGCGCACTATGTCCGCAACATCCGCATGGGCGAGTCTCCCCGCTGGATGAAGCGCCATCTGGCACTGTGCGGTCTGCGCTCCATCAGCAACGTGGTGGATATCACCAACCACACCCTGCTGGAGATGGGTCAGCCCATGCACGCCTTTGACCTGAACAAGGTCGCCGGCCGCACCATTGATGTGCGCCGCGCCCATGAGGGCGAAAAGATCGTCACGCTGGACGAGAAGGAATTTACCCTGAACTCCAACAATCTGGTCATCTGCGATGCCGAAAAGCCGGTGGCACTGGCCGGCATCATGGGCGGCGCAAACTCCGGCATGGACGATAACACCACCAGCCTGCTGTTCGAGTGCGCTACCTTTGCCCGCGACAGCGTGCGTAAGACCAGCCGCGCACTGGGTCAGAACAGCGATTCCTCTGCCCGCTACGAAAAGGGCGTGGACCGCTATTCTCCGCAGCTGGGTCTGGCACGCGCTCTGCACCTGATTCAGCAGCTGGATTGCGGTGATATCACCACGCTGGAATACGACCTGACCGATGGCCGCCCGCTGGAGCGCAAACACATCGTCACCACCCCGGCAAAGATCTGCGGCGTGCTGGGCATCACCGTGCCCGACCAGACCATGATCGACATTCTGCAGCGTCTGGAGTTCACCGTGGACGTGCAGGCCGATGGCAGCTGGGATGTGTCCGCACCCCTGTACCGCGATGACGTGGAAAGCTTCCCGGATCTGGCCGAGGAGGTCATCCGTGAGTACGGCTACGACTATATCGTGCCCACCTTCCTGAACACTGCCTCTGTTACCAACGGCGGCCTGAACTACGACCAGAAGCAGCAGCTCAAGACCAAGCGTCTGCTGGCTGCACAGGGCTTCTACGAGGCCTCCACGCTGGCTTTCTACTCTAGCGCCGAGTTGGATATGCTGCATATCCCCGCCGAGGACGAAGCCCGCAAGGCCATCCGCATCCTGAACCCCATCAGCGAGAACCTGTCCATCATGCGCACCCTGCTGACCCCCTCCATGCTGAACGTCATCGTGGACAACCTGAAAAAGGGCAACGCCGAGGGCCGCCTGTTCGAGATGGCACCGGTCTATCTGGCCAAGGAGCTGCCCATCAATGAGCACCCCCACGAGCGCCAGACCCTCTGCATCGGCGCCTTCGGCCCCGAGGAGGACTTCTTCACCGTCAAGGGCGCACTGGAGGCACTGGCAGCCGGTTTTGGCCTGACCTTCGACTATCAGCGTGAGACTGCCGCATGGCTGCACCCCGGCATCAGCGCCGCCGTGTACTGCAACGGCAAGCGTCTGGGCGTGTTCGGCAAGCTTGCCAACGAGATCAACGCCGAGTTGGAGATCGCCAAGGAGCAGAAGGACAGCCAGAACATCTATCTGGGCGAGCTGGACTATGAGGCACTGATGTCCTGTGTAGAGGGCGAGCTGCGCTATAAGCCTCTCAGCCCCTATGCACCGGTCAAGCGCGATCTGGCTCTGGTCTGCGGCGAGGCAGTGTCCTGCGGCGAGATCGAGGAGACTATCCGCAAGGCCAGCCCGCTGGTCAGTGAGGTCAAGCTGTTCGATATCTATCGCGGCGCAAACCTTGGCGAAGGCAAAAAGAGCATGGCTTTCAGCCTGTCCCTGTCCGACCCCAAGAAGGAAGTCTCCGCTGAGGAAGTGGAGCGCGTGGTCAAGAAGATCCTCGGCAACCTGAAGTTCAAGCTGGGCATCGAGATCCGCTAAAAGCTTATTATATAAGTAATTATATATAGACCCAAGGCCGTCTGTGCAGTGCATGGACGGCCTTTTTGCATGGGGAAGAGGGGCTGAGCACAATATAAGTGAAGCAAACTCAATTTTCTTTTAAAAAAGATGTCAAAAAGTGTTGACAATCGTCCGGGGGTGTGGTATTATACTTGAGCGCCAAGCGCTGAGACAAAAG
>CAKTAT010000027.1:0-23388 GCA_934532365.1 uncultured Faecalibacterium sp. | reverse complement strand
ACCAAGGCACGCCAGAACAAAAAGCACCTCATCACCAGCGCTTTTGAGCACCATGCCATCATGCACAGCATGGCTGCGCTGGAGCGCATGGGCTTTGAGGTGACCTATATCCGTCCCACCTCTGAGGGCTATATCCGCCCCGAGGACGTGGAGGCTGCCATCCGTCCCGACACCGCACTGGTCAGCATCATGATGGCCAACAACGAGATCGGCACCATCCAGCCCATCAAGGAGATCGCCGAGATCGCCCACAAGCACGGCGTGTGGATGCACACCGATGCCGTGCAGGCTGTGGGTGCCATCCCCGTGGACGTGAAGGAGCTGGGCGTGGATATGCTGTCCATGAGCGCCCACAAGTTCAACGGTCCCAAGGGCATTGGCGTGCTTTACTGCCGCAAGGGCGTATGGCCCCAGAACCTGATCGACGGCGGCAGTCAGGAAGCCCGCCACCGCGCCGGCACTGAGAACGTGGCCGGTATTGCCGGTATGGGCAAGGCGCTGGAAATGGCCACCACGCATCTGGAAGAGCGTATGGCGCACGAGCAGGAGCTGCGGGATTACGTCATCGACCGCATCCTGAAGAACATCCCGGAGGCACGCCTGAACGGCGGCCGCGCACCCCGTCTGCCCGGCAACGTGAACATCAGCTTCCCGGGTCTGGAGGGCGAGACCATCCTGCTGGATCTGGATATGCACGGCATCTGCGCCTCTACCGGCTCTGCCTGCAACTCCGACAGTCTGGACCCCAGCCATGTGCTGCTGAGCATCGGCCTGCCGGAGGAGATCGGCCACGGTTCCATGCGGTTCACCTTTGGCCCGCAGAATACCATGGAAGAAGCAAAATATCTGTGTGACGTGCTGGAGGAGGTCATCCCCCGCCGCCGCGCTATGAGTTGTATGTGGCTGCAGGGTCAGAACAAGGCCCGCCAGTTCAGCCTGAAGGGAGAGCAGTAATTATGGCAAGTATGTATAGTGCCAAGGTCATGGAGCATTTCGCAAATCCGCACAACGTAGGTGAGCTGCCCGACGCAAACGGCGTGGGTGAAGTGGGCAACCCCAAGTGCGGCGACATCATGCGGATGTACCTGAAGATCGAGAACAATGTGATCGTAGACGTCAAGTTCCTCACCTTTGGCTGCGGCGCAGCCATTGCCACCAGCAGCATGGCCACCGACCTGATCAAGGGCAAGACCGTGGACGAGGCGCTGAAGCTGACCAACAAGGCCGTTGTGGAGGCTCTGGAGGGTCTGCCCCCGGTCAAGGTGCATTGCTCTGTTCTGGCCGAGCAGGCCGTCAAGGCTGCCCTGTCCGACTACTACCGCCGTCAGGGCATCGATCCGGAACCCATCGTGGGCAAGCTGGAAGAGGATTGTGAGCACTGCGAGAGCTGCGGCCACTGATCCTGACAGTATCCTAAGCAAAAAAGAGGACACCGTTGCGTGCGGTGTCCTTTTTTGCTTAGAAACGATTCAGAATGGCCTCCGCTGCGCTCTGGCCATAGTTCAAGGAATTTGATTTTTTTATCTAGGATTCTGAAAAGCCTGCGGGCTTTTCAGAATCCTTTTTTCACAAGTGGGGTCGCAAAGGAAAACGGCAGTATTCATAGGAAGCACCCACCTACCGTTGCGGCCTTCTCCTGTGAAAAAGGGACACCGGAGCGTCCGCAGACGCTCCGGTGTCCCGAAGTTATAATTTGAATTTCCGCTGAAGATGGCCAAAGCGCACGCGGAGGCCATTTTCAATCGTTTTCCGCGCCTTACACCCCGCCGTGGCGGCGCTGCTCGGCGGCAAGTTCCTGCTGCAAAGCGGCCTTGCGGTGATCCAGCAGCAGATCCTTGTTGTACTTGAAGTACCGCTCGCAGCCGTTCTCGGTGAGGAACTGGTGGGAGGCGGGGTTCACCGTGAGTTCGGTGACGAACACCACCATCTCCTGACTTTCCGCAAAGGCCTGCTCCATAAAGTCGAAGGCAGCTTCCAGCGCAGCGGCGGCGGTCTTTTGGGTGGCTTCGCGCTGGTCTGCCAGTGCGCCGAACTGGCCGCGCAGCAGGTCGAAGGCCTCCTGCGTGCCGGCGGCGTTGGCGCGGCGCAGCTCGCCCTCCCACTGGTGCAACGCGGCCTGCACCTGCAGGCGGTTGGTCAGTTCTGCCTTGCCCAGCAGGCCGGCGTCGCGCTTTTGCTGGGTCTCAGTTTCGTAGTCCTTGATCTGCTGGCTGAACAGTTCTGCGGAGCCGTCCGGGATATCCTCCGGCAGGGTAGCCAGCGCCTTTTTGGTCTCCCGCAAAAAGGCGTAGCAGGCATCGGCCACGGCATCCGCCTGCAAGGAGGCGGTAAAGCGGGTGTCCAGCCCCGCCAGCAGCAAGCTGACAAGGCTGAGCCGCTCGTCAAAGGGGGCCTGCAGCAGCCGTGCGAACACGGCGGGCTTTGCCTGCCCGGCAAGGATCTCCTCCACGCCGTAATCGTCCCGGTACTTGTAGTACAGATCCAGATAAGCCGAGAAGTCCTCGGCGATCTTCGGGTGCTGGATATACTCCCGGATCAGTTCCTCGTCCGCCTGCAAGCCCAGTGCTTCGTAGGTGTCCAGCAGGTTGGAAAGATCCTCCCAGCCGCGGGCGGTGACGAACTGGGTGCCGTCCACGTCCGCGTTGATCTGGTAAAAGTTCTGGGGATGCAGCTCCAGATAACTCAGGATGGCGCTGTGGATATGGGCGGCGCGGGCGTAGTCCTTCCACACCGGCAGGTCAGGCTCGATATCCATGCGGCGCACGCGGTCAAGGGTAACGATGTCAAAATCCCGGACGGACTTGTTATACTCCGGCGGGTTGCCTGCCGCCACGATGACCCAGCCCGCAGGCACGGCCTGATTGCCAAAGGTCTTGCACTGCAAGAATTGCAGCATGGTGGGTGCCAGCGTCTCGGACACGCAGTTGATCTCGTCAATGAACAGAATACCCTCCGAAAGGCCGGTGGCCTCCATTTTGGCGTAGATGCTGGCAATGATCTCGCTCATGGTGTACTCGGTCACGGACACGTCCTTATCGCCGTAGTGGCGCTGCCGGATAAAGGGCAGACCCACGGCGCTCTGGCGGGTGTGGTGGGTGATGGTGTAGGCCACCAGCGCCACCCCACACTCCCGGGCTACCTGCTCCATCACCTGGGTTTTGCCAATGCCCGGAGGCCCCATCAGCAGGATGGGGCGCTGCCGGATGGCGGGAATGGCGTATTCGCCCAGTGCATCCTTGGCAAGGTAGGCTTTTACGGTATGCTCGATCTCTTCCTTGGCACGTTTGATATTCATAATAGTTCCCCCTCTTGTCAGGAGTTGTTCAGTTCGCGGTACAGGTCGTCCTCCTCGGCCAGAGCGTCCGCAAGGGCGCTGGCGGGGCGGGCTGCCGCACCGGTAAATTCTTCTTCGTCCAGTACCACCTTCATCGCCCACGGCGGCACGTTGGCGTCATCGAACCGCTCCCCCAAAAACAGGAAAGCGGTATCGTAGCCGGGACGCCGCGCCGGGTAGGTGCCCATGCCGTCCGTGAAGTACAGCAGGCCGCGCAGGTTCGAAAACTTCTTTTCGGCGCAAAGCTGGTCCACATAGGCAAAGGCCGGGCGAAAGTCTGTTCCGCCGCCGCCCCGCAGCTCAAAGTGGTTCATGGCGTGGATGAGCTCGTCCTCGTTGCGGATGAGGATATCCTGCCGCACGGCGTTGTCGGCCTGAATCAGGTGCAGGTTCATGCGGTGGAAAAAGTTCTCCCGCCCTTTCAGCAGAGTGTAGGTCTCGGCCAGAAAGGCGCGCACCAGCTCGCCGGAGGTGGAGTAGCTGGTATCTATGACCAGCGCCAGTTCCTCGATCTTTTTGCTTTCCCGGCTTTCCAGCGGCTCGATCAGGGGCAGGTTGCCGTACACCGAAAGGCCGTAGGTGTAAAAGTTCAGATCAAACTCGTCCGGGTCCAGCTTTACTTCCTCGCGCAGGACGCAGAACCGGCGCAGAAAGTCCTTGTAGCTGCGGCGGCTGCGGTTGGCGGCTTTCACCTGCTGCTTCAGCGCATCGGTGCCCTCGCCAGCTTCCTTGTCCCGCAGGTCCAACTCGGTCTGCATCCGCTCGCCGATCTTCTGCCACGTTTTCTGCGGCAGAGGGGTGGGCATCTGCTGGGGCTGCTCCGGGGCATCCTTCGGCCACAGACGGTGGTCGTCGGTGACGAATTCCCGCTCCAGCTGCCGCAGCACGCCGGGCGTCTGCCGGGTGAGCCAGCGGTACACCGGCGCTGCCGCCACCACCTTTTCCTCAGCGGTGATCTGCCGGTAGGCGTTCTGCCGCACATAGGTCAGCGGGCGCATCACGCTTTTGCGCTGTAAGCTGTCGATGACGTTTTCCACCGCGATATCGCACGCAAGGCTCCACAGCTGCGGCTCGCGGCGGCCTTTCAGCCACAAATGCCGGAATATGCAGTGGAAGATAGTGTGCAGATACAACCGGTTGAGATATTTCGGGTTTTCCTGATAGAGCTGCAACAGGCGCTGCGGCTGGTAATACAGGGTCTGTCCGTCCGTAGCCAGCACCCGGCAGCGCTCGTCCGGGGCGGGGGTCAGGGCGCTGAGTGCCATATCCAGAAACCGGAAGTCCAGATACAGCCCACTGCGCACTACCGCCAGCACCTCGCCGCCCATGCGCGCCTGCCACTCCTCGTGGGTCTCCGGCCGCTGGGACTGGAAAGGCTTGCGGGGGTCGAAAAATTTTTCCTTTGGCAACGTGTGGTCACCTCTCAAAAATCAAAATCGTACCGCTGCTTTTTGGGCTGGGGGGCATATTTTTTGTGCTCTGCGTCTGCCAGCAGGGCGGCAGCGGCGGCGTTCTCCGCCTTGGCGGCAAGGGCAGCGGCAGACGCAAAAGCGGCTTTATCCAGCACGTCCAACGCCAGCAGGGCGCGGATGCCGTCGGTGTCCTGCGCCTTTAAAAGGCGGGCGAACACCCGGTCGGTGTTGGCTGCCAGAAACGCCCGGTAGTGCTCAGCGGCAGCTTCGGTCAGCTGCCATGGATACCGCAGACGGGCAAAGCAGAGCATGGCCATAATGGCGGCGTCATCGGCGTCGTGCCCCTGCGGGAAGATGGCGTCATATTCTGCGGGGAGGAATTTATTGTCGAGAAAACACTGCCTGTAATGGTATCCCTGCCCGGAAAAGGTGTGCAGCAGGATGTGGGCGGGGGTCTCCTCGATATCCTCCCAGTAGGCGGGGTACCACAGCGCTGCCAGCGGCGCGGCGGCATCGACGGGCCAGAACTGTGCCTGCACCGCTTCGGTGATGTTGTTCACCAGTGCAAACAGCCCGGTGGGCTGCTCCGGTGCGGCCTGCACCCGCAATGTTTCCAGCGCAAAGCAGTTCAAAAACACATCGCTGCCCACGGTCAGTCCCCCGCTACCCACGGTCAGCAGGCGCAGGCTGCGGCAGTTGTAAAAGGCGCAACTGCCAATGACCTGTACACTGTCCGGCAGAGTGACTTCCTCCAGAAAGCTGCCGCACACCGGGTGCAGCTCCTCTTCCTCCGCTGCCGGAGCGTCAAAGTTAAAATCGTACCGGCGGGCGGGCTTTTGCTCCACCGCCTGCCCGAACGCCCGGGTCAGCCGCGCCGTGCCGTCCGCGCTTACCACATAGCGGCAGAGGGCATCCGCCGCAGGCAGGCTGCGGGGCTTTTCGGAAAAGCAGTAGTCGCCCAGCTCGGTCAGGGCAAGGCTGCCGCCCTCCGGGGCGGGCAGGGTGCCCGGCAGCGCCACGCAGGGCGCTGTGCCGTACACCCGCACCAGCCGTGCCGTCTGTGCCGAAAGGGGCAAGATATCCAATATCAGTTCGTTTGCCTGTTCCACCATGCTGCGACCTCGTTTTTTCTACATTCATTCAGCTTTCAGTATACCGCGAACAGGGGGTGATTGTCCAGTGCGAGGGTAGATTTGGAATGCCCGCCGCTTGTGCTTTGGGCATATTCAGCGGAAATCTTATTTTAAATAGAGCGATTCCGGGCAGACTGCGGTCTGCCCGGAATCGCATTTTCACGGGTGGAGTCGTAGAGAAAAACAGAAAAAGCCGCCGCACGGCGCCGTGCAGCGGCTTTTAGTTCAGTTGATGAAAACCGGAACGGAAGCGGGATCAGTCCGCGCTCTCCTCTTCTTCCTCGTCCTCGTCGTCCTCGTCCGTATCGCGCGGCTTATAGAAGATGCCGCTCAGGAAGATGCTGACGAAATACAGCAGCACCATGGGGATAGCCACCATGCACTGGGACACGATGTCCGGCGGGGTGACCACAGCGGCGATGAAGAAGATGATTACGATGGCTACGCCGCGCACCTGCTTGAGGATCTGCGGGTTGATGATGCCCATCTTGGAAAGGATGATGGTGATCAGCGGCATCTCAAACACGCAGCCAAAGATGATGAACATGGTCAGGCAGAGGTTGACGTAGCTCTCAATACTGGTGGTGGTCTGGATGTACTCTGCACCCTCGATGCCGGTGCTGAGGAAACGCAGCATAAACGGCATCATGAGCTTATAGGCGAACAGCACGCCCACGCAGAACAGGATCAGCCCCAGCAGCATCACCAGCTTGAAAAAGGCGCTCTCGCTCTTTTTCAGGCCCGGCTTTGCAAAGGCGTAGATGTTGTAAAAGGCCACAGGCACCGTTACCACCACACCGGCCAGAATGGACACCCGGAAATACTGCATCAGTTTTTCCTGTGGGGCAATGGACACGAACTGGTAATACTCGCGGCCCATGGCGGTGAGCAGATCGATCAGACGGTCTGCATACGCCAGAGAGACCACTACGCCCACCACAAACACCACCGCGCAGATGATGAGCCGGTTCCGCAGTTCTTTCAGATGGCCGGTCAGCGTCATGCTGCCGTCCTCTGCCATGACTTCGGCTTTCTTTTTGCGCTTTTTGTTTGTAGCCACAATTACTCCTCGTCTTCGTCCTTCTTGTCAGCCTTCTTCACAGTCTCCTCGGACTGCTCGGCGTCCTCGTCCTCCATACCCTTCTTGAAGCCATTGATGGTCTTGCCGAACATCTTGCCCAGCTTCGGCAGGTTCTTGGGTCCGAAGATCAGCAGAACGACAACCAGAATGATCAGCAGTTCATTAGTACCAATACGCATAATAAATATCTCCTTTTTCTTGCCGCGCCGCGTGGCGGGCGTATTACAGAATGTATCTGGCAACCGCGGGCGCGGGTGCATCCATCAATAAGTAGGGGCGCTTACACCTTTGCTTCCTCAGCGGGTGCAGCCTCGGCGGCCTCCTCGGCTGCGGCAGGGGCTTCCTGCACAGGCTCAGCCACCGGCTCGGCAGCGGGCTGCTCCGGCTTTTCGGCAGGGGCTTCAACGGTCTCAGCAGTTTCAGCTGGGGCGGTCTCGGCAGTTTCAGCAGGAGCTTCGGCGGGCTGCTCGGGCAGCTCCTCCACGGTGTCCTCGGTCAGGTCGGTGACCTCCTCGATCTCAGCCTGCTTCTTTGCGGCCTCCTCCTTGCTGGTCTTGCCAATGCCGGTAAAGCTCTTGGTCACATCCCGCATGCTGCTGTCGATATCCTTCTTGATATCGGTCAGGGGGGCAACGGCCTCCTTCAGAGGTGCCTGGATCTCGTTCAGCGGCTCCACCACGTTCTTCTGAATCTCTTCAGAAGCAGCGCCGGTGTATTTCTTCAGCTCGCGGAGCATCTTGCCGATCTTCTTGGCGTAGACGGGCAGCTGGTCCGGGCCGATGAACACAAACGCCACGATGACGATGACGATAAGTTCCCAAAAACCAATTTTCATAAGTAACGTTTCCTTTCCTGTACCAAGGGCATTTTCAAGACCCGCTGCACACCACAGCAGTCTGCGCGTTTCTGCCCTTTTTGGCGGGAGTTCGGCGCACTGCGCGCCTTTGTTGCCCTATGTATACCGAAAAGTGGTGTACTGAATGTTAACTTATTATTAACATTCTATGAACGAGCGCCCGTTTGGCCTGTTTTAATAAACAAAGCGCATTTTCTCCGTGCGTTATTACAGTTTGGATAGGATACAACAGCCTTCTCAGGTCTGCACGCCCTCGAACTGGCTGTTGTAGAGCTTGGCGTAGAAGCCGCCCTGCGCCAGCAGCTGGTCGTGATTGCCCTGCTCCACAATGTGGCCGTCCTTCATGACAAGGATAACATCTGCCTCCCGGATGGTGGAAAGGCGGTGCGCCACGATAAAGCTGGTGCGTCCCTGCATCATGCGGGCAAAGGCCTTCTGGATGCGCACCTCGGTGCGGGTATCAATGGAGGAGGTGGCCTCGTCCAGGATCAGCATGGGCGGCAGGCAGAGCATCACGCGGGCGATGCAGAGCAGCTGCTTTTGTCCCTGACTGATGTTGCCGCCGTCCTCTGCAATGACGGTATCGTAGCCATCGGGCAGGCGGCGGATAAAGCTGTGGGCATGGGCGGCCTTGGCGGCGGCGATCACCTCGTCCATGGTGGCGTCCGGCTTGCCGTAGGCAATGTTCTCCCGCACCGTACCGGCACGCAGCCAGGTGTCCTGCAGCACCATGCCGTAGCTGCCGCGCAGGGAAGCACGGGTCACATCCCGGATGTCGGTGCCGGACACCTTAATGCTGCCGCCGTTCACATCATAGAATCGCATGAGCAGATTGATCAGGGTGGTCTTGCCGCAGCCGGTAGGGCCTACGATGGCAATGCGCTGGCCGGGCTGCACGTCCAGCGAGAGCCCCTCGATGAGCGGGCGGTCGGGCAGGTAGCGGAAGGACACGTCCTGCAGCTGCACATGGCCGTCCGGCTGCAGCGCGGCGGCGTTTTCGGCCTCCGGCACCTGATCCTCGGCGTCCAGCAGTTCAAACACCCGGGCAGCGCAGGCCAGTGCGTTCTGCAGCTCGGTGACCACGCCCGAGATCTCGTTGAAGGGTTTCGTGTACTGGTTGGCGTAGCTTAAAAAGACGCTCAGCTGGCCGATGGTGATGCCGCCGCGCACGGCGTACAGCGCACCCACAAGCCCCACGCCTGCGTACACGATGTTGTTCACAAAGCGGGTGGCGGGGTTGGTCAGGCTGGAGAAGAAGATGGCCTTCAGGCTCACCTCCTGCAGCTGTCCGTTCACTTCGTCAAAGGCGGCAAGGCTCTCGGCTTCGTGGCCAAAGGCCTGCACCACTTTCTGGCCCTCGATCATCTCGTTGACCAGCGCGGTCTGCTTGCCGCGCACGGCGCTCTGGCTCTGGAAGTAGCCGTAGCTACGCTTTGCCAGAAAGCCCGCCACCACAAGGCTCAGCGGGGTGATACACACCACCACCAGCGTGATGGGCACGTTCTCCTGCAGCATGAACAGCAAAGTGCCAAAAATGGTCAGGATGCCGGAGAACAGCTGGGTAAAACCCATCAGCAGGCCGTCTGCAAAGGTGTCCACATCCGCCACCATGCGGCTGACGATATCGCCGGAGGGGTGGCTGTCCAGATAAGACAGCGGCAGGGTCTGGATCTTGCGCAGCGCCTCGTTGCGCAGGTCGCGGCTGACCGAGAAGGTGATGCGGTTATTACACACGCTCAAAAGCCACTGTGCAAGGGCGGCTACGGCAGCCACCACCAGAATGCTTACTGCAATGCGCAGCACCCCGGCAAGGTCTACATTGCCCTTGCCCAGCATTTTATCAATGGCGTCACCGCACAGGATGGGGATATACAGCTGGGCGGCTACGCTGACCGCCGCCACCAGCAGGCTGCACACCACAAAGGCGCTGTACGGGCGGATCTTGTGCAGCACCCGGTTCAGGGTGGCCTTGCGCTGCTGCGGGGTCAGCTTGTTTTTTGCTTTTGCACTCATGCTTCTGCCTCCCCTTTCTTGAACTGGCTCTCGTAGATCTCCTCGTACACCGGGCAGCTGCTGCGCAGCGCGCTGTGGGTGCCGATGCCCACCAGATGGCCGTCATCCAATACTAAGATCTGGTCGGCGTGCTGCAAGCTGGCGGCACGCTGGCTGACGATGAACACGGTCAGTGCCCCGGGCAGCGCCGCCAGCGCCTTGCGCAGGGCGGCGTCGGTGGCGTAGTCCAGCGCACTGGCGCTGTCGTCAAGGATCAGAATATCCGGCTTGCCCACCAGCGCACGGGCGATGGTCAGGCGCTGCTTCTGTCCGCCGGAAAGGTTGCGTCCCCCCTGCTCCACCGGCTCGTCCAGCCCAAGGGGCTTTGCACGCACAAAGTCCGCGGCCTGTGCCGTTTCCAGCGCCGCCCACAGGTCGGCGTCAGAGGCATCCTTGTTGCCCCACAAAAGGTTGGAGCGGATGGTGCCGCCGAAAAGCTGTGCCTTCTGCATGACCACCGCCACCCTGCCGCGCAAAGCGTCCCGGGGGTAGCTGGCCACCGGACGGCCGAAGATCTCTACGCTGCCCTCGGTGGCATCGTAAAAGCGCGGGATGAGGTTCACCAAGCTGGATTTGCCGCTGCCGGTGCCGCCGATGACGCCGATGGTCTGGCCCTTTTTTGCGGTAAAGCTGATATCGCTCAGGCTGGGTGCGCCCGCCCCGGCGTAGGTCAGGCCCACATGGTCAAAGCGCACGGCATCGCCGGTCTTGTCGGCGGGCGCCTCGCCCAAGAGTTCTGCCGGGAAGGTCATGCCGGGTTTGGTATCCAGCACCGCCTGCACGCGGCCCGCGCAGGCCAGCGCTTTGCTGATCTGCACGATGAGGTTTGCCAGCTTTACCAGTTCCACAAGGATCTGGTTCATGTAGTTCACCAGCGCGATGACATCGCCGGAGGCCATGCCGCCCACGTTGATCTCGATGCTGCCCACATACAGCAGCGCCACGATAGCAAGGTTGATGAGCACATAGGTCAGCGGGTTCATCAGCGCCGAAAGGTGGCCGACATGCAGCTGCATCCCGGTCAGCAGAGCGTTGGCGTCCTCAAAGCGGTCGATCTCGCTCTGCTCCTTATCAAAGGCGCGCACCACGCGCACGCCGGTCAGGTTCTCGCGGGTCAGGCCCAGCACCCGATCCAGCCGGGTCTGCACGGTCTTATACAGCGGCCGGGTGATCACCATCACGCCGAACACCACCACGCTGAGCAGCGGGATGGTGACCACAAAGATCATTGCTGCCCGGGCATTGACCGTAAAGGCCATGACCATAGCGCCCAGCACCACAAAGGGGCTGCGCAGGAACAGGCGCAAAAACAGGTTGAGCCCGCTCTGCACCTGATTGACATCGCTGGTCATGCGGGTGATAAGGGTGCTGGTGCCCAGCGTATCCATCTCTGAAAAGCTCAGGCTCTGGATATGGGCAAACAGGGCGTGCCGCAGTGCGGTGGAGTAGCCCACCGCCGCCTTGGCGGAAAAGTACTGCGCGGTCAGGCTGCAGGTAAGGCCGATGAAAGCCAGAAGCAGCAAAAGACCGCACCGCACCAGAATATAATGCAGGTCATGCGCTGCAATGCCTACATTGACGATATCTGCCATGACCAGCGGCACGAACAGGTCAAAGGTGGCTTCCAGCATCTTAAAGAGCGGTGCAAGCACACTTTCGCGCTTGTAGCCCTTCAGGTAGCCAAGCATCCGGTTCAAAAAAATTCCTCCTTCGGGGTCAAAATACACCTTATTATAGCGCGATGTATCCTGAAAATCCAGTGCCGCAGTTGCGTTTTGCATTGTACAAGCTGCCAAATCCTGTTATACTAGGGCTGATATTGATAGGGAAGTATGGTGAACACAATGGCAAGACGAACAGACGGCGGGGTACGCTTCCGCCCGGTGGGCAGCCGCCGCAGCCGCACCGCACCGGTGTACAGCCCGCGCGGCACCGGCTGCCCGGCCATCGAGCAGGCGGTGCAGGGGCTGTACAAGGGGCAGAACGAGGAAAGCTTCTGGTCCCTGATGAGCGCGTTGAATTATGCGTTGGAGCTGGAGACCCATGTGCTGGTGCCGCTGCAGACGGCGCTTTCGGCGCAGGGTGCGCCCGCCCCGTGGATGGAGCACCCCATCCCGGCAGAAAAGGCCGACGGCCTTGCCTTGTGGACGCTGCGCAACGATAAAGGGCGCTGCTGGCTGCCGCTGTTTACCTCGGTGGCAGCGGCCGGTGCAGACCGCAGTACCGGTAGCCGCCCCATGGCTGACCGCACCTTGGAACAGGCCATGCAGCTGGCACTGGACACCCCGGGCATCGACGGCGTGGTGCTGGACCCGTGGAGCAATTCCGCCTCGCTGGACGGTGCACTGCTCAACGGTCTGCTGCACGCAGGCCACACCCCGGAAGGCCCCGGCGCAGAGGAAGCCGAGGCCGGTAAGGAAGCTGCCCGCGCCGGACACTGGGCGGCAGCGGCAGAGTGCTACCAGAAAGCCGCCGAGCAGGGCAACGCCGCCGGGCTTTCGCTGCTGGGCGAGTGCCTGTATCAGGGGCGCGGGGCGTCCAAAAGCGCCGCGCAGGCGCGTAAGCTGTGGAAGGCCGCTGCCGAAAGCGGTGAGCCCACCGCCCTTTTGAACCTTGGCGACGACTGCGCCGCCCGGGGTGACAACGGCAAGGCGCTGTTGTGGTACCGCCGGGCGCGGCAGAGCGCGGCAGCAGTACCGGATATCGAGTATACGCCCCGGGTCTGCCTGCGGCTGGCGCAGTACGAAACCCGCTACACCTCCCGCAAAAAGGCGCTGGCACAGGCGGCAGAAGCAAAGCAGGCCTTTACCATTTTGCAGCGGGAGCACGAGCCGGACGCCGACCGCTGGTTACAGGAAGTGGAACAGCTGCTCTACGAGCTGACCCACGAGCCGCCCACGGCTCCGGCGGCATATAACATAGAATCTTTACAATTGGACTAAAAAATGGTCACAGCAGTCCGGTAAGATAGACTGGAGAAAAATCAGCCCGCAGACACGGCGGACAAGAAACAGAGGAAACAGTATGAGCAAAGTGATCGGCATTGATCTGGGTACGACCAATTCCTGTGTGGCAGTGGTGGAGGGCGGCAAGCCCGTGGTCATCACCAATGCAGAGGGCGAGCGCACCACCCCCAGCGTGGTGGCCTTTACCAAGGACGGCGAGCGTCTGGTGGGCGGTGCGGCCAAGCGCCAGATCGCCACGAACTCCGGGCGCACGATCTCCAGCATCAAGCGGTACATGGGCTCGGACTACCGGGCGCACATTGACGGCAAGGACCTTGCCCCGCAGGAGATCAGCGCCATGATCCTTGCCAAGATCCGCCGGGACGCCGAGAGTTATCTGGGCGAACCGGTGACCGAAGCCGTTATCACCGTGCCCGCCTATTTTGATGACAGCCAGCGCAAGGCCACGCAGGATGCAGGCCGCATTGCGGGACTGAACGTGCTGCGCATCATCAACGAGCCCACCGCCGCCGCTGTGGCCTACGGCTTGGACAACGAGGCTGCACAGAAGATCCTTGTCTACGACCTTGGCGGCGGCACCTTTGACGTGTCCATCATCGAGATCGAGGACGGCACCTTCACGGTGCTGGCCACCGGCGGCGACACCCATCTGGGCGGCGACGACTTTGACCAGCGCATCGTGGAGTACGCGGTGGCGGAGTTCAAAAAGTCTGACCGCATCGACCTGACCCGGGACCCCGCCGCCATGGGACGGCTGAAGGAGGAGGCGGAAAAGGCCAAGAAGGAGCTTTCCAGTGCGCCCTCTGCCCAGCTGAACCTGCCCTTTATCACGGTGGGCAAGGACGGGCCGCATCACCTGGATATCGCCCTGTCCCGTCCGCAGTTCGAGATGATGACCGGCGATCTGCTGTCCCGCACCGTGACCCCGGTGCAGAACGCCTTGCGGGATGCGGGCATCTCTGCCAGCCAGCTGGGCAAGGTGCTGCTGGTGGGCGGCAGCACCCGGATGCCCGCCGTGGAGCGGCAGGTGCGGGAGCTGCTGGGCAAGGAGCCCAGCCACAGCCTGAACCCGGACGAGTGCGTTGCCATGGGCGCAGCGGTGCAGGGCGCATTGCTGCAGGGCGGCGGCAAGCTGGCGGGTGCCACCGGTGCGGCAGCGCAGGGGCTGGTGCTGATGGACGTGACCCCGCTGACTTTGTCCATCGAGACGCTGGGCGGGGTGGCCACCCCGCTGATCACCCGCAACAGCATGATCCCCACCCGCAAGAGCCAGATCTTTACCACCGCCCGCCCCATGCAGACCAGCGTGGAGATCAACGTTCTGCAGGGCGAGCGCCACTTTGCGCGGGACAACAAGTCTTTGGGTAAGTTCAAGCTGAACGGCATCCGGGCAAGCTTTTCCGCAAAGCCCCAGATCGAGGTCACCTTTGATATCGACGTGAACGGCGTGGTGAAGGTATCCGCGAAAGACCTTGCCACCGGGCGGGAGCAGAACATCACCATTACCGGCAGCACCAACCTTTCCGAAAACGAGATCCAGCGCGCCATGGCAGACGCCGCTGCTTACGAGGCTGAGGACAGCCGCCGCAAGGAGCGTCTGGAGCTGCACAATCAGGCCGAGGTGCTGGCCTACAAGGTAGACGAGGCGCTTTCCAAGTGCAAAAAGGAGTTGGACAAGGACGAAAAGGCCCGCGTGAAGGCCGACCTTGCCAACCTGCGCCACTGCCTGCGCAAGGATAAGCCCGAAAAGATGAACGAGACCGAGGAAGCCGCCCTGCGGCAGGCCAAGAGCCAGCTGGAAGCCTCGGCCAACCACCTGATGCTGCTGTACTCTGCCGAGCAGACCCCCGGCGATGGGACGGACAGCACGCTGTAATATAATAAGGTTTGTGGGCTGCTGCACCCGCCCGGCGCAGCAGCCCTTTTTGCAGAAACAGAAAGGAACTGTTATGAAGGAACTGCAATATCCGGTGCGCCCCGGGCGCTACCGCCACTTTAAAGGCAACGAATATCAGGTGCTGGGCGTGGCACGCCACAGCGAGACCGAGGAGGAAATGGTGGTGTACCGCGCCCTGTACGGCGAGGGCGGGCTGTGGGTGCGCCCCGCCGCCATGTGGCTGGAGACCGTGACCCGGGACGGCGTTACCCAGCCCCGCTTTACCTATATCGGGGAGTGATGCGCCCGGCTTGAATCCCGTTATTGACCCTAGCATTATTTTGCGGTAAAATGTGGGTATGATACCAAACAACGAAGGAGGTTTTCGTATGAAGGCCAAACGATGGATCTCGCTGCTGCTTGCGGTCAGCATGATGCTTGGTGTACTGGCAATGCCTGCTTCGGCGGCAGCCCAGCAGCCGGAAAGCACCGCTGCTGTCAGCGAGGCGCTGCCCGATGCCGCAGAACAGAGCGCGGCAGAGGATGAAAATGATATCGTCAGCATCCGCATCAAGGCCACCGGCAACCTTGTCTATGGCTCCGATTATAAGCTGGAGGTGGAGACCCGGCCCGAAAACACCCAGTATATCGCTGTGGTGCTGGGCACCAGCGGCGAAGCCTACGGTTATGTGACCCTGATGATCTCGGAGAAGCTGCGCACTTTGCTCAAGCTGATCCCCCTGCCCAAAAAGATGTCCCAGACCCCAGACCAGACCGAGGAATTCAACGTATACAGCTACCTCAAGCAGCTGATCGACGGCAACGACGTCAGCGTGCTGCTGCGGGTAGCGGACGAGGTGGTGTCGGTAATGGACACCGTCAGCTTCTTTGTCCCGGCCAGCTACCTGACCACCGTGAAGAACGTTTCCAACGGCATGAAGCTTGCGCTGAGCCTGATCCGCAAGTATCTGCCCGAGGGCGCGCTGAGCCGCATCTATCTGGACGAGCAGCCTAAGGACAGCGGCAAATACTTTGCCGGTGCCATCGCGCTGGAAAGCAGCGATATCAACGCCGCCGGGTTTGCCATGTTCAGGATCAAGCCCAAGACCGAAAACGTCAGCCTGAGCTGGGCAGCGGATGCCCCGGCCAGCATGACCGTCTCCCAGCTGCAAAGCGCCGATCTGACCGCCAAGGTGATCTCGGACGGACAGGTGGCTGAAAACGGCAAGGTGAGCTACACCTACAAGAAAAAGACCTTCCTGTGGTTCAGCAGCCAGATAAACGGTGTGCCTACCGAGCCCGGCACCTACACCCAGACCGCCAAGACCGAGGGCAACTACTCCTGCAGCAGCATCAGCCGCACCATTACGGTGACCGCTGACCCGCAGCCTGCTGCCGCAGAGCAGCCCGCAGCATAAATCAGCGGAAAACTATTTTTGAAACAGGACGCTCCCGGAAAGTCTGCGGACTTTCCGGGAGCGTTTTTTCGCGGGAGATGGCATTTTTTATTTTCCATAATATGGGCCGCTTTACTCTTGCAAATCGCTACATAATACGCTATTATAAAAATAAAATAACCCCTTGCGGTAAAAAAGGGGAGAAGAAGGAGCAGTTATCTATGGAAGAGAAAAAAAGCGGCATCAAAAAGTTCTTTGAAGAGTTCAAGGCGTTTGCCATGCGCGGCAACGTGCTGGACATGGCAGTGGGCGTTGTCATCGGCGGCGCCTTCACCGCCATCGTCACCGCGCTGGTGGAGGACATCATCAACCCGCTGATCGGCCTGTTCTTCAAGGCGGATTTTTCCGAGGTGGTCATCGGGCTGGGCGGCTCCAGCATCAAGATCGGCGAGTTCGTCAACTCCATCATCAACTTCCTCATCGTTGCCTTTGTGCTGTTCGTTGTGATCAAGTTTGTCAACTCCCTGCACAGAAAGCCCGCCGAGCCCGCAGAGCCGGAGGAACCCACCACCAAGGTGTGCCCCTACTGCCAGAGCGAGATCTCCATCAAGGCTGTACGCTGCCCCCACTGCACCTCCAAGCTGGAGGGCTTTCCCGAAATGAAGGCCTGAAGCATTCAGCATTGACATTACAACAAAACCCTCCCGGCCGGGCGCAGTCTTTGCGCTTTCGGCCGGGAGGGTTTTGCACATTTTGCGGTTTGGTTGTGGAAAAGTGGAGTGGGAAGTGAAGCAGGAAAATCAGGAGTTCTTACTTACCGGCTTACTGAACCTTGGTCAGCTCAGCCAGCTTGTGGTAGATCTCGGTGTTGTCGTACACGCCGCCGAACTTTTCGGCGCCGACACCCATTGCGTACACGTTGACCATGGCACCGGTGTGGGCGTAGGTGGTGTGGTCCATGCCGGACTTGTGGTTGATGGTGTGGCAGACAGCCATGCTGAAGGGGATGTAAGTGCCGTACAGCTCGTAATCCTGCTGGCTCATCTTGCTCTGGCTGGAGGAGCCCACCTGCAGGGTGCGCTCGTAGGCCTTGCGCAGGTTCTCCACCTCGTAGTCGGTCAGCAGCAGCTTGCCTGCGCTGGCGGCAGCGGGGTCGGTGGGCAGGGTCAGGCCAAAGACGTTCTTCACATCCTGCATGGCAGTCTCAAAGGGGGTCTTGTTGGCAATGTAGCCCTGCACATAGGTGGAGTCGAACTTTGCGTAGGACATCTTCTGGTGTGCCAGATTGGTCAGGAAGGTGTCGTAGTTGGTGGTCTTGTAGCCGATGGCCATGCCGCCGGTCTCGTGGTCGGCGGTGACGAGGATCAAAGTCTCGTTGGGGTGTTCATTATAGAAGTCCACAGCAGCCTGCACCGCGTTGCTCATCTCCAGCACATCATGGATGGAAGCAGCGGCGTCGTTGGCGTGGCAGGCCCAGTCGATCTTGCCGGACTCGGTCATCAGGAAGAAGCCCTTCTTGTTGTTCAGCAGCTCGATGCCCTTCTTGACGTAGTCGGTCAGCTGCCACTCGCCGTTGGCAGCGTCCATGGCGTAGTTCATGGCCTTGCCATCGCCCAGATTCTCAGCGATGATCAGGGTCTTGCCTGCACCGGCGGTCAGGGCAGCTGCACCGGCCTGGGTGGTGACCACGTTGTAACCGGCGTTGGCAGCCACGGTATGGTTGTCGGGGCCGGTGCCATCGCCGTTCACCTTCTGGAACTCGCCGCCGGCGAAGTACTCAAAGCCAGAGTTTGCCAGCTCCACACCGATCTGGTAGTAGTTCTTGCGGGTCTTCTGGTGGGCATAGAAGGCAGCGGGGGTGGCGTGGTCGATGTTCACGGTGGAGATCACGCCCACCTTATAGCCCTTCTGGGCGTGCAGCTTTTCGGCGATGGTCTCGTAGGGCACATCGCGGGTCCACGGGCACATATTGATGACGCCGCTCTCGGTCTTGTGGCCGGTGGCGATGGAGGTGGCGGTGGAAGCGGAGTCCGGGCAGAAGGAGGTGCTGTCGTAAGTGGTCACGCTGCCCACCTGCGGGAAGCCGGTAAAGCTCAGGTCGGCCTCAGTCACAGCGCCGTTGTTGTCCACGGTGCCCTTGTAGAAGCGTGCAGACTGGATCTGGGCAGTGCCCATGCCGTCACCGATGAACAGGAAAACGTACTTGGGCTTTTTGAACACGTCCAGCAGGCCGTTTTCTTCGTCTGCTGCGGCAGAAGCATCCGCCTCGGCGGCATGAGCGGCTACGGGGGCAGCCGACAGCATGCCCACTGCCGATGCAACGGCACCGGCCTTCAGGAAGCTGCGGCGGGAAATTTTTGCATTCTTCATAACAGATATCCTCTCTTTTTCAGCCCGGCTTGGGCGGTCATACTATTTCTTGTGGGAACACCTGTATTGTAGCGCACCGCCCGCAGCGGCGAAACCAGCCCCGTGTAACACTTAGGTAAACCTTTGGCGCACGGAAGGACGGCGGTGTAAAATCCGGGCAAAGCAGGTAAAATCTGCCTGTAACGCCCGCCGAAGGGCCACTTTTTGCGCTGAACCGCCCCGCAAGGGTTGCAAGCGGGGGGCTTTTCATTGTACAATAGAGAGAGATCAAGCTGAGATACACTTCTATAACGAGAGGATCTTTTAAATATGTCTGATATCAAAGTGCTAGCGCTGGATCTGGATGGCACCCTGACCAACGACCAGAAACTCGTCACCCCGCGCACCCGCGCCGCGCTGGACGCCGCCATTGAAAAAGGCGTCACCATCGTGCTGGCGTCCGGCCGGCCCACCGCCGGCATCCAGCCGCTGGCGGAGGAGCTGGGTCTGGACAAAAAAGGCGGCTGCATCCTGTCCTACAACGGCGGCAAGATCGTGGACTGCCGCACCGGCGAAACGCTGGTGGAAAAAACGCTGGACCCCGCCCTTGTGCCCGAGCTGTGCGCCTTTGCCGCCGCGCAGGATATTGCCATCCTGACCTATAACCGCGAGGGCATCGTCTGCGAGCGGGACAAGGACGAGTGGGCCAACAAGGAGTGCTTTACCACCAAGCTGCCCATGATCCATGTGGACGATCTGGCATCCTATGTGAACTACCCTGTGTGCAAGATGCTCATCACACTGGATCCCGCCCGCCGGGACGCAGTGTGCGCCGCCGGGCAGCAGCAGTTTGCAGGCCGCGCCGACCTGTACCCCTCCAGCCCCTTCTTTATCGAGGCGGTGCCGCTGGGCGTGGCCAAGGACGGCAGTCTGGCGGAACTTCTGCGCCGCATGGGGCTGACCCGCGAGAACCTGATGGCCTGCGGCGACGGCCTGAACGACCGCTCCATGATCACCTACGCCGGGGTGGGCGTGGCCATGCAGAACGCCGAGCAGCCGGTAAAGGACTGCGCCGACTATGTGACCACCGCCGACAACAACCACGACGGCGTGGCCGAGGCCGTAGAGAAGTTTATTTTACGAGAGGACTAACAAAGCAATGCCGCGTAACTTGGTTTTATTTGATCTGGAATGGAACATCGGCTACCAGCCGTATACCTTTAACTACCATGGGGTGCAGCAGACCCTGCGGGGCGAGATCGTGGAGATCGGCGCCGTAAAGATCGACGAGGACGCCAACGTGCTGGACACCTTTTCCATCCATCTGCGCCCCCGCATCTTCCGCAAATTGCAGCACCATATCGCCAAGGTGACCGGCCTGACGCAGGCAGATCTGGACAAGGGCGAGCCCATCGTGCAGGGACTGCGCCGCTTTATGCAGTGGTGCGGCCCCGATGCCGAGTTTGCCGAGTGGGGTCTGGACGACGTGCCGGTGCTCAAGCAGAATCTGTTCCTGTGCAATCTGGACGAGTCCAAGCCCACCGTGTGGTACGACCTGCAGCAGGTCTTTCTGCGGGAGCATCCCCGCAAGGAGGGCGAGGGCATGACGCTGGAAAGCGTGGTCACCCGCATGGGCATCCCCATGGAGCGCCCCTTCCACGATGCACTTTCCGACACGCTGTACACCGCCGACGTCTGCCGTCTGCTGGATCTGCGCGCCGGGCTTGCCGCCTACCCCACCGAGGACGAAGCCCTGCGCCAGAGCCTGTGCCAGACCCCCGGCGACTACCGGGACTTTACTGTGTTCCACGGCTATGTGGAACAGTACGCATGGCGGGCTGACCCCAAGATCAGCCAGATGCCTTGCCCGGAGTGCGGCACCACCCTGCAGCCGGACGAGCTCTGGCTGAAAAAGGGCAGCAACAGCTGGTACACCCTGTGCCAGTGCCCCAGCTGCACCGGCAGCGGCAACGCCGCCGGGCAGGGTGTGTTCCAGCGGTACAAGCTGTCCCGCCGGGACGGCCTGCACTGGAGCTTTGCCCGCTGCGCCCAGATGCCGGACGCCGAAAGTCTTGCCCGCTGGGAAAAGCTGCGCACCGCCCAGCTGGAGCGGATGCGCGCCAAGGCCGAAAAGCAGGCGGCGGAAAAGTAAGAAGCTGTTTTCGTAAGCGGGGTGCGCCGAACGACGAGAATTTTTGCCCGCAGACAAGGCGATTTTCCGCAGCAATCCTTGGTGGATTGCAAGGGAAAGCAACGCAGTATGCGAGCAAAAAGACCGTTCGGGCGGTGTGCAATGCTTATAAAAACGGCTTCTAAGTGCAGGAGAATCCCCTTCCGTTTCGTAGTATAGATAGCAGAGCACAGAACGTGTCGAAAAATGCACACTCTGTTCACGGCTCTGTCATAGAGAATGGATATACTAAGCATGATGCAGCCTGCCCGGGAACGCCCCGGCACCGGCTGCACAGAAAGGGATCGGACAAAGGATGCAAACCGCACTGATGGGCTGGGTGCACCAGCTTGGAACACTGGAATACTGGGAGGCGCTGCTGGCGGGCTTTGAGGGGCTTGGCCCCCTTGTGCCCATTCTGCTGGCTATGGTGGAGTCCTTTTTTCCGCCGCTGCCGCTCATCGCCATTGTGGCGCTGAACGTGGCCGCGCACGGCGGTCTGCTGGGCTTTTTGTACAGCTGGGCAGGCGTGGCGCTGGGCGGCACCATCATGTTTTTGTTCTGGCGGCGGCTCATCAAGCGCTTTTTCTGGAAGGTAGCCAGCCGCTCCCCCAAGCTGGAAAAGGCGCAGCAGTGGGTGAACCGCTTCGACACCTCTTCCCTGTTCATGCTGTCGCTGCTGCCCTTCACCCCCACCTCCTTTATGCACTTTGCCTTCGGGATGTCGGACTTTGATGAAAAGCGCTATCTGCGCACCGTTCTTTTGGGCAAAGGACTGATGGTGGCCATGATGGCTGTCTTTGGGCAGTCGCTGGTCAGTTCTCTGAAAAACCCGGTCTACCTTGTGCTCTCGGTCCTGCTGTGGGGCGGGATGTACTGGGTAAGCAAAAAGTTCTGCCGGAAGCATCACCTGGAATAAAACGAGAATATCCGGGACAGCGGAGCACCTGCGGGCGCTCTGCTGTCTCTTTTTTGCAAAAAAAGCCATGGCGGGCAGCCCGCAGACTGCCCGCCATGACATAAAACACATCGCTTCTTATTTTGCTTCCGGCTCCTGCACAAGGGGTTCCGCCGGCGGCGGGGTAAGGGTGGAATGCGCCACCACAAAGGCCGCAGCCCTTGCCCGGGCAAGGCGTTGACGCACCTTGCGGGTGTCGTTGGCGGGGAAGGTGCGCTCCCCGTCCAGCTTCTCGTTCCAGTCGGCAAGGGCGTCGTCCACCTCGGCTTCGGTGGGCTGCAAGCCCTCCCGCTCGGCCACCAGCAAAAGCCCCAGCCAGCTGCGCAGCTTGCGCTCTGCCTGCTGGTGCAGCCACTGCCGGAACTGCTCCACCGTCTGCCCTCGCACGGCCAAGAACTGGTCAAAATTGACTCCGTTCGCCTGCAAGCCCAGATTGAACTGCCGCTGCTCGGCAAAGTAGTTGCCCGCCTCCAGCCGCTTGGGCACCGGGCCGGTCACCTCGTCGCCCAGCTGCCAGACCAGTTCCTTCTCTGCCCTGTCCTTGGCCTGTGCGCAGCGCTTTGCGTAGAGTTCCCGGGTCACCCGGTCGCGCAGCGCGGCCTTGCCTGCGGCATCGGCGGCGCGTTCTTCATCGCCGTAGTTGCGGTTGATCTCCAGTTCAATGGTCAACCGGCGCAGCGGGTGCGGCTCGATGGCCTGCACAAAGCCGGTATCCCGCCCCAGCTCCAGCGGCGGCAGGGTGTAAAACTGCGCCCCTGCCCGGAACCCCTCGGTCTTGTTGACTGCCAGCAGTTCAAAATCCGGGTCGGTCACCGGTACAAGCTGCTGCTCCTGCACCAGCTGCCGGTAAAGGGGGTCAAAGCCCTCCAGAATGGTGCGGTTCACCGCTGCCGTCAGCAGTTCTTCCTCGTCCTGTGGAGCATCCGGGGCGGCCTGCTCCTTTGCCAGCGCAGCGGTCAGCTCCTCTGCGCTTGCCGTGAATACCAACCGGCAGTCCCCCGGCTCTGCCATGCCGAAATGTTCCAGTTTCATGCGGTGTCCCTCCTTCTCAGCGACCCATAAGGCCAAACATCAGCACCAGCAGCGCCACGCCGATGCCGGCGTACAGCAGCTCAGCACCCAGCACGGACTTGTCGCCCTCCACGAACATCTTCTCCGGGGCATCGGGGTCGTAGTACAGGGTGACCACGCTGCCCTCGGCAAAGGGCTTGCCCTTGGCGGGCTTGGGGTATTGCAGCCGGTGGCTGCCGCCTGCGGTGGTAAACTCCAGCACATAGGCAGCGCCGTCCCGGCTCTGCACCGTGCCGCTTACCGTGGCCTGCACGCAGACGCCCTTGGTGCGCAGCTGCTGCCGCGCCCGCACGCTGCGCAGCGCCATGTAAAACATAATCAGTGCGCCCACCAGAAAAATAATCACATTCAGCATCGTTTTCCCTCGTTTTTCCGTAATCGCCGGGCGGTGCCCGGACGTATAGTTTATTGTACCATAATCTGCCCTAAAAAGCGCCCCGCAGCCGCTATTCAGAGTGCACCAACTTTGCCGCAAAAATTTGTCGAATAATTTTGAAATTAAGCCTTGACATTTCCTTTGTATCTGGTATAATAACTATCGTTCCCGGCGCCACGGCGTAGGAACACAACAGAATATGCGGATATGGCGGAATTGGCAGACGCGTTAGATTCAGGTTCTAATCGGGGCAACTCGGTGGAGGTTCAAGTCCTCTTATCCGCACCATGACGAATGTTCTTACAGCATTTAGCTGTCAAAGAGCATTCGTCATTTTTTATTTGCTAAATAGCGACA
>CAKTAT010000026.1:0-24982 GCA_934532365.1 uncultured Faecalibacterium sp. | reverse complement strand
ATCATCAGCCTGTGCAAGGGCAAGCGCTTCTCCATCAACGTCATCTCCAAGTCCGGCACCACCACCGAGACCTCTCTGGCCTTCCGCGTGCTGCGCGAGCTGCTGGAAAAGGAGATGGGCGTGGAGGAAGCCAACAAGCGCATCTACGCCACCACCGACCGTGCCAAGGGCACTTTGAAGCAGCTGGCTGACGCACAGGGCTGGCCTACCTTTGTAGTTCCCGATGACGTGGGCGGCCGCTACTCCGTGCTGAGCGCCGTGGGTCTGCTGCCCATCGCCGCTGCCGGCATCGACATCGACGCTCTGATGCAGGGCGCTGCCGACGCTATGGAGCGCTTCTCCGTGCTGAGCCCCGACAACGATGCTTACAAGTACGCTGCCATCCGCAACATCCTGTACCGCAAGGGCAAGGCTGTGGAGATCCTGGAGTGCTACGAGCCGGACTTCACCCTGATGAACGAGTGGTATAAGCAGCTGTTCGGCGAGAGCGAGGGCAAGGACAACAAGGGCCTGTTCCCCGCAAGCTGCATCTTCTCCACCGACCTGCACTCTATGGGTCAGTTCATTCAGGAAGGCGCCCGCATCATGTTCGAGACCATCGTGGACGTGAAAAAGCCCGCGCAGGATCTGTTCATTGACCCGCTGGAGGGCAACTTTGACGGCCTGAACTTCCTTGCAAACCAGAACATGAGCGTGGTCAACCGCAAGGCGATGGAAGGCACCATCCTGGCACACACCGATGGCGGCGTGCCCGAGGTGCTGATCGAGGTGGACGATCTGTCTGCCTATAATGTAGGCTACCTGATCTACTTCTTCTGGCGTGCCTGCGCCTGCAGCGGCTACCTGCTGAGCGTGAACCCCTTCAACCAGCCCGGCGTGGAAAGCTACAAGAAGAATATGTTTGCCCTGCTGGGCAAGCCCGGCTACGAGGGCCTGACCGCAGAGCTGGAGGCAAAGCTGAAGTAAGCTGCCGAACGTTAAAAATGATCTCCCGCCGCAAGGCGTGGAAAATACAGGAGGACTGAACTATGATTAAACTGATTGTTGGTACCAAGGGCTCCGGCAAGACCAAGGCTATGATCGACCAGATCAACGACGCGGTCAAGACCTCCAAAGGCAATGTTGTTGTTGTGGAAAAGGGCATGAAGCTCACCTACGACATCGCTCCTGCAGCACGTCTGATCGATCTGGACGAGTACAAGATCTCCGGCGGCGAAATGCTGTACGGCTTTGTGGCCGGCCTGATGGCAAGCAACTACGACATCACCGACCTGTACATTGACGGCATCCTGAAGGTGCTGGATCACGATATCAACCGTCTGGGCGTTGTGCTGGACGAGATGGCAGCCATTGCCGGCGACAGCGTGAAGGTCACCGTGACCGTCAGCGCAGACGAGGCCGCACTGCCCCACGATGTGAAGAAGTACCTGTAATCTGATAAAAGAACAGGGCTAAAGGCTTTTCCAACAGGCAGAAGACCGGAGAAAAATAAATTTTTTCGGTTTTCTGCCTGTTTTGGTGTTGACAAAGGGTTGCTTTGGCGCTATACTAACAAAGCAGCCTTTTCAGAGGTGTACTATGCAATTTGACCTGAGAAAGTTTATCACAACCGGCGCAAGACCGTACCATGCAGAGTTTCAGTGTGATTTATCTGCGTACGATTATGCCGGCGCAAGGATCCCGCAGCCGGTCACAGCCGTCTTTGACGCGCAGACCGATGGCGATGAGGTCCAGATAACATTGCGGGCAAAGGCATCGGTGCACGGAGAGTGCGCCCGCTGTCTGGACCCGGTCACCCGGGAAGAGACAGTCGATACGGAGTGGATCGTCAAAGAGCGGGATCTGGATGACCCGGATTTCGATCTTCCGCTGGACGAAAAAGGACACTTGGACGTGGACGAATGGCTCAATCAGGAGTTTATGTTCCAGATCCCCACGGTGTTGCTTTGCAGCCCCGACTGCGCCGGGCTTTGCCCGCAGTGCGGTAAGAAAAAGGCGGAATGCACCTGCCCACCGGCAGAGCAGACCGATGCCCCCGTAGACACTAGGCTCGCGATCCTTAAATCACTGCTGAACAGATAAACCCATCAAGGAGGTGCAAAAATATGGCAGTACCTAAGAGACATCTTTCCAAGGCCCGCCGCGACAAGCGTCGCAGCAATGTTTGGAAGCTGGAGGCCCCCGCACTGGTCAAGTGCAGCAACTGTGGCTCTCTGAAGCTCCCCCACCAGGCATGTGGCAACTGCGGTTACTACAAGGGCGAGGAAGTCATCAAGAAGGCCTAATTTGCGCGTAATTGGTGGCATAATGGTGTTATGTACAGAAGGGGAGGGCGCAAAGCCTTCCCCTTCTTGTGCTTTCAAGGAGGTGGATGCAGATGGCGATACGGATCGAGCAGGTGGACGCCGGCAGCGAGGCCGAGGCTCTTGGCCTTGCCCCCGGTGACGAGCTGCTGAGCGTGGATGACAACGAGCTGAACGACACGCTGGACTACGATTTTTATACCGACAGCAGCAGCTTCCACCTGAAGGCCCGGGTAGCAGACGGCATCCGGGAGTGGGAGGTGCAGCGGCCGCAGCGCGGCCCCTTTGGCTGCGGGTTCAAGACCTATCTGGGCGATGCAAAGCATTCCTGCTCCAACCACTGTATGTTCTGCTTCATCGACCAGCTGCCCCCGGGTATGCGCGAGAGCCTGTATTTCAAGGATGATGACGAGCGGCTGAGCTTTTTGTTCGGCAACTACATCACCATGACCAATATGCAGGATCACGAGATCGACCGCATCATCAAGATGCACATCTCGCCCATCAATATCTCGGTGCATACCACCAACCCCCAGCTGCGGGTGCGGATGCTGGCCAATAAGCGCGGCGGCGAGGTGCTCAAGTACCTGCCCCGGCTGGTGGAGGGCGGCATTGCCGTCAACTGCCAGCTGGTGCTCTGCCGCGGCGTGAACGACGGCGACGAGCTGCGCCGCACCCTTGCCGACCTGCTGGAACTGACCCCCATGGTGCAAAGCATTGCAGCCGTGCCCTGCGGCATTACGGATTACCGCAAAAATCTGTACCCGCAGGTGCCCTACGATGCAAAGACCAGCGCCGAGGTCATCGACATTATGGAAGAATTCGGCGATGAATGCAAGCGCCGCCACGGCAAGCGCATCATCTACCCCAGCGATGAATGGTACCTCAAGGCAGGCCGCCCCATCCCTGCGCCGGAGTTCTACGAGGACTACGACCAGCTGGAAAACGGTGTGGGCATGATGCGCCTGTTTGAGGAAGAATTTCTGGCGGAGCTGGACAAGCCCCACCGGGTCTATGGCACCAAGGAGCTGGACGTGGTCACCGGCACCATGGCAGCGCCCCTCATCACCCGTATGATGGAGGAGTTGCACCGGCAGTACCCCATGATCACCGTGCACGTCCACACCATCCAGAACCGCTTTTTCGGCGGCAATGTTGGTGTGACCGGCCTGATCACCGCTACCGATATCATTGCCCAGTGCGCTGGCAAACTTGCCACAAAGACGCTGGGTATCCCGGCTGTGATGCTGCGGGAGGAAAAGGATACCTTCCTTGACGATATCACGGTGGAGCAGTTGGGGCAGAAGCTGGGCGTAAAGGTGGAGGTGCTGCCCACGGCAGGCGGGGACGAAGCCCGCGCCCTGCTGCGCAGCGGCCTGCACATTGCCCGCAGAAGAAAGAGCGGCAGCTGATAACGCCATTTTTATTGTATTTTACCCCTTTTAAGAAAGGAGGAGACCCCATGAGCAAACCGATCGTAGCAGTGGTGGGCCGCCCCAACGTGGGCAAATCCACCCTGTTCAATAAGCTGTGCGGCCAGCGCCTTGCCATTGTGGAGGATACCCCGGGCATTACCCGCGACCGCATTTTTGCCAACTGCGAGTGGAACGGCCACGAGTTTTTGCTGGTGGACACCGGCGGCATCGAGCCCAAGGCCACCGAGGGCATTCTGGCCCACATGCGCGAGCAGGCGCAGATCGCCATTGACACCGCCGATTGCATCATCATGGTCACGGACGTGCGCAACGGCCTGACCGCAGCCGACGAGGACGTAGCACACATGCTGCGCCGCAGCCATAAGCCCATCATTCTGGCCGTGAACAAGTGCGACAAGGTGGGCGAGGCTCCCATGGAACTGTACGAGTTCTACAACCTCGGCTTTGACGAGGTGATGCCCATTTCTTCCGTGCACGGTCACGGCACAGGCGATCTGCTGGATGCAGTGTGTGCACATCTGGACTTCAGCGAGACCGTGGTGGAGGAGGATCGTATCCCCGTTGCCATCATCGGCCGCCCCAACGTGGGCAAGTCCAGCCTGACCAACCGCATTCTGGGCGAGAACCGCATGATCGTGGCCAACGAGGCCGGCACCACCCGCGATGCTATCGACACCCCGGTGGACAACGCCTACGGCAAGTTCATCTTTACCGATACCGCCGGTCTGCGCAAGCGCAGCAACATCAGTGATGGTCTGGAGCGCTACATGGTGGTGCGTGCACTGGCCGCTGTGGAACGCAGCCGCGTGGCGCTGATCCTTGTGGATGCCACCGTCGGCTTTACCGAGCAGGACAGCAAGGTGGCAGGCTACGCCCACGAGCAGGGCAAGGCCTGCATCATCGTGGTGAACAAGTGGGATGCCGTGGAAGGCAAGGAGACCAACACCATGGAGCTGCAGCGCCGCGGCTATGCCGAGTGCTTCAGCTTTATGGGCTACGCACCCATCATCTTCATCTCTGCCCAGACCGGCTACAACGTGAACAAGCTGATGCAGCTGATCCGGGATGTGGATGCCGAGAACGGTGCCCGCGTGCCCACCGGTGTGCTGAACGAGATGCTGGCCCGCGCTACCGCCCGGATGCAGCCCCCCAGCGACAAGGGACGCCGCCTGAAGATCTACTACCTGACGCAGGCCTCTACCCGTCCCCCCACGTTCGTGGCCTTCGTGAACGCAAAGCACCTGTTCCACTTCAGCTATCAGCGGTATCTCATCAACCAGATCCGCGAAAACTTTGGTCTGGAGCATACGCCCATCCGTCTGGTCGTGCGGGAGCGCGGCTCCGGCGAGGTGGGTGCCAAGGACGTATAACACGTCAGGAGGGCTCAGATGATGAAATCTGTTCTCATCGCTGTGGTGTCCGCTGTGCAGGCGTATCTGCTGGGCAGCATCGACACCGGTATCCTCGTCAGCAAGTTTTTGTACCACGATGACGTGCGCAAGTACGGCAGCGGCGCGGCAGGTATGACCAATATGCTGCGCACCTTCGGCAAAAAGGCAGCGGCACTTACCGCTTTCGGTGATGTGCTCAAGGGCGTGCTGGCCGTGTGCATCGGCCGCTGGCTGTTCACCCTGATGCCGGAAAGCACCACGCTCTCGCCCTATCTTGCGGTGTATCTGGCCGCTATCTTTGCCATTATCGGCCACTTGAAGCCCCTGTATTTCGGCTTCAAGGGCGGCAAGGGCGTGCTGGTGGCGGGCGGCACCATTCTGGCTATCCAGCCGGTGCTGATCCCCTTTCTGGCGGTCATCTTTCTGGCCTGCCTGCTGCCCACCGGCATGGTGTCGCTGGGCAGTGTGACCATGGCAGCACTTTACCCGGTGCTCACCATCCTGTACGGGGTGTTCCGGGGCTACTCTGCCGCCGACCTTACCGTGTGCACCATCGGCTCGGTGATCATGGGCGCAATGGTCATTTATATGCACCGCTCCAATATCCAGCGCATCCGCGAGGGCAAGGAATACCGCTTTGGCCGTCACGGCAAAAAGTAACAGGAAATAAGTAAAACACCCCGCAGCAGCCGTTCATCGGCCGCTGCGGGGTGTTTTTTGTGTATGCTTATTCCTTTGTCTCGGTCTCTTCCTCAGGCTTTGCTTCGGAATGCCGCCGACGGAACCAGTCGGCGGGGATGCCGCTCTGGGCGGGGGTAAGATCCGGCGCAGGATGACCGTCCGGCAGGTGTGCGCCAAAGGCCGGGACAAAGAAGAACTTGCGCACGATGAAGATCAGCGCGATCGCGCCCACGCTGAGCAGGTTTTCCACGGCGGAATCGTGTCCCACCACCAGATGGCGCGCAATGGCGTACAGCAGCACCTCAAGGCTGCTGCCGGGGCTGTGCTTGGCCAGCATCTTGATGAACTCGATGCCGATCACAATGTCCAAGCTGCGCTCCAGAAAGGTGCGGATCTCTGCCTCGTTGCCATCGAACAGCAGGCCGGGCATCCAGCGGATCAGAGGCACAACGCTGAGCAGCAGACCGATCAGCACCAGCCCGGATAACAGCACTTCCAGCAGACTGGAAGCCTGAATAATGCGGTTGCGCAGGGAGGTACGCCAGTGGCTTTCTACCGGGTGAGAGGGGTGTTCCATAGTAAGACCTTCCTTTCGGCATACTGCTAAACAGGATTCGACAAACTTCTGGTTAGATTGTAGCAGAATGCGGGCAGGCTGTCAATTCATGGAAAAATCAATTCGCCTTGGCGGCAGACTGTGCCGGAACGTACCCGGCTTTCTGGATGCAGGCGATGCCGTCGGCGGTGTCCAGCCAGTCGTACAGACGGCGCTCCGGGCTGTCGGCAGCGGCATCCGGGTGAATGACCGCGTAAAAATCGTTACACAGCGGGTAGCTGCCATCGGCAAGGGTGTCGTTGCTGGGGGTCACACCGTCCACCGCCAGCAGCCGCAGCCCGGGCTTAGAGTACATCTGGTCGATGTAGTAATATACCGAGAAGCCAATGGCGTTGGCGCTGTTGTTGTAATCGGCAATGCTGTCCACCAGCTCACCCATGGCGGCGGGGGCCAACTCAGAGGGCGGGGTCATCAGCTCGCCACCCTGAATGAGCAGCTTTTTGAACAGGGTCTGACTGCCGGAGTCCTCGCCGCGCTGGAAGGCGACGATGGCCTGATCTTTGCCGCCCACGTCCTTCCAGTTGGTGATCTTCCCGGCGTAGATGTCCCGCAGCTGCTGCCGGGTAAGCGCCTGCACGGGATTGTCCTCGTTGACGATGAACACCAGCGCGTCCACCCCGATGGGCTTCTGCTCCAACTCCACATTGGCCTCCTGCAGCTCTTCCTTTACGTAGTCCGGCGCTTCGTACACCACCAGCATCCGGGTGGTGGTGTCGTACAGACCAAAGTTCTCCCATGCGTAGGCGGTGGTGCTCACGGTGATGCCGCTGCGGGCTTCTTCCAAGTCCATGCCGGTGGTATCAGCCAGCATCTGCGCCATCAGGGGGATGCAGGCGGTGCTGCCGTCCAGCGGGGGAAACTCCTCCACGGTCAGGAACGGCTCCGGCTGCTGCACAGCCGAGGACGCCGCAGAGGACGCAGGCTGCTCCACGGCAGAGGAAGCCGTGCTGCCGGAGGGCGCATCCGTGCCCTTGCAGGCGGTCAGCACCCCGGCGGCGGAGCAGGCAGCCAGCCCCAGCAGAAAACTGCGGCGGGAAATTTTAGCGTTTTTCATAAGAAAGCCCTCCTAGCTCAATAGCCGTAACTCGGTACATCGTCCGCAGTGGCAGACGAGAAAATGCTCTGGCAGTACAGCCAGTTGCCGCTTGTGTCCATCCAGCCCACATAGAAGCCCCGCTGTGCAGCAAACACATGGTCGGGCAGGGCGTTCAGACTGTTAGAATAGTATCCGGTGCAGCTGGAAAGCCCCTGCAGCACCACCTTGCCGTCTGCATCCAGCACATCGTATACGTTGCCGTAGGCGCTGCCCGCAGCGGCGCGGCTGCCGCAGAACATGGGTCTGCCGTCAGGGTCGGTGGTCAGGTAGTTGACGTAACTGTACTTGCCCTGCAGGGCGGTCAGGTCGCTGACAAGCCCCTGCGGGCCGTACAGCCGGGTGGCGGTGGTCTCGTAGCGGTCGTTGTCCTGCAATTCCAGCCAGACATAGCCGCTGCCGCAGTTGCTCATCCGTACCCGCTGCTGGTGCTCCACCGGTTCTACGGTGGTGTCGGTCAGCAGCTTGCCGTTATCCTTGCTGTACACCCGCAGGCTGCCGTCCAGTGCGTAGACGGCTATGGTACTGTCGGTGGCGTCTACATCGTACAGCGGGGTCTTTGCGCCTGTCTCCAGATCATAGAGTTCGTAGCCGTGATCCTCGCCGCTGTGCCATGTTACCACATAGCCCGGGAAATACTGGCTGGGCTGCTCGTCAAAGGTGGCAATCAGCCCGCGGTCCTCGGTGGTCATATCCCGCAGCTCGTACCGGCCGTCACCGGTGGAAAAGCTGGCAAGACCGCCCGGGTAGACCTGTAAAAAGCCTGTGCACTGCTCGCCGGTCAGGACGTTGTACAAAATCTGGTCGGTGGTTTCTTCTCCGGTGGCAACGTCCAGCTCCACCCAGTCGCTCAGGGTGTCACTGTCGTAGAAAAGGCGGTATGCCGAGGCGGCTTCGGCGCGGTAGACGGGGGTGCCGTCCTTTTCCTGCACCACCACCCAGCTGTTCTGCTGGTAGTCGGTATCCCAGTCGTAATCGTCCAGCCCCTCCAGGCGGGCGTAGCAGCTGAACACCAGCTTATCCCCGCATAGGGTGCAGCTGTATGCGCCCTCCGGCACCGACAGCGCTGCGCCGGTGGCAAGGTCGATGACCTGACAGGTGCCGTAGCCGGACTCCGGGACGTATCCACCATCGATCAGGCGGCTCTCCTGCAGTACCAGCAGGCCGTTTTGCAGGGTGGCGCTCTGCTCGCCCTCAAAGGACATTACTTCGGTGCCGGTCTTGTCGTACAGGGCGGTGCGGCGTCCGCCCCGGCCGGTGGGGTCGGACCAGCTGCGCAGCCAGTAGTCTGCGGTGCCGGTGGCACTGTCCTCCACCAGCGAGACGTTCTCACTGCGGGTAGACTGGTGCAGCGGGGTGCTGCCGCACAGGATGGTGGTGCTGCTTCCGAAACGACCGTCGCAGTACAGCACCCGCAAACGGCTATCGTTCAGCACGGTGGGGTCGTACAGGGGTTTGCCGCTGTCGTCCGTAGGTACCGAAACGGCAGAGCTTGCAGCGCCCGGCACGCCGGTGGCGGGCGGCAGCAGGGCACAGCCGCAGCCTAAAGTAAGGGCAAGGGCAGTGCAGACTGCCCCGCAGCCGATACGCAAGACAACACGCTTCATAAAAACCACTCCTTTGCAAAAACAGGGAGGAAAATTTTTCCGTTCACTCAGAATACGAAACAGCCGCATTTTTCATTGCAGAACTTGCAGAAAAATGCGGCTAAAAACGGTTACAATTACATTACAGCTGCGCCGGGGCGGCAGCGTCTGCTTCCATCTGCTCCAGCTGCCGCAGAAAGGCCAGCAAAAAGGGCAGCGAGATGAAAAAGGTGAGCACGTCCGCAATGGGCTGGCAAAGCTCCACGCCCACAAGACCCAGCACCCGGGGC
This sequence comes from uncultured Faecalibacterium sp., assembly GCA_934532365.1. Classification (GTDB taxonomy): domain Bacteria; phylum Bacillota; class Clostridia; order Oscillospirales; family Ruminococcaceae; genus Faecalibacterium. The sequence continues at coordinate 15,586 of CAKTAT010000026.1, read as the reverse complement.
AGTACAAGGATCAGCGGGATAAAGCACACGCCCTGCCGGCAGCAGGCCAGAAAGGTGGCACGCCCGGCCTTGCCCACGCTCTGGAAGGTCATGTTGGTCACCACGATCACCGGCTGCAGAAGGATGGCAAAGCACTGGTAGCGGAAGGCGGGCAGCGCCACAGCGGTGACCTCCGGGTCGTCCCGGAACAGCCGGATCAGGTTTTCATCGTTCCACCAGCACACTGCGATCAGCACCACCAGCAGCACAAAGGCGGCTTTCAGGGTAAAGACGGCGGCCTGCCGTACCCGGTGGTACTTGCGGGCACCGTAGTTGAAGGACGCCACCGGCTGCAAGCCCTGTCCCACGCCGATGGCCACCGAGAGGATGAACAGAAAGATGCGGGTCACAATGCTCATGCCCGCCACAGCGGCGTCTCCGTAGCTGCGGGCGGCGATGTTCAGCAGCATCCCGCCAATGCTGTTCAACCCCTGACGGCCAAAGCTGGGTGCGCCGCCTGCAAGGATCTGCAAAAACTCGCGCGGCTCCCAGGTAACGGCAGAAAGCCGGAACTGGCTGACCGTTTTGCCCCGCAGGAACATATACAGCAGAATACCAAAGCTGATGGTCTGGCTGAGCGCGGTGGCGATACCGGCACCGGCAGTGCCCAGCCCCAGCCCAAACATGAACAGCGGGTCCAGCGCAATGTTCAACAGCCCGCCGGTGACAAGCCCGATCATGGCAAGATTTGCTTTGCCCTCATACCGCAGGATATTGTTCATCACCAGACTGGAGATCATCAGCGGGGCGGCAAGCAGGATGGGCCGCGCGTAGGCACAGGCATGGGGCAGAATGGTCTCGGTGCTGCCCAGCAGCATCATGAAGTCCGGCAGGGTGGCAAGGCCGACCACCGCCAGCACTACGCCAAAGGCCAGCGCCGTAAAAAAGCTGGTGGAAGCAAAGCGGGTGGCGGCGTGGGTATCCTGACTGCCCAGGCGTCGGCTGATGATGGTGCCGGAGCCGTGCCCCAGCATAAAGCCCAGCGCCTGTATGATGGCCATCAGGCTGGAAACAACGCCCACCGCGCCGGAAGCGCTGGTGGAGATACGCCCTACAAAAAAGGTATCTGCCAGATTGTAGATGCTGGTGATCAGCATACTTAAAATGGTGGGCGCGGCCAGACTGAGGATCAGCCGGGGGATAGGGGTCTCGGTCATTTTATGATATTGCACCGCAGTGCGGTCCTGCTGGGTCATGGAAAAATATCCTCCTTCAAAAACGAGAAAACCGCCCCTTCCAGAGCGGCAGATAGTCCTGATGAAAACAGTATAACGCAGTTGCGGCAAAATGTCGAGAGGGAGAAAAAACAGCCTTTCACCCCTGCGAAGGGGCGAAAAAGAAGGTGAAAACAGGGTGGTTTCTATATAAAGTGCTAAAGAATTGTCGAATTGCTTGTGAAAAATCACGATATGTGGTATTCTTTATAAGAAGGAATTGGAAAAATCTGCGCATTTTATGATTGGGAGGGATTTGTACATGAAATCCGTAGCACAAACTGTGATCGAAGCCGACCGCTTTTATACTATTGCCGCCCACACCGGCAACGTCATTCAGGCAGTGGAGGGCAGCAAGGACGGCGGCACTGTCCGTCTGGGCAAGTATGACCACAAGCCCGAACAGGAGTGGAGCTTTGTCCGCGAGGGTGATGGCGTGTACCGCATCCGCAACCGCGCCTCTGGCAAGCTGCTGGATCTGACCATGACCGGCACCGCCAACGGCACATGGCTGCATCTGTGGGAGGACGTGGGCGGCACGTCCCAGATGTGGAAGGTGGAGCACACCCCGGAGGGCACTGTGCGTCTGCGTTCCTCCTGGGCAGGCGGCAAGTGCGTGGACACCGTGGGCATGGGTGCCGAGGTGGGCGCTGTGCTGCAGATCTGGCAGGAAGTGCCCGGCGGTGGTGACCAGCTGTGGGTCATCTCTGAGGTGAAGGACCGCGTAAAGCGTGCCGCTAAGGTTGAACAAGCAGCACCCGCTGCCGAAACTGCGGCTGCACCGGCCAAGGAAGCCGCTCCCGCCAAGAAGCCCGCAGCCCGCAAGCCCCGCACCGTCAAGAAGGCGGAGGAGAAGCCCGCTGCAAAGGCTGCGGAGCCGGTCAAGGCAGAAAAGCCCGCCGCGAAGAAGGCCGCTAAGGCTAAAGCCGAGCCTGCCGCCCCCGTTGCAGAGGTAAAGGCTACGCCCGCTGTGGAAGCCAAGGCTGAGACCGCTGTCCCTGCAACTAAGGCCGCACCCGCTGCTGCAAAGCCTAAGGCAAAGCGTGCACCCTGCAAAAAGACCGTAAAGAAGTAAGAAATCACAAATAGCAAAAAATCGGACAGACCGCAGTCTGTCCGATTTTTTGCGTTTATATAAGCTTTTTATGCAGCAGGAGCGGCAGCGTCATCGCTCTGGGCGGCGGTCTGCACGAACTGCACAATGCTCTCGATGGTTTTGCGCAGCTGCACAAGGCTTTCCACGTCAGAGTCCTGCATCCGGGAGGTGGGCGCGGTCACTACGGTCTGGGCGGCAGTCACCGTGCCGGAAAGTTCTGCATGGATATGGTGGGCGGGCACGTCCAGCAGGATGTGCACTTTGGGGGACAGGGTCTTGAGCAGACCCTGCTTTTCGATGCCCAGAATCAGCTGCGGCGCGTCCTCCCCGGCGGCGAGATTCGGCAGCTGAAGGTAGAGGTAGCCTTCTTTCGCGTTGGCGGGCTGTACGGTTTTCAGCTGCTTGAGATCCAGCTGGAAGTCATTCACCTGCTGCAAGCCGGTGGCGGCAGGGTCTACCCCCAGCAGGGTGGCCAGCTGATCTTGGGAGATGTAGCTGCCCAGCGACCAGCCCGGCAGCAGCAGGCTTGCCAGCGGATATTCGGCCACGACCGCGCTGCGCAGCTTGTTGTACAGCTGCCCGGCATCGTACAGGGTCTCTTCCTCGCTGATGTACATCCGGGTCAGAGGGGCATCGTTGACGGTGCTGGTGCCCGTCGGGTACAGCGCCAGCTGCACCGCCCGGGGCGTGTACTGGCCGGTCAGGCTGCCGGTGGTGCCGCCGAACTTATCCAGCAGGGCGTAAAGGGCAGGGGGCTCGGCCTCGGTGGAGGTGATGGTGTAGTCCAGCGCAAAGCTGGCACCGCTCTGGAATGCCTTGATCTTGCGGCTGACTAAGCTGTACAGCACCGCCGCAGCCACCACACACACCAGAACCAGACACAGCAGAACGATCAGCGCCGCACGCAGACCGGTGCGCTTTTTGTGGGAAGATGCCATGGGGAAACCTCTCCTTCCGGTAAAACGTATTTGCTTCAGCATAACGGAACTGTACGCAAATGTCAAGCGCCGCAAACTGCGGACAAAACAAAAAACCTGAAACATTTCTGTTTCAGGTTTCTGGCGGAAAGATGGGGATTCGAACCCCAGAACGCTTTTGACACGTTACACGATTTCCAGTCGTGCGCCTTAGACCAACTCAGCCATCTTTCCACATCTTCTGTTCTGCCTTTGGGCGGGTGCCCTTGGCGCTCCACTATAATACCTGAAAGCAGGCTTTTTGTCAAGGATTTTTTTGAAAAAAATCAGACTTTTTTAAAAATGACGAAAAAACGCGAAAAGACGTTCTGCCACATGGACGGAAAGTACAAAAAGCCCTTGACGTACTTTTAAAATGGGTCTATATTGAGGGCAAAGAGCACTGCGGCGGGTCATTTTGTGCCGCAGCGGCGGGAAATATAAGGAGGATGCTTTATGACTTATCCTGAGGTGCTTGCCAATGCCCGTACCTGCATTGGTCAATACTGCAAGGCCTGCCCGGTGTGCAACGGCGTGGCCTGCAAAAACCAGATCCCCGGCCCCGGTGCCAAGGGCGTGGGCGATACCGCCATCCGCAATTATAATAAGTGGGCGGACATCCGGGTGAACATGGACACCCTGTGCCCCGGTGGTGCACCGGACACCACACTGGAACTGTTCGGCAAAAGCTTCCGCTATCCCTTCTTTGCGGGCCCCGTGGGCGCGGTGAACCTGCACTATTCCGATACCTACACCGATATGACCTATAATGACGTGCTGGTGCGTGCCTGTGCCGAAAACGGCATTGCTGCCTTTACCGGCGACGGTACCAACCCCACCGTGATGGAGATGGCTACCCGCGCCATCGGCGCTGCGGGCGGCTGCGGCGTGCCCACCATCAAGCCGTGGAACATCGATACCATCCGGGAAAAGATGGCACAGGCCAAGGCCAGCGGCTGCTTTGCCGTGGCTATGGACGTGGATGCAGCGGGTCTGCCTTTCCTGAAGAACATGACCCCGCCCGCCGGCAGCAAGAGCGTGGAGGAGCTGGCCGAGATCGTGCAGCTGGCAGAGCGTCCCTTCATCGTCAAGGGCGTGATGACCGTTAAGGGCGCACTGAAGGCAAAGCAGGCCGGTGCCGCTGCCATCGTGGTGTCCAACCACGGCGGCCGCGTGCTGGATCAGTGCCCCGCCACCGCCGAGGTACTGCCGGAGATCGCCGCAGCCCTCAAGGGCACCGGCGTGAAGGTGCTGGTGGACGGCGGCATCCGCACCGGTGTGGATGTGTTCAAGGCACTGGCGCTGGGTGCAGACGGCGTTTTGATCTGCCGCCCCTTCGTGACCGCTGTTTACGGCGGCGGCGCAGAGGGTGTGAAGTGCTACATCGACAAGCTGGCTGGGGAATTGGCCGACACCATGCAGATGTGCGGTGCCCATACGCTGGCCGAGATCACCCCGGACATGGTGCGGGTCTGAGGTTTCTATTATAAGTAACAAAAAGGAGATGTCCTGCAGGACATCTCCTTTTTTGCTTACTTCAAAGTTCCGTCCAGCACCTGCTGGTAATACCACGGTTTCGGGGCGTGGAAGGTCTTGCCGCTGAGAAAGGCAAAGTCCGGCTGGGTGAAGCGGGGCATGGTCAGTTCCCATGCGCACAGCGCCTGATACTTCAGCTTCAACTCCCGGTTGGCGCTGTTGTTGCCGTACTTGCTGTCGCCAAGGATGGGGCAGCCGATGCTGGCCATGTGGGCGCGGATCTGGTGGGTGCGGCCGGTGATCAGCTGCACCTTCAGCAGGGCCAGACGGCCGGAGACGGCGATGGTCTCGTACCGGGTCTCCACCTCCTTGGCGCCGGGCTGCTTGTCCTCCACGATCTTCACGATGCCGCGGTCAGCGTCCTTCAGCAGGTAGCCGCCCAAGGTGGCGTCCGGCGGCATGGGACGGCCAAAGGTGACGCAGAGGTAGGTCTTTTGCACCTCACGGTTCTTGATGGCGGAAAGGAACAGCTCCTCGGCCTCCGGGGTCTTGGCAATGATCACAAGGCCGCTGGTGCCGGTGTCCAGCCGGTGGCACAAGGCGGGGGTGTACAGGTCGTTCTCCTTGTACTCGCCCTGCTTGTTCAGGTACAGCAGCGCGCGGTTCAGCAGGGTGTCGTCCTCCGGGCCATCCACCGCAACGCCGGCGGGCTTGTTCACGATCAGGATCTGCGGGCAGTCGTACATCACCTGCGCCGGGGTGCGGGCGTTCTTCCACGCGGGGCCTTCTACCCGGCGGTCGGCGTCCAGCACGTCGTCCAGAATGAACAGCTTGATCTCATCGCCCGCCATCACGCGGGTGGAAAGCGGCTGCTTTTTGCCGTTCAGCTTGATCTTGTTTTCCCGCAGCGCCTTGTTCAGGCGGCCGGGGGTCAGGGCGGGGTACTGCTGGGTCAGATAATTGTCCAGCCGGGTAGGGGCAAGACATTTTACTTTTAAAATTTTCACGGGAAATTCCTCTCTATCTTAAAATCAGTTGCAATAGAATGGGTTCTTGATTCGTTTTTATTGTAGCGGAATAAATCTACTGCGTCAAGAAAGAAGGTATTTTTATGAACCTGAAATATAAGATTCTGGCTGTTCTGGCTGCGGGCATCGCATTGACGGCCTGCGGCAGCTCCGGCACCCCCGCCAGCACCCCCGCATCCAGTGCAGTGCCGGCCTCGTCCCATGTGGCAGAGGAAGGGGTCACGGAGCCCATCAACATGCTGACGTGGACGCTGGATGACCTCGACAGGGAGGACACGGTCACCTTTATTCCGGCGGAGATCACCTCCGGTGTGCAGGGCGGCAACCTGACTGCAAAAATCTTCAGCTATGACCTTTATAAAAAAGAAGATGTTGAAAAACTTGCCGTTGGAGACAAGATCACCTTCCACGAAGAGGGTGCGGCATGGAATCAGGTCGTGAACGATGCGGTGACGAGCATCGAAAAAAATGACGAATACCATCTTGTCACCATCAATGGCGGCATGGAGCAGCCCGGCGGGCTGGACTTGAAGCTGGAGGATGATGACACCTACCGGACGATGACCTTTGACGATTACCCGCTCTATTACGAGATGGGAGAAAAGACGATGCCGCTGGCAGAGGATGTAGTGCTGAAGGACAGTTCTGCCGACCCGCAGGCCAAAGCCGTGGAGACTACGGGCGCGGATGCGGTGGCAGCAGCGATCAATGCAGACCCCGATAACTGGACCACCTATAATACCACGCTGGTGGTGCAGGGCGGCAAGGTGCAGGAGGTGCGCCGCATCTGGGTGCCGTAAATTTTGCTCAAAACCGTTGACAAACGCTTTGCGTATGCTATAATTTAGCTGTACGCAAAGGGACATTATGCCTGCTTTGCGGAATGTAAAATTATGACAGATGGCAATGATGGGGTCAGAAATGCACACACCACCGTCCAGAGAGAGCGCCCACGGCTGTAAGGTGCTCCGGTCGGTTTCATTTCGCGCCACCCCGGAGCTTCCGGCGAATGTAAACCGGACGCTGCGCAGCGTTAATGCGCCGAAAGCGGCAGGGGACAAGTGATCCTTTGCAATTTGGGTGGTACCACGGAGTTTGATGCACAAGCAGCCTTCGTCCCTTTTGGGATGAGGGCTGTTTTTTGTTTTTTTTCACCGTGCCGCCCCTCTGCCATAACAGCATAAAAACGGCGCATAAGCGCCAAAGACGATTGAGGAGAGAAAGATCTATGCAATGGACCGGTTTGAATGAACTGCGCGAAAAGTACCTGAGCTTCTTTGAAAGCAAGGGTCATCTGCGTCTGGACAGCTTCCCCCTGGTACCCAAGAACGACCCCAGCCTGCTGCTGATCAACAGCGGCATGGCACCCATGAAAAAGTGGTTCCTGGCACAGGAGGAGCCGCCCCGCCACCGCGTGACCACCTGCCAGAAGTGCATCCGCACCCCGGATATCGAGCGCGTGGGCATCACTGCCCGCCACGGCACCTTCTTTGAGATGCTGGGCAACTTCTCCTTCCAGGATTACTTCAAGGACGAGGTCATTCCTTGGGCTTGGGAGTTCCTGACCAGTGACGAGTGGATGGCTATCCCCAAGGACCGTCTGCACATCTCTGTGTACGAGGAGGACGACGAGGCCTACGATATCTGGACCAAGAAGGTCGGCATTGCCCCGGACCACATGGTGCGTCTGGGCAAGGAGGACAACTTCTGGGAGCACGGCTCCGGCCCGTGCGGCCCCTGCTCCGAGATCTACTTTGACCGCGGCCCCGAGTACGGCTGCGGCAAGCCGACCTGCGGCGTGGGCTGCGACTGCGACCGCTATATGGAGATCTGGAACCTCGTGTTCAGCCAGTTCGACGCCGACGGCAAGGGCCACTACGAGCGTCTGGCACGCCCCAACATTGATACCGGCATGGGCCTGGAGCGTCTGGCCTGCGTGATGCAGAACGTGGGCAACCTGTTCGAGGTGGATACCGTGCAGAGCGTGCTGCACCATGTGGAGCACATTGCAGGCAAGACCTACAAGCAGGACCCCAAGACCGATATCTCCATCCGCGTCATCACCGACCATATCCGCAGCTGCACCTTTATGGTGTCTGACGGCATCCTGCCCTCCAACGAGGGCCGCGGCTATGTGCTGCGCCGTCTGCTGCGCCGCGCCGCCCGCCACGGCCGGATGCTGGGCATCGACCACCCCTTCCTCGTGGATCTGGTGGAGACCGTTATCCAGTCCAGCGAGTCCGCTTACCCCGAGCTGCGCGAGCATGACGCCTATATCAAGAAGGTCATCGGCACCGAGGAAGCAAACTTTGCCCGCACCATCGATGCCGGCATGAACATCCTGAACAATATGATCGACCGTCTGGAGAAGGCACACGAGAAGCTGCTGAGCGGCCTGGACGTGTTCAAGCTGAACGATACCTTCGGCTTCCCGCTGGATCTGACCAAGGAGATCGCTGCCGAGCAGGGTCTGGAGATCGACGAGAACGGCTTCCACGCAGAGATGAAGAAGCAGAAGGAGCGCGCCCGCGCCGAGCGTCTGAAGAAGAACATCTCCGGCTGGAGCGAGGATCTGTTCGGCGCACTGGAAGCCGAGCCCACCGTCTTTACCGGCTACGACACCCTGACCGACAAGGGCACCGTTGTGGCGCTGAGCGATGAAGAGACCCTGACCGATGCCATTGCCACCGATGAGGAGGCAAAGGACGGCGTGCTGGTGGTGCTGGATAAGACCCCCTTCTACGCTGAGATGGGCGGTCAGGCTGCCGACCACGGCGTGCTGAACGGTGCCGAGTGCAGCCTGCGCGTGCTGGACGTGAAAAAGACCCCCAAGGGCTACTACGTCCACACCTGCGTGCTGGAAAGCGGCATCGTGAAGGTGGGCGATGTGCTGACCGCACAGGTGGACAAGGACTACCGCATGGCTATTGCTCGCAACCACACCGCTACCCACCTGCTGCAGGCTGCCCTGCGTGAGGTTCTGGGCGACCATGTGCATCAGGCTGGCTCCTATCAGGATGCCTCCATCACCCACTTCGACTTCACCCACTTCAGTGCCGTGACCGCCGAGGAGCTGGCACGGGTGCAGAAGATCGTCAACGATAAGATCTTCGACTCCATGAACGTCACCGTGCAGGAGATGCCGGTGGAGGAAGCCAAGAAGCTGGGCGCAATGGCTCTGTTTGGCGAAAAGTACGGCAAGGTGGTCCGCGTGGTGGATATCGAGGGCTGGTCTACCGAGTTCTGCGGCGGCACCCACGTCAAGAACACCGCCCAGATCGGCGGCTTCAAGATCGTCAGCGAGTCCTCTGTGGCTGCCGGTATCCGCCGTATCGAGGCTGTCACCGGCCGCAACCTGCTGATCCGTGCAAACCTGCAGGAGGCCATGCTGCATGATGTGGCCAACACCCTGAAGGCCAACAATGTGGCTGCACTGCCCGCCCGCGCCGAGGCTGTGATGGCCGAGAACAAGGCCATGAGCCGCGAGCTGGAGGAGATGAAGGCAAAGATCGCCGCCTCCAAGGTGGACAGCCTGTTTGATAATGCCGAGGAAGCAGACGGCGTGAAGATCGCCTCCGCATACTTTACCGGTACCACCGGCGACACCCTGCGCGGTATGTGCGACAGCATCCGCGACAAGGCCGTGAACCCCGTGGTGGCTGTTCTGGTGGGCAAGGCCGAGGATAAGATCACCATGGCCGTTACCGTGAATAAGCTGGCACAGGAAAAGGGTCTGAAGGCCGGTGTGCTGGTCAAGGAGCTGTCCGCTATCGCAGGCGGCAAGGGCGGCGGCAAGCCGGACTTTGCAATGGCCGGTCTGAAGGACGAGACCAAGATCGACGAGGCACTGGCTGCTGTGAGCGCTATCGTCAAGAAGGCTCTGGGCTAAAAAAGATCCATGTCCCCGCCCGGTACCGGATGCGCGCCGGGCGGCGGGCTTTTGTAGAAGCAGGAAGGAGTGTTCCCCCATGGAAGATTGTCTGTTTTGCATGATCGCAGAGGGCAAGATCCCCTCTAAAAAGCTGTACGAGGATGACCAGGTAGTGGCATTCTACGACATCAACCCGCAGGCAAAGGTGCATTTCCTTGTGGTTCCCCGCAAGCACATCTCCTCTGCCGCTGTGCTGACCGAGGAGGATGGTGCTCTGCTGGGCCACATCTTCACCGTCATCGCAAAGCTGGCCAAGGAGCAGGGGCTGGAAAACGGCTACCGCATCATCTCCAACGTGGGCGAGGACGCAGGCCAGACCGTGAAGCATCTGCATTTCCATGTTCTGGGCGGCGAAAAACTGCCTGTCTGATTCCAATACGAAAGGGAGATTTTTGATTATGGCTGAAACTTATACCCTGCACGTTGCAGGCCTGACCCGTGAGCTGACCATCTGCAAGGTGAACGACCACATGGACATTGCCGCATTCATCATGTTGGGTGATGCCGAGCTGACCGTGGCCGCCGCTGCGGAACTGCTGAAGAAGTGCCCGGATTTTGATATCCTGCTCACCGCCGAGGCCAAGGGCATCCCGCTGGCGCACGAGATGAGCCGCCAGAGCGGCAAGCCCTATATCTGCGCCCGCAAGGGTGTCAAGCTGTATATGCCGGACCCCGTGGTGGTAGAGGACCAGTCCATTACCACTGCCGGTAAGCAGAAGCTGGTCATCGACCGCAAGGAACTGGAAAAGATGAACGGCAAGCGGGTGCTGGTGGTGGACGATGTCATCTCCACCGGCGGCTCTCTGAAGGCGTTGGATGCGCTGGCGGAAAAGACCCAGTGCACCATCGTGGGTCAGGCCGCTGTTTTGGCCGAGGGCGATGCTTCCGAGCGCAAGGATATCATCTTCCTTGAGCCGCTGCCCCTGTTCTTCCACTAAGCCGGGATGCGCCGCCCGCTCTGCGCGTTCTGCGCCGGAATGATGGGCCTTAGTTTCCTGTGGACTTTTTTGCCGCAAACGGAGCTTTTTATGCCGTTTGCGGCATTTTTTGTCGCCTTTTTGCTGCTGCTCTGCATCCCGTGCCGCAGCCGTAAGCTGGCGCTCTGCCTGCTGCTGGGAACGATGGCGGGGCTTTGTGCGGTGCATACCACAAGCGCCCGACTGGAGCGTGTCCGGGCAAATTACGCCGGGCGCACCGTGCTGCTGACTGCCGAGGTGGAGCGCGCGGACAGCAGCTATTTTTCGGACACAGTGGACGCGACCCTATGGGTGGAAGGCGTGAACGGCAGCCCGGCGGGCTTCCGCATAGCCTGTGCAGAACTGCCCGCCTGCGCGGCAGGGCAGCGGGTGCAGGGCTGGTTCACGCTGTCGCCACCGGATGAAGCGGAACAGACGGCGCAGTATGCGGACGGCATCGCTTTGCAGGCAGAGCCTGTAACGGAAAAGCCGCAGCTTACCGTGCTGGGCGAGAGTGGCAGTTTCCGTGCCCGCACCCACCGCTTGCAGCAAAAGCTGAGCGAGAGCCTGCGCCGGGCGATGCACCGGGACACCGGCGGCGTGCTGGCTGCCATGACGGTGGGAGACCGCAGCGGGCTTTCGGCAAAGATGCGCAGTGCCTACCGGGGCGCGGGGCTTTCCCATGTGCTGGTGGTCAGCGGAATGCACGTTTCCATCCTGTGCGGGGATATCCTGAGCGTTTTGCTGCCCTATCGCTGGGAGCAGAGCTACCGCAGCCGCAAGCGGTGCACGGTCTGGAAAAGCCTGCTGGCGCTGGTGCTGATGGGTGTGACCGGCTTTACACCCTCGGTGCGCCGCGCTGCCGTGGCGGTGTGGGTCAGCGCCTTAGGCGTGTGGGTGTGGGGACCGGCAGATGTCCTCACTTCGCTGGCGGCGGCAGGCATCCTGATGACCGCCGCTAACAGCTATGCGGTGTGGGACATCGGTTTTGAGCTTTCCTTTGCGGCAGTGGTGGGCACGGTGGCGGGCAACGCCTGCATCCGCCGGATGCGGGATGCCCACGACAGACGTTTTTGGATTAAGGCCGGGGAGAACCTGCAAAAGCCGGTCAGGCGTCCGTGGTTCAACAGGCTGCCGGAGCGTTTGCAGGGTCTTGCAGAGAGCGCCTGCATTGCCGCCTGTGCCTCGGCGGCTACCTTCCCGGTGCTGGTGCTACGAGGCTTGAGTGTCAGCGCGTGGGCGGTGGTCTCCAGTATCGCAGTGCTGTGGATGGTGCAGCCGCTGCTTTTGCTGGGGCTGGCAGTGGCTTTTGCAGGGCTGGTGCCGTGGCTGGCACCGGTGCACGGGGTGCTCTCCCGGGCGGCAGACTTACTCACCGGCCTATTGAACGGCTGGGCGGTCTGGCTCAGCACAAAACCCGGCGGCAGTATCTACTTTGATACCGCCTATGCAGCGCTGGTTTGTCTGCTGCTGTGCGGGCTTGGGGTGCTTGCCTTCCGCTGGCGGGTGCGTCTGCGGGTGGCGGTACCGGGCATTCTGCTGGCGGCAGTAGTGGGCATCGGGCTGGGCAACGCGCTCAGCCGGGATGTGGTGCACATCGACCTTGTGGGCAGCGCACAGGCACCTGCGGTAGTGGTTACTCAGAACGACCGGGCGGTGGTGCTGTTCCGGGGCGGCAGCGCCGCACAGCGTGCGGTGGAAAACCAGCTGGCGCGGCGGGGCGTGCGCACCGTGGAGTTGGTGGCAGACCTGCGTATGAACGCAAAAACCGCCTGTACTCTGCCCGCGCAACAGGGCATCCGGGCAGAGCGCCTGCCGGTGAACACGGCACGCAAGCTGCGCTGCACCCCGGCAGCGGTGGAACTGCTGCGCACCCGGGAAGGGTGTCTTGTGCGGTTGAGCATCGGCAACCGGCAGTTTGTGACCTTAAGCGGCAGGGCAGAACTGGCGCAGCCGCTGCAAACAGAGTGGCTGGTGGCCTCGGCCAAAAAGCCGGAGGCGGTACAGTACCAAAAGCTGCTGGCGCTGCGCAGCTACAGCTGGATGGCACCCAAGGAGCAGTACACGCCCTCCCTCAGCCTGCGCCGCACCGGCGGTGAAAGGCTTGCGTGATGCTTTGCAATCCGGGCCGAGTGTGGTACAATACAAGGAGCAATTTATAACAGGAAAGGGGCATTTGCATGGCCACGGAAGCAAAACTCCGGCAGCTGGCCGACAAGGGCTGCCCGGTCTACTATTTTTATTCCAGCGAGCGGTATCTGGTGCGGCAGGCAGTGGCGGCGGCGGTGCGGGTGCTGTCGGCAGACAGCGACGAGGACGCCACCATCCTGGACGGCGCTGCCCCGGAGTTGGAACAGCTCATCATGGCAGCGGGTACCATCTCCTTTTTCGGTACCCGGCGTGTGGTGGTGCTGCCGGAAATAGACCCCGCCGCCTACGGCAGCAAGGACCTGGACGAGCTGTGCAGCACCCTTTCCAGCTTGGAAAACGCCGTGGCGGTGCTGGGCAGCGTGTTCCCGCTGGAGCGCAGCAAGCTCAAGCTGGGCAAGCAGGCGCAAAAGCTGCAGGCTCAGTGCAAGGCCATTGGCTACACGGAAGAACTGGCAAAGCCTCGCCCCTTTGAACTGAAAAATTTGATGATGGAACGCGCAAAGGCGCAGGGCGCAGCCCTGCCGGACGGCGCCGCCACTGCATTGCTGGAGCGCTGCGGCGAGGACCCTTTTCTGCTGGAAAACGAGGTGGATAAGCTTTGTGCCCTGTCTGGCTACCAGACCGTGAGCGCCTCCATGGTGGCAGAGATGGGCACGGTGAGCCTTGAAGCGGACGTGTTCGAGATGATCCGCATGATCACTGCCAAAAACGCCACCGGAGCCTGCAAAAAGTTACAGACCCTGCTGCGGCTGCAGCAGGAGCCCATTGCCATTACAGCGGCCATGATCGGCAGTTATGTGGATCTGTACCGGGTAAAGCTTGGAGCGGCAAAGCGGAAGAATTACAGTGCAGTGCACAAAGATTTTGGCTATAAGGGCAGCGACTACCGGCTGAAGCGCTCGGCAGAGACTGCAGCCCACTACACCCTGCCCCAGCTGGAAGCCTGCTTGCAGGTGCTGTTGGAGTTGGACCAGAGCCTGAAAAGCCAGCCTGTGGCGGCGCAGACACTGCTGGAAACAGCACTGTGCCGTCTGGCGCTGGCGGGGAGCGGAAGATGATGCAAAGCGAGATGATCCATACCGACCGGGTGCTGATCGTGGAGGGCAAGTACGATGCCGTCCGTCTGGCGCACCTGACCGATGCCATGATCCTGCTGACGGATGGTTTTGGCATTTATAAAGACAAACAGCGCCAGCAGCTGTTCCGGGCGCTGGCGCAGAAAAACGGTCTGATCTTACTCACGGATTCGGACGCGGCAGGCTTCCGCATCCGCAATTACATCACCAACATGGTGGGTGCGCAGAACGTGGTGCAGGCCTATGTGCCCGCCATCCACGGCAAGGAAAAGCGCAAGGCGCAGCCCGGCAAGGAGGGGCTGCTGGGGGTAGAGGGCGTGGACGACGCCCTTGTGCGGCAGGCGCTGCTGGATGCCTTGGGCGCGGAAGCCGATGCCGCGCCGGTGCGCCCGGCGGGGCGGCAGATCACCTACACCGACCTGTATGAGTGGGGGCTTTCCGGCAAGCCCGGCAGCGCCGAGCGCAAAGCAAAACTTCTGAATGCGCTGGGGCTGCCGCCGCGCCTTTCCAAAAAGGAACTGGTGGAGGCCTTCAACCGGCTATATACTTTTGAACAACTGGACGAATTGCAGTTGAAAATTTTGCAGGAGTGAAACCTAGCCGTTTTTGCCCCACGCCAGCCGCAGCAGTTCCAGCGCGTGGGTCTCCAGCCGGGAAACGTAGCTGCGGCTGATGCTCAGCAGCCGTGCGGTCTGCAGCTGGGTCAGGGGCGGCTGCCCTGCCAGCCCGTACCGCAGCAGTAAGATCTGCCGCTCCCGGGCGGGCAGAGTGTCCAGCAGCTGCCGCAGCCGCCGGACATCCTCCTGCCGCTCACAGCTGTCCTCCATGCAAAAGCCGTCCTGTATCACGTCCGCTAAGGTCAGCGCCGAGTCCCCGTCTGCCTCCAAGGCTTCCTGTAAGGAGACGGTCTGCCCGTTTTTGCGCTCCCGCCGGAACTGCATGCGGATCTCGTTTTCAATGCAGCGGCTTGCATAAGTGGAAAACCGCGCCTTGCGTGTGGCATCAAAGGTATCTACCGCTTTCATCAGCCCGATGGTGCCGATGGAAACAAGATCCTCCTGATCGCCCGGCAGGGCGTAATATTTTTTTACGATGTGCGCCACCAGCCGCAGATTGTGGCGGATCAGCTTTTCCCGGGCGGCGGCATCCCCGGCGCGCATGGCGCTGAAGGCGGCGGCTTCCTCCCGGGCTGTGAGCGGACGCGGAAAGCAGCCGCTTTCCAGATGGAGCGCCAGAAACAGAAATTTTGTGGCGAAAAATTGCAGTAAGGTCAGCAGCACACGATATCCCTCCCGGTATATAGTTGTTAGATTGTATGAGCCGGGGCGCAGATAGTTGCCGGAGAAGCCTTTTGTGCGCGGTATCTTTTCCGCAGGGAAAAAGCGTGGTATACTGAGGGGGATAACTCGGAAGTTGAGGAGGAACATCTTACCAATATGAATATATATGATTTTTGGAAAGCAGTGCTCGGTCAAAATGAAATCGAAATCAGAAAGTATTTTCAGAACGATGCCTATATAAACTGGCATTGTACCAATGAACGATTTAATGTTGATGAATTTATAAGGAACTGATAATATGAAAGAATTTGAGCGAAAAAATCAATTATTTTCCCTTTGCGGATTGAATTGTGGGTTATGCCCTATGTTTTTAGGAAAGCACT
>CAKTAT010000025.1:0-25334 GCA_934532365.1 uncultured Faecalibacterium sp. | reverse complement strand
CCAGTCGGCGCTATCGCTTTAACGCTTTTTTCGCTTCTCCATTTATAGCCCCTCAGTCGCTGCGCGACAGCTCCCCCGAGGGGGAGCGGGCACGCCCGAAAACTTTACACTTTAGCCGAAAACTGTACCGTCATGCCAAGGGCTCCCTCCCCGAGGGAGCTGGCAAAACCGCAGGTTTTGACTGAGGGAGTTCGTTCCAAACCCCTCCCGTGAAAATGCGTTTGGAGCGCTCCGCAGAGCGCGACAAACGCGAAATTAAAAATAATCTTTCCGCTGATGATGCGCAAAGCGAACGCGGCGCGCATTTAAAATCGTCCCAGTATACAAAAAAGGACTGTCATGCAATGTGCACGGCAGTCCTTTTTTATCTTATTACAGCTTTTCAAACACCAGAAAGCGGAACGCGATGGTGGTGGTGAGCTGCGGCAGAGCCGCAAGGCGGGCGGCACCGTCGCGGGGCGTTTTCCAGTAGTAGGGGGTCATGGCAAACAGGGCTTCCAGCTGGGCGGCGGGCACGGTGATGGTGCCCTGCACCTCCCGCTCGTCGATGGCGCGAAAGCCCGGGTACTCCACCTGCTGCACCGGGTTCTTGTAGGGCTTTTCGTAGAGCACGGCCTTCATCTGGTACAGATGCTCTGCCCCCGGCACAACGTAGATCATACGCCCGCCCGGACGCAGCACCCGGCTGAACTCCTCCTGCGCAAAGGGCGAAAAGCAGTTCAGCAGCACGTCTGCCCAGCCGGTGCGCACCGGCTGGCTGAAGCTGGACGCCACCGCGTACTGCGCAGTGGGCAGCGCCTTTGCGGCCAAGCGCACGGCGGGCTTTGCGATATCGAACCCGGCCAGCTGCAGCGGCTTTTCCGCCGCCGCGAACTGCTGCGCGATGCAGCGGTCGTACCAGCCCTCGCCGCAGCCTGCGTCCAGCAGATGCAGCGGGGTGTCCTTCGCGGCGGGCACGCCGTGGGCAAGGCACAACTCCCCCAGCGCCTGCCCGAAGATGCCGTAATATCCGGCGTTCAGGAAGGCACGGCGGGCGGCTACCATCTCCTTGCTGTCCCCGGGGGCTTTGGTGCGCATACTTTGCACCGGCAAAAGATGCCAGTAGCCCTCCCGGGCGCGGTCAAAGCAGTGGCCTTTTTCACATTTCAGGTCGGTCTCCCCTTGCAGCGCGCCGCCGCACAGGGGGCACTGCCACGGGGCAAAGGCTTCGTTCCGGCTCATACTTCTTCGCTGTGATCCTCAATGGGTGCGGTAGCACCGCCGTGGGCGTCCATATACTCCTCAAAACTGGTGTACTTCTGCTGGGGCGGGCGGCGGCTGATGAGCATCAGCCCCGGGTCCTCGTCCCGGGCGGCGGCATTGCGGCCGCGGCGGGCAGGCTCGGCCTTGGGGGCGCGGGGTGCGCTGCCGGTGCGGTTCTGATTGCCTGCGTTGCCGCGTTCGTTGCGGGCAGGGCGGGCGTTATTATTCTGGGCTGCGGGGCGGGCATTGCGCTGTTCACCCCGGTCGCTGCGGTCGTTGCGGCGGCTGCCGCCGCGGTTTGCGTTCTGGTTATTCTGGGGCTCCTGTGCGCTGCGGATGGCAGGTGCTGCCGGGGCGGCAGGGGTCTTGCATGCCGGGCGCAGCGGGGTGGCCTCCGGGGCGCTGACAAAATGGGGGTCAAACTTGGGCTGGACGTTGCTGCCCCGGGCGGGGGCGGCATTCTCGCGGCGGGCGCGGGGCGCTGCCGCCTCCTTGGGGGCGTTTGTGCCCCGGTTGTTGGCGCGGCGGTCGTTGCGGGCCCCGCGCTTTGCGTTGCTGTCTTGCATCAGTGTTTCCTCTTTTTTCGGTTTTGCAGGCACCGCGTTCTTTGCGGCCTTCGGCTCCTGCTTCGGCGCGGGCGCAGCTGCCTTTGCAGCTTTTGCGGGCGCAGTTTCGGCCTGTTTTTTCGGCGCTTCGGCCAAGTTTTCCGTTTCGGGGCGGGGCTTTTTGCCACGCACGGGCAGCACCGGGCGCACCGGGGCGGGCACGCCGTCCCACGGATGGCCGGATACCACCGGGATCTTGCGGCGGTTCAGCTTTTCGATGCCTGCCAGATACTCCTGCTCCTCCGGGGCGCAGAAGCTGACGGCGGTGCCGTCCGCACCGGCGCGGGCGGTGCGCCCGATGCGGTGCACATAGGTCTCCGGCACCTCGGGCAGGTCGTAGTTGAACACATGGGAAAGCTCGCTGATATCAATGCCGCGTGCGGCGATATCGGTGGCCACCAGCACCTTGGTCTTGCCGGACTTGAAATCCTCCAGCGCGGTGACGCGGGCGGTCTGGCTCTTGTTGCCGTGGATGGCGGCGGCGGGGATGCCCTGCTTGGTCAGGTCCTTTGCGATCTTATCCGCGCCGTGCTTGGTGCGGCTGAACACCAGTGCGTTGACCACCGGCGGCTGCAGATTTTTGATGAGCCACGGCAGCAAAAGCTTTTTGTTGCCCTTTTCCACATAGTAAAGGCTCTGCTGGATGCGGTCCACGGTGCTGGACACCGGGTCCACCTTGACAAAGGCGGGGTCGTGCAGGATGCCGGCAGCCAGCTGCTCGATCTCGGCGGGCATGGTGGCGCTGAACATCAGGTTCTGGCGCTGGGCGGGCAGCTTTGCAATGACCTTTTTCACGTCATGGACAAAGCCCATGTCCAGCATCCGGTCGGCCTCGTCCAGCACAAAGATCTCCAAAGCGGACAGGTCGATAAAGCCCTGCCCGATCAGATCGTTCAGCCGTCCCGGGCAGGCGATGAGGATGTCCACGCCCTTTTTCAGCGCTTCCACCTGCGGTGCCTGTCCCACACCGCCAAAGATGACGGTGCTGCGCAGCTTCAGGTACTTGCCGTAGGACTCAAAGCTTTCGCCGATCTGCAAAGCCAGCTCCCGGGTGGGGGTCAAAATCAGCGCACGGACAGCGCCCTTGCGGCGGGGTGCGTTGGCGGTAAGCCGGTCCAGCATGGGCAGCGCAAAAGCCGCCGTCTTGCCGGTACCGGTCTGGGCGCAGCCCATCAGATCCCGGCCAGCCAGCACCGGCGGGATGGCCGCTGCCTGAATGGGCGAGGGGGTCTCGTAGCCCGCTTCCTGCACAGCGCGCAGCAGCGGGGCGGACAGATTCAGTTCTTTAAATGTCATGGTTCTCCTATTATTCTGTGATCTTACGGCACTCGATGTAGTAGCGCTTTTCCTCCGCGTGTCCCATGCTGAAGGTCTTGCGGGGCAGCACACCGCCCATCACAACGCCGCGGAACAGGTCGCTCTTGGCGAAGGGCGGCATCAAAAACGCCACCGCGCCCTGCTTGCACAGCGCACGCACAGCCGGCTCGTCATGCACATAGTCCACCTTTGCTTCCGGGTGGCGCTCGATATAATCCGAAATAAAATCGTCGATGGTGCCCACGGTCAGCGGCTCGGTGGGGTCCTCAAAGCTGAGCACATTGGCCATGTGGGGGCCCGCCAGCGTAAAGGGCTGCTTTTTGCTGTCGCCAAAGCAGCAGCCAGCCATGTTGGCATCGCTCCATGTGATGAGGCTCAGCAGCACGGTGGCGCAGTCCACGTTGAACAGCACCCGGTGGATGGGCTCGATCTCGATGGCCGGGGAGTGCACGTTGCACACCTCTGCCAGACACCAGCGGGCGGGGTGGTTCTCTGCCTGCTCCGGGGTCAGGGTCTTTTTCAGTTCCTCCCAGCAGGCCTTTGCGGTAGCCAGCGAGTGGTTGCCGTCGCCCACCGCCAGCGTCAGCGGGTCGCGGCGGGTGGCATCGGGGTATTTCTTGTCAAATTCTTCCTGACTGCCCAGCACGGTCAGCGCGTTTTCGATCTGCGCGATAAGGGCGGGGTCCTCCACCGCCCAGCCTGCCACATGGCCGCCGCCCAGCATCAGCTCGCCCTCGTACACCTTGGGCAGGCTGTCCTTGTGGGCGGCAATGGGCTCGATGAGGGTGCAGTCCGGGTCATCCGCCAGCATCATGATGTGGGGCGTTTCCAGCGCAGCGCCGGTGCGCACCTTCATGCGGGGCGGGATGCGGCTTTCCACGGTGCACTCGCTGGGGCGCACGGTGCATTTTTCGCCCCGGCGGTAGCTGTAAGCCTCCAAGTCTACACGCCCCACAAGACCCTGCCGCACCCGGCCGCTCTGCTCGGTGCGCTCCACATAGATAAAGCCGTCCACCGCCCGGGTGAGCACGTTTTGGGCATAATCCTGCATGGTGGCGTGGATCTTTTCCACCCGCGCATCGGCGTCTCCGTCCTCCAGATACACCTCCGGCAGGATCAGGTTCAGGGTGCTGGGCGCACCCGCAGCGGCCTCTTCTGCCCGCTGCCAGTAGCTGCGGTCGCTGGTAAACTGGTCACAGGCAATGCAGCCCCACTGCTCCAGCGGCACCTGCTCCGAAGGCAGCAGGATGTGTGCGGGTGCAAAACAGGTAGTCGGTTTCATAGTGGTTTCCTCCCCTCTCTAAAAGCCGCTTCTCAGCGGAATGCTGCGGTATCGTGCACCACAACGTGCTGCACACCGGCGTCGGCAGCGGCCTGCTCCAGCGCGGCGCGGCTGTCCGCATCCAGTGCGGCACTGCTGGTGACCAGCAGGTTCTCCATGCCAAGGGTCACGCCGGTGGTGCCAAGGGCATCGGTGGCGGCGGTGCACAGTGCGTCCGGGTAGCTGACCCACAGGGTCACGCTGCCCGCAAAGCGGGTCTGCCATGCGGCGATATCGGCGGTCAGCTGGGCGGCGCGTCCCTCCCGGCTCTTACCGCCGGAGGCGCCGAAGTCCTGCTTGCGGGTGATGATGTTGGGGAACTGCACCCCGGTAAGCACCACCTGCTCGTAGCCCATGCCCCGCACCTCCTCAATGAGGTCGCCGACATACTGCACCGCGCTTGCGGCAAAGGGGTTCATCCACGCCTTGCCGCCCTTGGCTGCGCTGACGTTGTCCAGCCAGAGGCTGTTGCCGTCATAGTGCACACCCATGCTGCGGTCGGTATACACCGACACCGGGTCGGTAAAGGCGGCAAGCTGTGCCGCCGGGATGATGCCCTCTTCCCGCAGGATGGCGGCGATGCTTGCCGCATCCACCGGGCTTTCGGTGATGCTCTGGGCGGCATTTGCCACCCCGGAAGCGTAGTACACCGTGCCAGCGGCGTCCTTCAGGGTGACAAGGGCGTAGTCTGCGCCCTGCTGCTTCAGCTGCCGGGCGGCGGCGCGGATGGCGGCCTCATCGGTCAGGGCGGTCACATCCAGCTCTGCCCAGCTGCCGCCGGTGACGGCCTTGCCGTCCAGCGGCTTTTCCTCCTCCGGCTCCGGCTCAGACGCTGCCTGCGAGGCAGCGGCGCTGCTTGCTGCCGCAGAGGAGGCTGCTGCCTCGGCGCGGGAAGCGCTTTCGGCCTCCAAGTCCCGATCCTTGACCACAGTGTACCAGGTGTGGGTGGCCCAATCCAGCACATGGGGTGCGGCAAACCATGCGGCTGCCAGCACTGCCGCCACCAGCACCACGATACCGATGCCACGCTTTACGCGCGTTTCCCGGCTGTAAAAGCTGCGGTTATAATGCTTGACCTTCTGACGTTTATACTTAGCCATGGTATCCTTTCCTCCCTGTCTGCATTACAGGATGACGGAATGTCCGGTAAAGCCATAGATTGCCAGCGCCAGCACGCCGATATACACCAGCGTGATGGGCAGGCCGCGGAATGCCTTGGGGATGGCCTTGCTGCGCAGGCGGTGGCGCGCCTCGGTGACCAGCAGTACTGCCAGCACATAGCCAAGGCCGCTGCCAAGGCCAAAGCCAAGGCTCTGGCCAAGGGTAAAGGTCTGGGTGCGCTCTACCAGTACCGTGCCCAGCACGCCGCTGTTCAGCGCGGCCAGCGGCACGATGCGCAGCAGCTGTGCGCGGCGGGGCAGGCTGCGCAGCAGCCACAGCACCAAGTGCTCTGCCAGACACACCACGGCGATGCTGGCGATATACACCAGCGGGCGCAGCTGTGCGCGGTTATCCAGCGGGGCGATGAACCGCCCGGCAGCAAATGCCACCGGCGCCACCAGCACCTGCGTGATGCACAGCATCATGCCGAACAAAGCGCTGCTGGTGCGGTCGTCCCCCACCAGCTGCACCATGCGGGACACGCCCAGTGCACGGGTAAAGACAGCGTTCTGTGCAAAAATAGCCAGCAGTGCATAGCTGAAAAACACTGCCGAGGTGCTTACAACTTCCTTCACGGTTCGCGGTCCACCTCCTTCTGGTAGTGCACGGTCAAGGTATCCCGCGCTTCCTTTTTCAGAAATTCCTTGCGCTTTGCGGCAGCGGCGCGCCAGATGGCGCACAGAACACCCAGCACGATAAAGCCGCCCGCCGGCATCTTAGCCAGCGGCAGCACCGCCCAGCGCCCCACCGGGGCGCCGAACACGGTGCCAAGGCTGAGCCACTCGCGCAGCACGCCCACCACGAGCAGCAGCAGCGCATAGCCCACGGTGATGCGCACGCCCTTGGAGACCGCCTTGTGCACCGTCTCCTGCACGCGGCCGAAGCGGTAGGTCAGAAGCGGCTCCACCACCAGCATGGGCAGGTAGATGCCAAGGTTCAGCAATCCCGTGCCGAACACAAAGTTCAAAATGGGATACGCCGCCAAGTACACCACAGCGGCGCTGGCTGCGTACAAAAGTGCGCGGGGCAGCAGCTTTTTTTGCAGCTGCTCCGGCGAGGGTTCCTCGTCCCGCAGGGGCACAAGGCGGCTGAACAGGCAGGCCAGCACGCGGGAGGGCACCAGCAGCAGCGCCACCGCCGCCGCCAGCATCAGGCTGTTCTGTCCGGTGGTGGCCACGACCACCAGCGGTGCCAGACCCATGCCCTGCATGACCACCGGGTTATTCAGGAACACGCGGTCATGATGGGCAAACTTTTCGGGGTCTTGCAGGATCAGCTCCGCAGTACGCTTTTTCATTCCGCAGCCTCCTTTCGTTCGGACGGCAGACGGTGCAGCAGACGGTACAGCCGCTCCTCGGTGCGGTCAATGAGCGCGGACACACTGTTGACCGCCAACAGTGCAAAGCAGACGCCGGTCTCGTACACGCCGAAATAGCGGAAGCCCACGGTAGCAGCGCCCGCCAGGACGCCGTACAGGATGCGCCCAAGCCGATGATGGGCGCAGGTGTAGGGCTCGTTGAGCAGGAACACCGCGCAGAACAGCACCGCGCCGGTGTGCAGCTCGTCCCGGACGCCCTGCAGGCGGGGCAGCAGGCTGCTGAAGAAGGTGCTGTCTGCCAGACCTACTTGCCGCGGGAAGAAGAAGGCGATGAGCCCGCAGGTGATGAGAAAACTTGCCGATGCACCGATGTGCACGTCCTTCTGGGTCCACAGCACAAGGCCGCAGGCCAGAATGACCAGCGCCGCTCCGGTGCCCATGGGGGCGGCGAACTCGCCCAGCACAACGGCGAGGGCGTTCAGGTTCAGGATGCCGCCGCTGCGCAGGGTATCCTCGATGGCGCTGCCCACCGGCACGGCGGAGGCGTTCCACAGGGGCAGCGAGGTGTAGGGCTGCGGGTAGCGCACCACCTGCTCCGGCCACGATACCGCCGCCACGGCGTAGCCCACGGCAGCGGGGTTGAAGGGATAGCTGCCGTAGCCGCCAAAGACCTCCTTGCCGATGAGGACACCCGCCAGCACCGCCACCACCAGCACATAGATGTCCACGGTGGCGGGCATGAGCAGGGCGATGATCAGACTGAAGCTCTCGTTGGAGAGATCTTTATTGGTGTACACCCGGTGGCGCAGCAGCGCCACCAGACGGTCGCACAGGTTGCCGGTAAGCAGAGCGACGCCGCACAGCAGCAGCGGACGCGCCCCGTAGAAATAGCAAGCCATGCACAGCAGCGGCACGCACAGCCAGAAAACGTGCTTATAGTACCGGCCGGTCTTTTGCAGCTGCCGCTCCTGCTCTTGGATCAAAGCTTCATCCATATACGGGCCTCCTTACAGGCTGGCCAGTGCGCCCACAGCCGCAGCGGGGTCGGCAGCGCCGAACACGGCACTGCCCGCCACCAGCACATCGGCACCGGCTTCCACGCACAGGGGTGCGGTGGCGGCATCCACGCCGCCGTCCACCTCCAGCAGGTAGGAAAGGCCGCGTGCTTCCCGCTCGGCCTTGAGCCAGCGCAGCTTATCCAGCGCCGAGGGCATGAACTTCTGCCCGCCGAAGCCGGGCTCCACGCTCATCACCAGCACCAGATCCAGCTGGTCCAGCCACGGTGCCAGCGCCTCGGCCGGGGTGCCGGGCTTGATGGTCAGACCCACCTTGCAGCCCAGCGCACGGACGGCATCAATGGTGGCCTGAATATCATCTTCGCACTCCAGATGGAAATTATACAGGGTAGCACCGGCCTTGATGAAGGGCTCGGCGTATTGCAGCGGGTGGCTGATCATCAGATGCACGTCGTAAAAGGCATCCGGCAGCGCCTTGTGCAGGCTTTTGAGCACCGGCACGCCAAAGCTGATGTTGGGCACAAAATGCCCGTCCATCACGTCGTAGTGCAGCATCTGCGCGCCGGCGTCCAGCACCATGCGGCAGTCTGCACCCAGCTTGCCAAAATCAGCAGAAAGAATAGAAGGACTTACGATGGCCATAATATTTCATTACGCTCCGTTATTTTTAGCAGTTTTTATCCCATGTGTTGCGTATTTTGCGGGCTTTTCCCGCCCGGAAAACACGCGGGCATGGTTACCCTTTAGTTTACATGAAAACGGCCAAAAAATCAAACCCGCAGCCGTTTTTTTCACCGAAAAGTCGTAAATAGAGTAAAATGTCCATAAGACGGGTTCGCCCTCTCCGTCTGCTCACTGCGTTCGCAGCCACCTCTCCCAAAGGGAGAGGCAAGAGCACTGCCGGGAACTTTCTCATTACACCTGATACTTTAACGACAGGGCTGACGGCGTGCGCCCTCTCCGTCACGGCTTACGCCGTGCCACCTCTCCCAAAGGGAGAGGCAAGAGCACGCCCGGGAGCTTCCTCATTATACCTAATACTTTAGCAACGGGCTTTACGGCTTGGCTCTCCCTTTGGGAGAGCTGGCGCGGGAGCGCCTGAGAGGGCGCAGGCGCTCCCGCAAGCTTTGCGCTTTAGCCGGAAACTTTACCGCCATGCCAAAGGCCCCATCTCCGAGGGCGACAACGCCAAAGCAGCCAGACCGCCCCGGGCGGGGCAGTCTGGCTGCGGGTCTTATTCTACCGGCTTCATGCTGGCGGGGTCTTCCACTGCGCCGGGCTGACCGGCGGCGTCCGGCAGGCGCTTCATGCCGCCGGGGTTGGGGGAGCAGGTGGGCAATGTGAACACAAAGCGGCACCACTCGCCCTGCTGGCTCTCCACACGGATCTGCCCGCCGGACAGATTGACCAGCACCTTGCAGATGTTCAGCCCAAGGCCGGAGCCGCGGGCGTGCAGGCCGCGGGAGCGATCCTCTTTATAGAACCGCTCAAACACATAGGGCAGCGCCTCCGGGCTGATGCCCTGCCCGGAGTTCCAGATGGAGATCTCGGCCTCCGGGCCAAGCTTTTCCACGCTGAAGCGGATGGTGCCGCCCGCCGGGGTGAACTTGATGGCGTTGTCCAGCAGATTATATGCCACCTGATGGATCAGGTCGGGGTCGGCGTAGACCAGCACCTTTTCGTCCATGGTCAGGCCTTCCAGCTCGATCATGCCATCGTTGATGCGCTGCTCTGCGGCAAGGGCCACGCCGGTCAGGGTCTCCCAGATATTGAACATCCGGGCGTTCACCTGATACTCCCCGCTTTCCAGCTTGGAGAGATCCAGCATATTCTGGATGAGCCGCGCCAGACGCCCGGTCTCCTCGCTGACCAGCTGCAGATAGTGGTTCTGCAGCTCGGGCGGGATGGTACCGTCCAGAATGCCGTCCACAAAGCCCTTGATGGTGGTCATGGGGGTGCGCAGCTCGTGGGCGATGTTGCCCATGAACTGTCCCCGGGAGTTATCGTTGGACTGGATATTCTCTGCCATCTGGTTGAAGGTGCGGGCAAGGTCTGCCACCTCGCCGTCGCCCTCCACGCCCTCCACGCGGACGGAGAGGTCGCCGCCGCCAAAGCGCTGGGCGGCATCGGTGACCTTTTGCAGCGGGTCGGTGAGCTGACGCATCAACAGGCGGGTCAGCACGCTGGCGCACAGCAGCATCACGCAGGCGGACATGAGGAAATTGGACCAAAACTGCTGTTTAAAGTCGGTAAGCTGCGCGCCGGAGGAGCACAAGAACAGCCAGCCGCTGCACAGGCTCTGGTCGTCGATGGTCTGCACCACCGAGATATAGCTTTTTTCGGTCAGTGCGCCGCCCAAATCGCTGAAAGCGTGGTAGTGCTCAGCGTCCGGGTCTGCCACTGCGTTGGCGCGCTGACAGATATCCAGCGGCACGGTGCCGGCGGTAAGCTTTGCCGGGTCGGAGGCGATGAGCACATTGCCCTGTCCGTCCGTGAAGAACAGATAGGCCTCGGCGCTCTCGCCGATGATCTCCAGTTTGGTGTTCAGCGCGTCCAGTTCTGCCCCTTGCGGCATGGTCCCGCTGTTTACCAGATACTCTGCGGTGCGCTTGGCAACGTTTACCACCTGATCCAGCGTTTCGTAGCGATCCTTCGCAAAATAGCTCTTGAACAGCACCCACTCCGAGCAGCCCATCAGCACGATGCCCAGCACCATCAGGGTGGACACCATGGAGAAAAAGGCCGTGGAGATACTTTTACGCATTACTGACGCACCTCGAACTTATAGCCCACGCCCCAGACGGTTTTCAGCTCCCACTTATCGGAAGCACCGGCCAGCTTTTCGCGCAGGCGCTTGACGTGGACATCAATGGTGCGGCTGTCGCCGTAGTACTCAAAGCCCCACACCTCGTCCAGCAGCTGGTCGCGGGTGTACACGCGGTTGGGGTGGGAGGCCAGACAGTTCAGCAGTTCCAGCTCCTTGGGGGGAGCCTCCACCACCTTGCCCTTGACCCGCAGCTCGTAGCTGTTCATATCCAGCCGCAGGTTATCGAACTCAATGACGCCCTCGGTGCTCTCGGCGGCAGCGGAGGTCGTCTGGCAGCGGCGCAGCACCGCCTTGATGCGTGCCACCACCTCTTTTGCGTCAAAGGGCTTTACCATGTAATCGTCTGCGCCCAGCTCCAGACCCAGCACCTTGTCAAAGGTCTCACCCTTGGCGGTAAGCATCATCACGGGGGTGTTGCCCGCCTTGCGGATGCGGCGGCAGACCTCAAGGCCGTCCATGCGGGGCATCATCACGTCCAGCAGCACCATGTCCGGCTTGACCGCGTTGAACTTTTCCAGACCTTCTTCGCCATCGTTTGCCACCGTGACCTGATAGCCCTCCTTGGTCAGGTACAGCCGCAGCAGCTCGCAGATATTGGCGTCATCGTCCACCACAAGGATCTTTTCGTTTGCCATAAGTTTTCCTCCCCTTTTATGCAGGTTTTTGCTGTATCTTCAGCCCTTCCGGGCGTTTTGACAGGCTCTTTCCTTTCTATTATACGGGACAGTTATGACAAAATAAAGAAGGAACTGTAGTTTTTTTCACATTTCTGCCCGCGCGGCGGCAAAAAGCCCCTTGGCGCTGCCGCGCCAAGGGGCTTTTGTTACGGTTCTTCTGCCGGGTAAGGGTCTACACACTAAAGGCATCATCCAACTCCTCCGGCAGGGGGTCGGGGTCTACACCAAAGGCGGCGTCCGGCTCCTCCGGCGGGGCGGGGTCTACGCCAAAGGCGTCGTCCAGCTCCTCCGGCGGGGCGGGGTCTACGCCAAAGGCGTCGTCCAGCTCCTCCGGCGGGGCGGGGTCAACGCCAAAGGCGGCGTCCGGCTCCTCCGGCGGGTCGGGGTCAACGCCAAAGGCGGCGTCCAGCTCCTCCGGTTGGGCGGGGTCTACACCAAAGGCGGTGTCCGGCTCGTCCGGCTGGGGGGCGGGGTCTACGCCAAAAACATCGTCTACCCACTCCGGCGGGGTATCGGGGTCAGCCGGGTCACCGGGGTCAGTGGGGTCAGGGTCGTCCCACACAGGCTTCAGGTGTTCGGGTTTTTTCCACTGGGCGTAAAGGTCTACCGTATCGCCCGCTGCCCAGTCGGTTATGGGCACGCCGTTTACCTCGTACCCTTTGCCTGTGCCGTCCGGTTCTGTGTTCCAGCCCGCAAAAACGTAGCCGCCGCGCTTGAACATACAGTTGCGCAGGACAACATCCTCGCCGGGGCGGTAGCTCACGGTCTTTACCGCGTCCTCAAGGGCATCGTCTACATCCTCCAGCAAGGGGTCGGGGTCAAAACCAAAGGTATCGTCCATATCATCCAGCAGGGGGTCGGGGTCAAGGTCAAGCGCAAGCTCCTCTGTCGGATCAAAGTTTGCGTGGTAGCGCAGGGTCAGGGTTTTCTTCGCCGGGGCAAGGCTCGGGCCGGGCATGGGGGTGGTAGAGCCGGGTTTTGAACTTGAAACAACGTGCGTAAACGCCACTCGGACAGGGTCGCCGATGTAGCCCTTATTGGCAAGAGCGCCTTCACTCGTATAGTAGTGAATGTCGGTTTGCTTTCCGGTCATGTAACCCGTATACGACGATTTGTATACAACCAGTCCAAAGTCACCACTGGTAAGTTCATCTCCCGCCTTGAGCGATTTCAGAATAACAGCAGGCATTGGTTGGTGCGGTGCTATTCCGGTCATCTCATTAACCGTATATTTTGCGCCGTAGTTCAGACCCACCTGACAATGGGACTCTTGGGTCACGCCCAACCCGGATATGCCATCTATCGTGACATTAAACGTTCCAAATTTATCTTCATCGGCTTTTGTTGCAATCTCGTTGATATGCGTCGTGTTAGCAACATCTACGCTGATGACCGACAGCAAATACCGTCTGCGTTTGATCATCAGCGTGGGGTTTGGCTTTTCCAAATCCGCCGCTTTGATCGTGCGATCCGCCGTGTAGTCAAAAACCGTACCATTTGCATCTGTGTATTTGCCTATCTTCCAGACAAAATCGTTGCCAACCTCCAAGAGGGAGCGGGTATCCCCTGCGGCGGCTTTTGCGGCGTCGGTTGCATCGGCGAGCATATCTATCACTTGAGGGTCATCCAAGTCCATCACCCAGTCCTTGCCCTTTTCCACCGCTTGACCTGTAAGGGTGTAGGTTTTAGTCATGGGTTTGCCAAGGACAGGCGTACCGACCGCCGGTGTGTAACCGGTGGTGTCCTCAAACTCCACCTTGATATCATAGCCCCAAATGGCGTAAAGCTCACGCTTTTCATCGTCTATTTTTCCGTCAAGTTTTGGCCGTTTGCTCGTGTCTGTGTATTTTCCCCATGTGATCTTGCTAACGTCATAGCCCGGTTTATAAAGCTCACCTGTTGTGGGGTAATCGGCACTGGTGCTCCATCCGGCAAACGACCTGCCCGCCGGGGCGTCAATACGCAACGCCTCCGGGGTTTTCAGCGTACCGGTTTCGTCATACAGCACGTTCGTGCGCGGCGGGTTGTCCTCATTTACATCTTCCTTGCCGCCTATACCGTCGTTGACCATATAGGTAATGCCCTTTTTATAGCAGGGAACGTAGCAGTAGCGGTTTTTATTTCCCTCAACCGTGTCCATCCACGCGCCAGTCAGTGTACCCTCGTACACATAGTAGGTGGTGTCGCCCTCTTTTTTTCCGGCAGCGGTTTCGGTATCCGTGCCATTTGCAATGATCCTGACACCGCCGCTTGTTCCCATATCATAGACATAGCCGTTTTTGACATGGTGCAAGCCCAGCTTAAAGTGGATGCCATAGGGGAGCTTGTCCCAATAGTCGTCGCCGTCATTATACCGGAACCAGTCCGACCATGTTGCACCGTCATCTGCGGACACCTTCATATCCACATAGCCGCTGATGCGTCCGCCCTGATTGCCGTTAGCGCTTTCACCATTGTAATTCGTAGCGCCGTTCACATCCAGCCAGTAGCACTTGTACCTCCGGTTCAGGTTGATGGTAACGTTATTGTTTCCATCCACCTTGCCAGCAGTCACATCTTGGTGTGTGTTCATGGTCGCTGTCGCTTCTTCCCAGCGAAGAGTGGCATCCGGTTCGTTACCGCTATAGCTCCACGGATATTCGACGTCATTTCCAGTGGGATATTCCAAAATCTCGGTGTACACCAGTTTAGCACTGGGTTTCACTTTTCCGTCCCTATCCACCATATCCACGGCTTCAACGTGCGTCCCGGTACTTGTAAGCTGCAGCTCCTGTTCGTAGACGTTGATGAAATAAGTAATGCACTTTTTGCTAGCAATGGCAAACTCAAAGCTTACCGTATCGGAGTAAGTACCGCTCATGGTAGCTTGGCTGGGGTTTGTCACCTGAACAGTCAGAGGGATGTTAAAGTTCTCCTTCCAATTTATGTCAAATTTGCCCTCAGCCTCTTGCCCTATTATCAAATAAAGCTCCGGCTTTTGCTTTTTAGGGTCAGTTCCATATTCGTTATACATCCACTGACTTTTGTTACCGTTTGAACCGCCCCCAACGTCTGATGTCAGGCTATACCCCACCTGCACCTGCGCCTGCCCGCTCTCGTGCTTTAACTGCCAGTCGTTCGTAGAGTCAAGGGTGATTGTCAGGGTACGCATCTGCCGCACGTCTGCCGTGACCATCAGCGTTTCCTTGTCTGTCCCGCTCTCCACCGTCACGGTAGTGGGGATGGTGACCTGATAGCCGTCGGTTACAATATTACCGGTGACGGTGTTCCCCGCTGCGGGGGCAGCGTACGGCTCGTAGGCAAGCATTTCCTGCTCCGGCAGGGCGGCGGGCACATCGGCAAATTCCGGCGTTTGCGCAAGCGCCGTTCCACCCACTGCAAGGCACAGAGCCAGCGCAAACGCAAGGCCCAGCAGTTTTTTTGCACAATGTTTCATGGTGTGTCCTCCTTGTGTGGGGTGGCTGTTTTTTGCCGCAAAACTCAAAAAAGGGGAGAGGGAACATCTCCCGTCTCCCCTTTGGGTTCAGGTATCAGGTTGGGTGGGTGGGTTAGGTGGCGTTGTCAACCTTTGCCTCAAAGGCAACCTTACCGGTATAATTACCGGCAATTTCAGCAGCGCCAGTGGAAAGGATAAACGTCAGATCCTGCTTGCCAGCATCCGTGCCTGCATTGAGTTCCAGAATCTCGCTGTTTGCGCCTGTATCACGCTTATCTGCGGTGGCTGACGCAGGATCAGTAACCGTGCCCTTGTAGATTGCGTAGTACAATTTTGCAGTATTATTGCTAACAACGGCGTTATTTGTCGTTTTCACATAAAAACCATCAGTGGCATCATACATCGTAGTGGTGTCAGAAATCGAAATGGTCAGTTTTGTGCCCGGTTTGAGCTTGCAGTCTGCAACATAAACGTTGCCAGACTCACCATGGTGGTCTGTGGTTGCTTCTTTATAACCTGTGCCACCTTTTTCCAGTTTCGCGTCAACCGTACGAGAACTACTCACGCCCGCATCGCTGCCAAAGTCGATTTTGGCAGGAATTGCCCAAGTATACCCTTCGGTAACCTTGTACTCCACGGTTGTTGTACTACTAGTAGTGGGCTGAGTAGCAGTTCCACTCTGCTCAGCGCCGTGAATGTCAGTCGCAAACACCGGCATTGCGCACACGGAAACCGCAAGAGAGGCTGCGAGGAGCAGGGAGGCCGCTTTCTTCGTCAATTTCATAATCCATATTCGGCAATGGGGCCCGCAGCTGACGGTCAGCCTTGGATCTGCCTACTCCTTTCACACCGTATGGTTTGTTGATCCCCAATTCAGTTCTTTTTATTGTCAACACTGCCGGTTTTGCCCACCGCAAGGGGGCTCAGCCCACGGTCAGTGTCAGCTTTACGATGCCGCTGTTGGTCTTGGTGGCGCGGTCCGAAAGATAGGGCTGGCACACCACATACGCCGGGTACTCGCCGGGGGCAAGGGCGCGGGTCATATCCATCTTCTGCACATACAGCCCGGGCGCTACAAGGCCGGACTGGAACAGCAGCTCGTCGCCGTCCTCTAAATACAGCCCAAAGGCGATGTAGTAGCACTCCTCCTTGCCGGTCAGGGTAAGGGTGTACTGCTTGCCGTCATCGGCCTGCACGGTCAGGGTCTTTTCGCCCTTATAGCCCTTGATGGCCTCGATGGTGTACACCCCGGCGTCGGTCTTTTGGATGTCGAAATAGGCGGGGTCGGCGTCCGACACCCCGGTCACCTCGGCCTGAATGCCCGCCAGACGCAGATAATGGCTCAGCTCTGCGGTCTGGCCGCTGTCCACCACCAGCTTTTCCAGCGGGGTGCCGTCAAGGCTTACCCAGTCCTCGTACCAGAGGTTCTCGGCGGGGTTATGGAACTCGAACCCCTGGGTGATCTTTTTGGTCTTTGCGGGGATGGTAAAGCCGCCCCAGCCCGGCAGGGTGACGTTTTTGCTGCGGTCGATGGGGGTCTCCGGCTTGACGTACTGCGCCTGATAGGTCTCCATGGGCAGCGCGGCTGCTTCGGACGCGCCGGTGCTGCCGGCGGCCGTGTCAGCGGACTTGCCGCCCAGTGCGCCGGATGCCACGATGTAGCCGCCCAGCAGCAGCACCAGTACCACCAGCACCCCGATGACAACCCTGCTTGTATTTTTGTTCTCCATGGGCTCCACGCTCCCTTTCCGTCAGAACAATAAAAAAGCCGCCCGACCTTGTGGGCAGCTTTGATGATACGAGCAAAATCCGGCGTGCCCTTAAAAAGGAACACACCTGTGGTTTTGGACGATTCCGATATGCAGAATATTTCCGCAAAAACCGGAAGCAACCGGCTGGCATCATCCGGGAAGTGCCCCGAACCTTAGCCCCTATGGCTTTGCGTCCTTGCCTTTCGACAAGTTTGCCCAAAAAATTGCCCAATATTTTTAAAGATTGATATTCTAATTTTGTCGACAATATTCTACCATACCCCCCCCCGGCTGTCAACCGGTTTTCCCGGTTTTTCTTTATATTCTATGTTGTATTCTTTAGTAATGGGGCCGAAAACGTTTACATTTTGGTGTTCTTTCCGTTCTTTTCCTTTTTTTGTAAAGTCCGGAAGAAAGTGGCTGGGGAACCTTTTCAGGCGCTGCGCGCCGGCTGCCCCAAGGGGGGAAGGCTTTTGCCCCGGTTCAAGCCGCAAAAAATGATTTCCGTGCCCCTCCCCCTTGCGCTGGCGGGGTTCATCGCGTATAATGATAGATGTATCGTTATGCCAAAAAACGTGTAAGGAGCGTATTTTATATGAAGTTAGGTATCGTCGGCCTGCCCAACGTGGGCAAGTCCACTCTGTTCAACGCCATCACCTCCACCAAGAATGCGGAGGCTGCAAACTATCCCTTCTGCACCATCGAGCCGAACTCCGGCATCGTGGCAGTGCCGGACAAGCGGCTGGACAAGCTGGCCGAGATCTGGCAGACCAACAAAAAGACCCCCGCCATCGTGGAGTTCGTGGACATTGCAGGTCTGGTGAAGGGTGCAAGTCAGGGCGCCGGCCTTGGCAACAAGTTCCTTGGCCATATCCGCGAGTGCGACGCCATCGTGCACGTGGTGCGCTGCTTTGACGATGACAACATCATCCATGTGGTGGAGGACGTGACCAAGGCCGAGGCCGTGGACCCCATTGCCGACATTGAGGCCATCGACTACGAGCTGATCCTCTCCGACCTTGAGGTGGTGCAGAACCGCGCAGGCCGCATGGCAAAGGCTGCCAAGAGCGGCAACAACAAGGGCGCTGCCGCCGAGGCCGCATGGCTGCAGCAGCTGGCCGACCATCTGAGCACCGGCAAGCCCGCCCGCAGCTTCGATTTTGACCCCGCCGACACCGAGCAGCAGACCGTGCTGCACGAGATGGGCCTGCTGAGCGCAAAGCCGGTGCTGTACGCCTGCAACGTGGGCGAGGACGACCTGATGGAGGGCATCGAGAACAACAAGTACGTCCCGCTGGTGGCTGCCCGCGCCAAGGAGGAAGACGCCCGCTACATTCCCATCTGCGCCAAGACCGAGGAGGATATCGCGGATTACAGCCCCGAGGAAAAGAAGGCGTTCTTAGCCGAGATGGGCATCGAGGCCAGCGGTCTGGACAACCTCATCACCGCCAGCTACGACCTGCTGGGTCTGATCTCCTTCCTGACCGACGGCAAGAAGGAGTGCCGCGCATGGACCATCCGCAAGGGCACCAAGGCTCCGCAGGCTGCCGGTAAGATCCACAGCGACTTCGAGCGCGGCTTCATCCGCGCCAGCGTCATCGGCTATAACGATCTGGAAGCCAACAACTTCGACTACGCCGCCGTCAAGGCCAAGGGCCTGCAGCGCACCGAGGGCAAGGAGTACGTTGTGCACGATGGCGACGTCATCGAGTTCCTGTTTAATGTTTAAAGGAGTCCACCATGATCTTTGGTATTATGGGCGCTATGCCCGATGAAGTAGACCAGCTGTGTGCAAAGCTGGAAAATGTCACCGTTGAGCCCTACGGCGGCGTGGAGTACCACAAGGGTACGCTGGCCGGCAAACAGGTGGTGGTGTGCTGCGCCGGTATGGGCAAGGCCAACGCCGCCGCTACCACGCAGGTGCTCATTACCAAGTTCGGCGCGGAGAAGATCATCTTCTCCGGCATTGCGGGCAACATGACCAGCAAGATCGGCATCGGCGATGTGGTCATCGGCAAAACGGTGCTGTACCATGACGCCCAGCTGGATATGATCTGCCAGAACCCGCCGTTCCTGAAAGAGTACACCGGCGACCCGGAGCTGATCGCCGCCGCCGAGGCCGCCTGCGCCGAAGCCGGGGTAAAGGCACTGGTGGGCAAGATCGCCACCGGCGATCTGTTCGTGGGCGACAGCGAGACGAAGGCCGCCATTGAGGCCAAGTGCGCCCCGGACTGCGTGGAGATGGAGGGCGCTGCGGTAAGCCAGATCGCCGCCAAGAACGGCGTGCCCTGCGTCATCCTGCGCGCCATGAGCGACAACGCCGACGAGGACGGCCACGAAGTTCTGGTGGTGAAGAAGTTCTCCATCAGCGAGTATGTCGCCACTGCCACCAAGATCGTGGCAGCGATGGTGGAAAAGCTGTAAAAATCATAGAAACAAAAACAGCCAGACCGGCGCTGCCGGTCTGGCTGTTTTGCATTTATCGTCAGTTTTTGGTCAGGTCCTTGGTATACAGGGCGCGGGTGGCGTTGAGCACGGCAATGACCATCACGCCCACGTCCGCAAAGATGGCTGCCCACATTCCGGCAATGCCCAGTGCACCCAGCAGCAGGCACAGCGCCTTGATGCCCAGCGCGAACACGATGTTCTGGTGCACGATGCGCAGGGTGCGGCGGGCGATGCGCATGGCAAGCGCAATTTTGGCGGGGTCGTCGTCCATCAGCACCACGTCTGCGGCCTCGATGGCGGCGTCCGAACCCAACGCACCCATGGCGATGCCCACGTCTGCGCGGGAGAGCACCGGTGCGTCGTTGATGCCGTCACCCACAAAGGCAAGGTTCTCCTTGGGCTGCTTTTCGGCAAGCAGTTTTTCGATCTGGTCTACCTTGTCGCCGGGCAAAAGACCGGCGTGGTACTCGTCCAGACCCAGCTGCTGTGCTACCGCCTGCGCCACCGGCTGTGCATCGCCGGTCAGCATGACCGTTTTGCGCACGCCGGAAGCCTTCAAAGCGCGGATGGCATCGGCGCTGTGGGGCTTTACTACGTCCGAAATCAGCAGATAGCCCGCGTAGCTGCCCTCCACCGCCACATGGACGATGGTGCCCACGCCGTCCACGGCGGGCACGGCGATGCCCAGCTTTTCCATCAGGCGGGCGTTACCGGCTGCAACGGTCTTGCCGTCCACCTTCGCGGTTACGCCATGACCGCCCAGTTCCTGCACGTCCGTGACCCGGGCGGCGTCAATGGGCTTGCCGTAGGCGGCCTTGATGCTCAGGGAGATGGGGTGCTTGGACCAGCTTTCCGCCAGCGCAGCGGCTTCCACCAGTGCGGCGTCGGTCACGCCATCGGCGGGGTGGATGCCGGTCACCTTAAAGGTGCCCTGCGTCAGGGTGCCGGTCTTATCGAACACCACAACGCCGGTGTTGGCAAGCTCTTCCAGATAGGTAGAGCCCTTGATGAGGATGCCGCAGGAGGAAGCGCCGCCGATGCCGCCGAAGAAGCTCAGCGGAATGGAGATGACCAGCGCACAGGGGCAGCTGATGACAAGGAAGGTCAAAGCGCGATAGACCCAGTCGCCAAAGCGGGCGGGCTGTCCCATAAGCAGCAGCACCACCGGCGGCAGAAGCGCCAGCGCCAGTGCGCCGTAGCAGACGGCGGGGGTATACACCCGGGCAAAGCGGGTGATAAAGTTTTCCGCCCGGGCTTTTTTCATGCTGGAATTTTCCACCAGATCGAGAATTTTGGAAACAGTGGATTCGCCGAATTCCTTGGTGGTGCGCACCTTCAGCAGGCCGGTCATGTTCACGCAGCCGCTGATGACCTCGTCCCCGGCGTTCACGTCCCGGGGCAGGCTTTCGCCGGTCAGGGCGGCGGTGTTCAGGGCAGATGCGCCCTCCACGATGACGCCGTCAATGGGCACCCGCTCGCCGGGCTGCACCACGATGACCGTGCCCACCTCGACCTCGTCCGGGTCTACCTGTTCCAGCTTGCCGTCCTCGCCCTCAATATTGGCGTAGTCCGGGCGGATATCCATCAGGCTGGCAATGCTCTGGCGGCTCTTGCCCACAGCCACGCTCTGGAACAGCTCGCCGATCTGGTAAAAGATGATAACGGCGCAGCCCTCCACATAGTCGCCCAGCGCAAACGCGCCCACGGTGGCCACTGCCATCAGGAAGCACTCGTCAAAGGGCTGACGGTTCTTGATGCCCTTCAGCGCCTTGCGCAGCACATCCCAGCCCACCACAAGGTAGGGGATGCAGTAGAGCGCCAGCTCAACCGGCATGGGCAAGGCGGGCAAAAGCTTGAGCACGATCACCAGCGCCACGGCGATCAGAATGCGCTCAAGGGTCTTTTTTTGTTTCTTGTTCATAAGCAACGCTCCTCGTTTTGCGGTGCAGTGGGTGAAAAATGGGTGGTTTTCCACAGGTTTTTCGGCGAAAAATGGTTATTCCACAGTTTTACCCGCGTTTTCCACACAGTTTTCCTGTAAAAAAGCGCTTTTCCACGCTTCTTTTTCGGTTTTCCCGCAAAGACTGTTGAAAACCCGGTGGAAATTGTTGAAAAGTGGCGGATTTTTCCACAGAAAAACTCCCCCGGTCAGCACCGACCGGGAGAGCTTTGCCGTACATCAGATATCAAAGATCTCGCAGTCGTCCTCTACCTTCTTGCAGGCAGACAGCACGTTCTCCATGGTGGCATGGGGGTCGGCTCCTTCGGCAAACTCCACCTTCATCTTCTGGGTCATAAAGCTGACGGTCGCCTTTTCCACACCGGAAACGGTGTTGGCGGCATCCTCCATCTTCTGGGCGCAGTTGGCGCAGTCCACTTCGATCTTGTAGGTCTTTTTCATAATAAGTACCAGCCTTTCTTTTCTGCGGGCGTGTGCCCGGTTATTCTTCGATATGATCCATCCCCATGGAGAGGATGCTGCGCACATGGTCATCGTCCAGTGCGTAGAAAACAGTTTTGCCCTCCCGCCGGAAGCGCACAAGCTTGGAGTCCTTGAGCACCCGCAGCTGGTGGCTGACGGCAGACTGGCTCAGCTGCACGGCGTCCGCGATATCCTGCACGCAAAGTTCGCTGTCATGTAAGGCGTACAAGATTTTGATGCGGGTGGAATCGCCGAACACGCGGAACAGGTCTGCCAGTTCGTAAAGCACCTCGTCGTCCGGCATCTCTACCGGCTGGTTTTCCTTTTCCGGTGCGGCTTGTTCTAACCCGGTCATGCTGTCCTCCCCTTTCGTTTCGATATATGAGCATCTGTTCATGTGTTCATGATAGCACGCAGACAGCCCCCTGTCAAGGAAAAAACGCAAAGTTTTTTACATTGCCGTAAAATTGCTGAAAACCGCCGTAAAACGCAAAAAAGCTGCAAATTTAATTTGCAAATTAGGTGCAGGTTGGGCAGGCAGAACGATTTGGAATGGCTTCCGCTTCGCTCTAGCCATTTTCAGCGGAAAAATATTTTTAATTTCGCAAATCTGGAAAATCTGCGGATTTTCCAGATTTGCCTTTTCACGGGAGGGGTCGTAACGGCAAATGGCAGTTGCAGCGCCGCTTTCTGCGAAAGCGCGGCGCTGCGGGCGAGTGCTCGCTCCCCCTCGGGGGAGCTGTCGCGCAGCGACTGAGGGGCTTTAAATCGGCGGAGCCGGAAAAAACGGTTAAAAGATCTTCACGCCGAACAGGCGTGAATCTTCAGTTTTTTCCGGTGTAGCCCTCTTCTTTGGGGTTAAAAGGGGCGAGCAGCCCCTTTTTCGTGGCTCCAGCGCGTCGAAATCGCTGGCACTTTTCTGGTTCTCTTTTGGTGTCAAAAGAGAACATCCCTCGGCTGTATCCTCCTTCCCCCGCGGAACGCGATGCATTCCAAACCGTTCCGCCTTCCGGGTATTCCCCTGAAAAAATATGCAAAAAATAGTGCATTCCGGTGCGTTTTGTGATATCTTATAAAAGTGCGTGAAAACGAATAACACAACTGCGTCCAAAGGACGCATAAGGAGGAACTTGTATATGAAACTGGAAGCCGGTATCTGCGGCGAGCAGAGCGTGCGCGTGAGCGCAGAGAATACCGCAAAGACCATGGGCAGCGGCACGCTGGACGTGTTTGCCACCCCCGCACTGGTGGCACTGGCCGAAAAGACCTGCTGGCAGAGCGTTGCCCCCGCGCTGGAGGCAGGCAGCGGCACCGTGGGCACCAAGCTGGAACTGGAGCACACCGCCCCCACCCCGGTGGGCATGACCGTGACCTGCCGCAGCGAGCTGGTGGCTGTGGAGGGCCGCAAGCTGACCTTCAAGGTGACGCTTGCGGACGAGAAGGGCCCTGTGGGCGGCGGCACCCACGAGCGCTTTGTCATCTTTGAGGAAAAGTTTGCCGCTAAGGCAGAGGCCAAAAAGGGCTAAGAGTCGTCCGGTTCTGTTTCGTCCAGCCGCAGCGGCGGCGGGTCTGCGGCCAGCAGCTGCTGCTCGGCGCGGGTCTGCGCGTCCTGCAAAAGCTGCACAGCCTGCACACTGGCGCGGAACAGTTCAAAGTACATAGCCTTGTAATCCGGCACGGTGCACACCCCCTTTGCATTTCTGTGGGTAGTCTGCCCCGCAGCCTGCGCCCCGATACGCCGGACGAACCCCGCAGACAACGATTGACACTTGATATGAGGAGCTTATGAAAAACAAAAACTTATCCTGGGTGGGGGCGCTGTTCGTCTTTGCCCTGCTGCTGTGGTGCACGGCGGTGACCCCCGGCAAGGTGGCCGACCCCGCCACCTACACCTGTGCGGTGTACAGCACCTTCTTTTCCCTGCTGCCGCCGGTCATTGCCATTGTGCTGGCGCTGAACACCAAGGAGGTGTACACCTCGCTGCTGGTGGGCATTGCCTCCGGTGCGCTGCTGTATGCCAACGGCAACCTTGAGCTGGCACTGAACACCCTGTTCTTCAACGAGGACGGCGGCATGATCACCAAGCTGTCGGATTCCGGCAACGTGGGCATTCTGGCCTTTCTGGTGATGCTGGGCATTCTGGTGGCGCTGATGAACAAGGCGGGCGGCTCGGCAGCCTTTGGCCGCTGGGCATCCACCCACATCCACAGCCGGGCGGGCGCACAGTTCGCCACCCTGCTGCTGGGCGTGATGATCTTTGTGGACGATTATTTCAACTGCCTGACCGTGGGCTCGGTGATGCGCCCGGTGACCGACCGGCAGAAGGTGTCCCGCGCAAAGCTGGCCTACCTGATCGATTCCACCGCCGCGCCCATCTGCATCATTGCGCCGGTGTCCAGCTGGGCGGCTGCGGTCACCTCCAGCGTCCCGGCGGGTTCCGGCATCAACGGCTTTACCATGTTCCTGCGCACCATTCCTTATAACTATTACGCCGTCATGACCGTGGTGATGAGCCTGTTCCTCATCTTTACCGGGGCAGAGTTCGGCCCCATGAAGCTGAACGAGGACAACGCCAAAAACGGCGACCTGTTTACCACCGCCGACCGCCCCTACGGTGACGATGTGGACGACGGCAGCGACACCAACGGCCATGTCATCGACCTGATCGCGCCGGTGCTGGTGCTGATCGCGGCCTGTATCTTCGGCATGGTGTACACCGGCGGCTTCTTTGAGGGCGTGGACTTCATCACCGCCTTTGCGGACTGCAACGCCTCGGCGGGTCTGGTGCTGGGCAGCAGCATTGCCCTGCTGTTCACCTTTGTATTTTACCGGGTGCGCAGCGTGATGACCTTTCAGGACTTTGCCGCCTGCATCCCCGAGGGCTTCAAGGCCATGGTCAGCCCCATGCTGATTTTGTCCCTTGCATGGACGCTGTCCGGCATGACCGGCCTGCTGGGCGCAAAGTATTATGTGGCAAACCTGCTGGGCAATTCTGCGGCGGCGCTGCAGTATCTGCTGCCGTTCATCATCTTCCTTGTGGCGGTGTTCCTTGCCTTTGCCACCGGCACTTCCTGGGGCACCTTCTCCATCCTGATCCCCATCGTCTGTCAGGCCTTCCCGGACGGCGAGATGCTGGTGGTGTCCATTGCCGCCTGCCTGTCCGGCGCGGTGTGCGGCGACCACTGCTCCCCCATCTCGGATACCACCATCATGGCCTCGGCGGGCGCACATTGCAGCCATGTGAACCACGTTTCCACCCAGCTGCCCTATGCCATTACGGCAGCAGCCTGCTCGGCGGTGTGCTACGTTATCACCGGCCTTGCACAGGCGGTGCTGGGCAGCCGTGCAAGCCTGCTCACCTCGCTGGTGCTGCTGGTGGTGGCCATCGTGCTGGAGCTGGCGGTGCTCAGCGTCATCCGCGCCCGCACCCGGGCAAAAACTTCCGGGGATGCTGCGTAATATGGAAAAAAGGCTTCCCACCGGTCGGGGGAAGCCTTTTTCTCCGGGTCAGGCTGCAAGAATTGATTTCTGCGGCTGTGTAAAAATTCCGCTATGCAGCGGGGCATTTTCGTGGTATACTGAACGTATAGTAAAAAAGTTGAACCATTGGAGGCGCATGACCCATGCTGGAAAAAGCTTTTCAGGACGTCTACACCAAATTCAAGCTGCATTTTTATCAGAACGTGTTCCAGCGCTTTGCCACCCGTGAGGCTACCCTGACCACGGTGGAGTCCTTCTGCATGGAGGGCATCATGGCGATGGGCGAGCCCACCATTGCGGAGTTTTCCCGCAT
>CAKTAT010000024.1:0-26022 GCA_934532365.1 uncultured Faecalibacterium sp. | reverse complement strand
ACTCGAACCTGTGACCTCCTGCACGTCAAGCAGATGCTCTACCAGCTGAGCTAACCGTCCATATTCTGTTTTGCTGAAATCAGCTAGATTATAATACCATACCATGCGCCAAAAAGCAAGGCCTTTTTTCAAAAAATGTAAAACTTTTTTGAAAAAGCGGCCAGAAACCCAGCTTCTATGCGGTGCAGCGCGGGTTTTTGGGCGGCGGGCGACAGCTTTCTTGTTGCCCCCAACCAGACGTTGTGCTATAATAGAAAACTATAATAGGAGTAGTGTCGGAAAGGGAACGCAGCATGAGAGTTTTGGGCATCGACCCCGGTTACGCCATCGTGGGCTGGGGCGTGGTGGAGTATGCGGGCAACCGCTTTGCGCCGGTGGATTTCGGCGCGGTGTGCACGGACGCAGGCGTGCCGTTTGAGCGGCGGCTGGACGAGGTGTATACCGGCATCAAGGAGGTCATCGAGCGCACAAAGCCCGAGGTGCTTGCCATCGAAAAGCTGTTCTACCAGCACAACCAGACCACCGTCATCGGCGTAGCCGAGGCGCGCGGGGTCATTCTGCTGGCGGCGGCGCAGGCGGGGCTGCCCATCTACGAGTATACCCCCATGCAGGTCAAGCAGGCAGTCACCGGCTACGGCAAGGCTGTGAAAAAGCAGGTGCAGGAGATGACCCGGGTGCTGCTGCACCTGCCCGCCGTGCCAAAGCCGGATGATACCGCCGATGCGCTGGCTATGGCCATTACCTTCTGCCACACCAACGGCAACCAGCTCAACCGCTACACCCGCCGGGTGGCGGGCCCCATCTGACCGCATACCACAGCCGCCCTGCGGGGCGGCGGGTCTTGACTGAGAGGATTCTATGATCTACTGTCTGACTGGAAAAATCGTGAAAAAAAGTCTGAACGCCGTGGTGCTCAGCTGCGGCGGCGTGGGCTACTATACCCAGTGCCCGGCCAGCGTGGCGGGGGCACTGCCCGGTGTGGGGCAGGAGGCCACCCTGTACACTGTGATGAGCGTGACCGAGAACGACGTAAGCCTGTACGGCTTTGCCACCGAGGAGCAGCAGGCCTGCTTTGAGATGCTGACCGCCGTGTCCGGCGTGGGCCCCAAGGTGGGGCTGGCCATCCTCAGCGTTATGGAGCCGCAGCGGGTGGCGCTGGCTATCTCGGCGGGGGACCACAAGGCCTTTAAGGCCGCTTCCGGTGTGGGGCCGAAGCTTGCGCAGCGCATCGTGCTGGAACTGAAGGATAAGGTAGCCAAGGGCTTTGTGGACGGCATCTCGCTGGAGGATGTGGCGGGCTCTGCCGCCGATACGCCCGCGACCCAGAGCAGCGCACAGGCCATTGCGGCGCTGGTGTCGCTGGGCTACAGCCAGAGCGAGGCGGCGCTGGCCATCGCAAAGATCGATGCCGCGCTGCCGGTGGAAGAGATCATCAAGCTGGCCTTGCGCAGCATGGCAGGCAGGAGGTAAGCAATGCAGGACGATACCGCGCTGTACGGCGCAAAAATGATGCAGCCCGTCATGACCCCGGCGGACAGTGAGGAAAATAACCTCCGCCCGCAGCATCTGGAGGATTACATCGGGCAGGAAAAGGCCAAGCAGAACCTTAAAATCTATCTGGAAGCCGCCAAGCGCCGGGGCGAGCCGGTGGATCACATTCTGCTGTATGGCCCGCCGGGCTTGGGCAAGACCACACTGGCGGGCATCATCGCCAACGAGATGGGGGTGCAGATCCGCATCACCAGCGGCCCGGCCATTGAAAAGCCCGGCGACCTTGCCGCCCTGCTGACCAACCTGCAGGAGGGCGATGTGCTGTTCATCGACGAGATCCACCGCCTGTCCCGGCAGGTGGAGGAGGTGCTGTACCCCGCGCTGGAGGACTACGCGCTGGATATCATGATCGGCAAAGGCCCCAGCGCCCAGAGCATCCGCATCAACCTGCCCCGGTTCACGCTGGTGGGCGCTACCACCCGCGCCGGACAGATCACCGGCCCCCTGCGGGACCGCTTCGGCGTGCTGCTCAAGCTGGAACTGTACAGCCCGGACGAGCTTTCCCGCATCATCATGCGGTCGGCAGGCATTCTGGATCAGCCCATCACCCCGGAAGGCGCCTACGAGCTGGCAAAGTGCAGCCGCGGCACCCCCCGCGTGGCGAACCGCTTTTTGAAGCGCATCCGCGACTTTGCCACCGTGCTGGGGGACGGCATTATCGATCAGGATGTGGCGCTGCTGGGCCTCAAGCGGATGGACGTGGACGCACTGGGTCTGGACGAGCTGGACCGCAGCCTGCTGCGCGCCATCATTGAGATGTACAACGGCGGGCCGGTGGGTCTGGAAACGCTGGCCGCCGCGCTGGGCGAGGAGGCCGTCACGCTGGAGGATCTGTGCGAGCCGTATCTGATGCAGATGGGCTTTTTAACCCGCACTCCGCGCGGACGCTGCGCCACCCGCCTTGCCTACGAGCATCTGGGCATGAAAGCCCCGGAGACCGGCAGCGCCGAGGAAAACGGCCAGCAGAGCCTGTTCTGACCTATCATATAAAGGAATTAAACGGAAGGAGGACGCTATGCGCCCTGCAGATACTTGGAAAGACTACGAACTGCTGGATGCCACCGACGGCAACCGGCTGGAACGCTGGGGAGAAACCCTGCTCATCCGCCCCGACCCGCAGGTGGTGTGGAAGACCCCCAAGCAAAGCCCCCTGTGGGCAAAGGCAGATGCCATCTACCACCGCTCCAACCAGGGCGGCGGCGAGTGGGAGTACCGCCGCCGTCTGCCGGAAAAGTGGAAGATCAGCTGCGGCGAGGGGGAGGATAAGCTGACCCTCATCGTCAGCCCCACCGGCTTCAAGCACACCGGTGTGTTCCCAGAACAGGCGGTCAACTGGGCGTGGTACCAGCAGAAGATCCGCGCCGCGAACCGCCCGGTGAAGGTGCTGAACCTCTTCGGCTACACCGGCGGCGCTACGCTGGCCTGTGCCGCTGCCGGTGCCACCGTCTGCCATGTGGATGCCTCCAAGGGCATCGTGGCGTGGGGCAAGGACAACGCCGTGGCAAGCGGCCTGACGGATAAGCCCATCCGCTGGCTGGTGGACGACTGCGCCAAGTTTGTGGCGCGGGAAAAGCGCCGCGGCAACACCTACGACGGCATCATCATGGACCCGCCCAGCTACGGGCGCGGCCCCGGCGGCGAGATCTGGAAGCTGGAGGATTGCATCTACGATCTCATCAGCCAGTGCGAAGAGGTGCTCAGCGATACCCCGCTGTTCTTTGCGGTCAACAGCTACACCACCGGCCTGTCCCCGGCGGTCATGGAGTATATGCTCAAGACCACGCTGGTGCCCCGCTTTGGCGGCAAAACCAGCTGCGACGAGATCGGTCTGCCGGTGTCTGCCACCGGCGGCGTGGTGCCCTGCGGCGCCACCGCCATTTGGGAAGAATGAAAGTAAAATACTATCTCAGTCACGGCGACAGCCGTGACTGAGATAAATATATGCTAAGAATGGGGTACAGCCCCTTTCGGAGGGGCGCACCACCAGAAAGAGAAACAAAGCATGAGTGAAACGATTTTAACTGCTGAAAATTTGAAGTTCCGCTATGATGCCGAGCAGCCGGTCTATGCGCTGGACGGCGTATCCGTGCAGGTAAAGCGCGGGGAGTTCGTGGCGGTGCTGGGTGCAAACGGCTGCGGTAAATCCACGCTGGCCAAGCACTTCAACGCCATCCTGCTGCCCGAGAGCGGCAAG
Source organism: uncultured Faecalibacterium sp. (assembly GCA_934532365.1). Taxonomy (GTDB): domain Bacteria; phylum Bacillota; class Clostridia; order Oscillospirales; family Ruminococcaceae; genus Faecalibacterium. The sequence goes on along the minus strand of CAKTAT010000024.1, from coordinate 22,277 downwards.
GTGTATGTGGAGGGCATGGACACCGCAGACGAAGACAAACTCTACGATATCCGCCAGACTGTGGGCATGGTGTTCCAGAACCCGGACAACCAGATCGTTGCCACCGTGGTGGAAGAGGACGTGGCCTTTGCGCTGGAAAACCTCGGCGTGCCGCAGGACGAGATGCGCCGCCGGGTGGATGACTCCATGAAGATGGCGGGCATCTACGAATACCGCGAGCGTGCACCCCACAACCTTTCCGGCGGTCAGAAACAGCGGGTGGCCATTGCCGGTGTGGTTGCCATGCGCCCGGACTGCCTGATCTTAGATGAAGCCACCGCCATGCTGGACCCGCGCGGCCGCGAGCAGGTGATGCAGACCATCCACTACCTGAACAAGAACATGGGCATCACGGTGGTGTCCATCACCCACTATATGGAAGAAGCCGCACAGGCTGACCGTGTGCTGGTGATGAGCAAGGGCCATGTGGTGATGGAGGGCACCCCGAAAGAGGTGTTCAGCCAGACCGAGAAGGTGCGTTCTCTGCATCTGGACGTGCCGCAGGCCGCTGAGCTGCGGGACGAGCTGGTGAAGGCCGGCATCCCGATGCCGGAGGGCATCATCGACACCGGTGCCTGCGCACAGGCGCTGTATGAGCTGCTGCAGTAAGGGGGCGGACGAAATGGCAGATATCATTAAGGTAGAACATCTGAGCTACGTCTATAACCCCGGCCTGCCCACCGCAGTGACCGCGCTGGATGACGTAAGCTTTACCGTAGAAGAGGGCGATTTTGTGGGCATCATCGGGGCGACAGGCTCCGGCAAGAGCACCCTCATCACCCACATGAACGGCCTGAACAAGCCCACCAGCGGCAAAATCTACATTGATGGCCGCGACTTGTGGGCAGACCCGGAAAAGATCCGGGATTTCCGCTTCCTCACCGGCCTTGTGTTCCAGTACCCGGAATACCAGCTGTTTGAGGAGACCTGCTACAAGGACATCGCCTTTGGCCCCAAGAACATGGGCTTGGACGAGGCCGAGGTAGACCGCCGCGTCCACGAAGCCTCAGACTTCGTGGGCTTGGACCCGGCGCTTTTGGAGCGCAGCCCCTTTGAGCTGTCCGGCGGTCAGAAGCGCCGGGTGGCGGTGGCCGGCGTCATGGCGATGAAGCCCCGCATCCTTGTGCTGGACGAGCCTGCCGCCGGTCTTGACCCGGAGGGACGGGACGATATCCTTTCCGAGGTGAAGGAGTACCACAAAAAGACCGGCACCACCGTGCTGCTGGTGTCCCACAGCATGGAGGATATCGCTAAGTATGCCAACCGTGTGCTGGTGATGAGCAACAAGAAGATCGCTATGTACGACACGGTGGAAAAGATCTTTGCCCGCGCTCCGGAGCTGCTGGAACTGGGGCTGTCGGTGCCGCAGGTGACGAAAATTTTCCTCAAGCTGCGGGAGATGGGGGTGGACGTCCCGGCAGACGTATACACCATTCCCTACGCGGTCAAGACCCTGCTGGAAGCCAAGCGCCGCCGCGATGCCGGGGAAAGCCTTGTGCTGCCCCGCAGCGCTGCACAGAAAGGGGGTGCTGTCTGATGCTGCGAGATATCACCATCGGTCAGCACTTCCCGGGCAACAGTCTGGTGCACCGGTTCGACCCCAGACTGAAGCTTGTGCTGACCGTCGCCTATATCGTGCTGCTGTTTGCAGCTTCCAACCCCCTGGGGCTTACTTTGTCCATCCTCTTTTTGGGGGTCATGTACAAGGTGGCAAAAATTCCGGTCAAGATGATCGGCAAAAGCCTGAAGCCCATTCTGCCCATCGTGCTGTTCACGGCGGTGCTGAACCTCTTCTTTGTCTCCGGCGAGGGTGACCCGCTGGTGCATTTCTGGTTTTTGACCATCTACGCCGAGGGCGTGCGCTACGCGGTGCTGATGGCAGTGCGCGTGATGGCGCTGATCGCGGGCACCAGCCTGCTTACCTACACCACCAGCCCCATTGTGCTGACCGATGCCATTGAGCAGCTGCTCAAGCCCTTGGGCAAGCTGCACTTCCCGGTGCACGAACTGGCCATGATGATGAGCATTGCCCTGCGCTTCATCCCCACCCTCATCGAGGAGACGGATAAGATCATGAACGCGCAGAAGGCGCGCGGCGCGCAGCTGGACACCGGCAAAATGACCGACCGGGTCAAGGCGCTGGTGCCGGTGCTCATCCCGCTGTTCATCTCGGCCTTCCGCCGCGCAGACGAGCTGGCCATGGCCATGGAGTGCCGCTGCTACCGCGGCGGCACGGGCCGCACCCGCCTGAAGGTGCTGCGCTGCGAAAAGCAGGATTATATCGACCTTGCGGTCTGCATCGCCTGCTTTGCCGTCATCCTTGCCTCCCGGCTGGTGTTCCCGAATTATTAAAGAGGAGAACTTTTAAGCCTTCACCCCTTGGGGTGAAGGCTTTCCCCGAAGGGCCATTTTAAATCAGAACTATGAACTTTTTACTTACCCTTGCCTACGACGGCACAAATTACTGCGGCTTTCAGGTGCAGCCAAACGGGCGCAGTGTGGCGGCCACCTTTCAGGATGCACTGGAAGCGGTGCTGGGCAGCCGCCCCGATATCAAGGGCTGCAGCCGCACCGATGCCGGGGTGCACGCGCTGGGTTTCCGGCTGAATTTCCACGCCGATACCCGCATCCCGCCCCAGAAGCTGCCGCTGGCGCTCAACCAGCATCTGCCGCCGGATATCCGGGTGCTGGCGGCGCAGACCGTGCCGGAGGATTTCCACGCCCGGTACGCCGCCCATACCAAGACCTATCTGTACCGCATCCATAATAACCCCATCGACTCACCCTTTGATGCCGCCTACTATACCCGTGTGCCCCGGCGGCTGGACGAAGCCGCCATGCAGGCGGCGGCGCAGCAGTTCGTGGGCACGCATGATTTTCTGGCGCTGTGCGCGGCGGGCAGCTCTGCCGCTGCTCACGGGGACACCGTGCGCACCATCACGGACTGCCATGTCACCCGGCGCGGGGACGAGGTGGACATTGAGGTGACCGCCGACGGCTACCTGTACAACATGGTGCGCATTCTGGCGGGCACCCTGTGCGAGGTGGGCGCGGGGCGGCTGCGCGCTGCGGACATCCCCGCCATTCTGGCAAGCCGGGACCGCAGCCGGGCGGGCCCCACCCTGCCCGCAAAGGGTTTGTTTTTAAAGTGTGTGGATTACCCGGAAAGGAAGGAAGAGCAGCTATGAAAAAGCTTCATCGCGGCGGCAACCCGGACGGAGAACCGCTTTCCGCCGGGCGTGTGGAATATCTGGAGGCAGCGCGCCAGCGGGTGCGCCGCCGCCGTCTGCGCCGCACCGCCATCATTCTGGCGGCGCTGATACTGGTCACGCTGTTTGCCACCGGCGCGGTGGGTGCATCCATCGCCCGGGTAAAGGATATGGTGGATACGGTGCACATCGCCCTTTCCCCGGCGGTGGGCTGGCCGCAGCAGACCGGTCTTGGCGAGCTGACGGCCGTGCAGCCCATGTCCGGCAGCTTTGTGGCCATGGACGAGGATGCCTGCGCGGTGTACAGCCTTGGCGGCACCCGCCTTGCCAGCATCCAGAGCGGCTACGCCCGCCCGGCGCTGGCTGCGGGCAAGACCCGCTTTGTGCTGTACAACCGCTCCGGCAACGAGCTGCGGGTGGAAAGCCGCACCCAGAACCTGTACAGCAAAACGCTGGAAAACAGCATCTATCTGTGCGCCATGTCGGATACCGGCACGCTGGCGGTGGCCACTGATTCCGCCGACAGCACCGCCCGGCTGACCGTGTATACCCCCACCATGAGCGAACAGCTGCACTGGGATATGACCGGCACCCAGGGCACCCCGGTGCGGATGGCCTTTGCCGCCGACAGCCGCCGTCTGGCGGTGGCGGCGGTCACCTCCAGCGCGGGGCAGCTGCAGGCAAATCTCTTTGTGCTCAGCCTTGCGCAGGGCGACCCGGTGCAGCTGAGCAGCGGGGACAGCGTGCCCCAGTGGCTGGGCTGGCTGAACAACGACACCGTGCTGGCTGTGTATGAGAACTGCGCCGTGGTGTATGGCGCGGACGGCGGCGAGCGCGGACGCTTTGATTTTGGCGGCGGCAGCCTTGTCAGCGTTTCGCAGGACGGCGCAAACGCCGCCCTGCTGCTGGAAAACGGGCAGGTGTGCACCGCCGTGCTGCTGGATAAAGACCTGAACATGCAGTACAGCGGCAACGTGCCTGCGGCAAACCAGATCCTGCGCAGGGGGCAAAACTTTTATCTGCTCACCGACAGCGGCGTGGAATGCTTTGCCGCAGACGGGGTGTACCAGTGGGGACAGACGCTTTCCGTCCGTCCGCAGGCGCTCATCGCGGGCAAGCAGCTGCTGGTGCTGTGCGGCAACACGGTGCAGCAGATCGCGCCGCCGGAGCAAACGGCCTCCAGCGCCCGGTGACCGAGGGGAAAAACCGGTATTTTTGCGGGGAAAGTGATCTTTATAACAGGGAAAACAAGATATGTTCAAGAATCCGTCATTTCTTTTTGATATCCTATGTACGGTGGTCTGGCTGGTGCTGATGGCGCGCTACGCCCGCAAGGGCTTTCTGGCGTCCATCGTGCAGCTGTCCGGCAACCTTATCAGCCTGCTGGGCGCACGGCAGTGTTCTGCCGCCTGTGCGGGCTGGGTGTTCGAAAATCTGCTGGCCGGGGGCTTCCGTACCCAGATCGCCGCCCATCTTTCGGAGGACGGCGTGGTCAACCTTTCCGGCATTGCGCAGCAGTACGCGGGCTTTCTGCCCGAAAGCTTCCGCGCCTCCATCGTGGCGGCGTGCGAGCGCAGCATCAACGCCGTGCTGGCAGATAACGCCGTGGTGCTGGCCGATACCATCGTGGAAAAGGTATTGCAGCCGCTGCTCACCCCGGTGATCATGCTGGTGCTGTTCTTTGTGTTCTACGCGGTGCTGCGGCTGCTGGTCAGTATGCTGGTCACTGTGCTGGGGCTGGTGAATAAGCTGCCGGTCATTGGCACTGTCAACCGGGGTCTGGGCTGGCTGGCCGGCGGCATGACCGCTCTGCTGGACTTATACCTCGTGCTGTGCGTGGTGTGGGGCCTTGTGGTCATCACCGGCGGCAACTTAAATGTGCTCAACGACACTGTAATGCGCAGCAGTCTTTACTATAAAGCGTTTAATATGTTCAACCCCTTTTTGTAACAGGGGTGACAAGGAGGAACTATGGTCTGTATTCGATGCCAGAAGCGTCCGGCGATCATCTTTATCCAGCGGATGGAGAATGGTCAGATGAAGCAGGAGGGGTACTGTCTGCACTGTGCCCGGGAGCTGCACATCAAGCCCGTGGACGATCTGATGAAACAATTCGGGATGTCGGAGCAGGATCTGGATAACATGGAAAACCGCATGGAGAGCATGATGGAGGAGATGGGCGATTCCAACCCCCTTTCCATGCTGATGAATATGTCCGGCAACGGCGAGGATGCCGATGCGGAGAACATGGACGAGGATCTTGTACCCGGCAGCAATGCCACCTTCCCGCTGGGCTTTACCGGCACGGAGAAGCAGGACGGCGAAAAAAAGGCCGACCGCAAAAACGGCAAAAAGCCGCCCAAGCGCAAGTTTTTGGATACCTACTGCGAAAACCTGACCCGCAAGGCGCGGGAGGGCAAGCTGGATGATATCATCGGCCGCGACCGCGAAATTTACCGCACCATCCAGATCTTGAGCCGCCGTCAGAAGAATAACCCCTGCCTCATCGGCGAAGCCGGTGTGGGCAAGACCGCCATCGCCGAGGGCATTGCCGAGCGCATTGCCAAGGGTCAGGTGCCCATCGGCCTGCGGGATAAGGAAATTTTCCTTCTCGACCTCACCAGCCTTGTGGCGGGCACCCAGTTCCGCGGTCAGTTCGAGCAGCGGGTCAAGGGTCTGCTGAGCGAGGTAAAGGCCGCGGGCAATGTGATTTTGTTCATCGACGAGATCCACACCATCACCTCTGCCGGTGAGAGCGAGGGCGCCATGAACGCGGGCAACATCTTGAAGCCAGCCCTCTCCCGCGGAGAAATTCAGGTCATCGGCGCCACCACTTTTACCGAGTACCGCAAGTATATCGAAAAAGATCAGGCGCTGGAACGCCGTTTCCAGCCCGTGCGGGTGGAAGAGCCCAGTGTGGCCGACACCCTTGCCGTGATGAACGGCATCAAGCGCTACTACGAGCAGCACCACCATGTGCAGGTGCCCGCCGAGGTGCTGTCGGCGGTGGTCACCCTGAGCGAGCGGTACATCACCGACCGCTTTTTGCCGGATAAGGCCATCGACCTGCTGGACGAAGCCTGTGCCTGCTGCAATCTGGCGCACCCGGTCATCTCCGAGTATCTGGGCATGCAGAAGGAGCTGGACGCCCTGAAGCAGGAAGAAGCCGAGATGGAAAGCGCAGATGTGAACGAAGCCATCGACTACGAGCGCGTAGCCGAGCGCAAGACCCGCATCGCCAAACTGGAATCCGAACTGCCCGCCAAGCAGGCCGCTGCCAGCGAAATTCAGGTGACCATGGACGATGTGGCAAAGGTCATCGAGCTGTGGACGGGCATCCCGGCGGTAAAGATTCGCGAGACCGAGTTCGTCAAGCTGGCTGGGCTGGAAGCCGCTTTGAAGCAGAAGGTCATTGGTCAGGACGAAGCCGTGCATCTGGTGGCGCAGGCCATCAAGCGCAGCCGCGCCGACCTTTCCGGCCGCCGCCGTCCCGCAAGCTTCATCTTTGTGGGCCCCACCGGCGTGGGAAAGACCGAACTGGTCAAGCAGCTGGCAGAACAGCTGTTCGACGGCCCCGACCCGCTTATCCGTCTGGACATGAGCGAGTACATGGAAAAATACGCGGTGTCCCGCATGATCGGTTCTCCTCCGGGCTATGTGGGCTACGAGGAAGCCGGTCAGCTCACCGAGAAGGTGCGCCGCCGTCCCTACAGCGTGGTGCTGTTTGACGAGATCGAAAAGGCGCACCCGGATGTGATGAACATCCTGCTGCAGATCCTGGACGAGGGCAAGATCAACGATGCGCAGGGACGCACGGTGGATTTTTCCAACACGGTCATCTGCATGACCTCCAACGCCGGCAGCAGCGACCAGAGCGCGGGCAGCCTTGGCTTTAACAAGAGCGAAGCCCAGCGCAGCGAGGAAAAGACCCGCAAGGCGCTGGCACAGTTCCTGCGCCCGGAGTTCCTTGGCCGCGTGGACGAGGTCATCGCCTTCAAGCCTTTGACCGAGGAGACGTTGCAGGGCATCGCCGCCCTGATGCTGGACGAGTACAAGCCCGGCATGGAGGCCAAGGGCATCGCATACAGCTACACCCCGGCAGCGCTCAAGGCACTGGTGCAAAAGAGTCAGGGCGGGCGCTTTGGCGCACGCGACCTGCGCCGCACCATCCGCAAGGCGGTGGAGGATCCTGCCGCCGAGCGCCTGATCGACGGCACGCTGGCATCCGGCGGCACCCTTGTGGTGGATGCCGATGAAAACGGCGAAGTCGTGCTGAAATAATCGTAACCGCAAAGCACCCCGGCTGGAAACAGCCGGGGTGCTTTTTGTCTGCGTGCAAAAACTTTTTGTAATATATACTTGACATTTAGAATGGAAAATGCTACTATATGTCCAGAGGATAAAACAAATGCCGACCCGGCAGGAAAGGAGCATAGCAATGCCGAAGAACCTGAAATTAAAGGCCGCCCGTGCGGAAAAGGACATGACGCAAGGAGCGCTTGCCGAGGCGGCAGGGGTTTCGCGCCAGACCATCAACGCCATTGAAAAAGGGGAGTACAACCCCACCATCAACCTTTGCCGCAGTATCTGTAAAATTCTGGATAAGACACTGGATGAACTGTTCTGGGAGGAATAAACTATGAAATTTTCACTGTATAGCAAGAAAAACCAGTTGGACGAGATGCAGGAGCAGACCCTGCGCAAAATTGAAAGCCATGGCTTCTGGCTGCTGTGGGGCAGCCTTCTGGCGGCGTGGATCGTGCAGACGGTGTTCGGGGCTGCGGACAAGGCTGCCGGAGAGTGGGTCGTATTCATGATCGGCTGCATTTATATGGGTGTCGCGTGTCTGCGCAATGGTCTGTGGGATCGCCACCTTTCGGATACGCCCCCGGCCAATGCCGTGTTGTCTCTGGTGGCTGCGGTGGCGGTTACGCTGATCAGCGGGTTTTCCCGTGGATACTGGGTCGGTGCCGCTTTTACCGGTGTTTTTACCGGCATCCTGTGCTTTGCATTGCTGCAACTGTGCGCCGCATTGACACGCAAACGGCGTGAGCATCTGGATGACCCAAAGGACGGAGAATAATATTATAAAAAGGGGCTGCTGCACAGCATTTGATGCAGCAGCCCCTTTTGCATGGGTGCATGACATTATCCTGCATTGACAAAACTGCGCAGAATAAGTACAATAAAACATAGCTATCCGCAAATTTTTTGCATGAGAATAAAGGAGCGTTTTTCTATGCCGAGCAATAAAGTCCGCACCCGTTTTGCACCCTCGCCCACGGGTTATATGCACGTTGGCAACCTGCGTACTGCCCTGTACACCTACCTGATGGCCAAGCACGAGGATGGCACCTTCATCCTGCGCATCGAGGACACCGATCAGGGCCGCTATGTGGAGGGCGCTGTGGATGTCATCTACAACACCCTGCGGGAGACCGGCCTTCTGTGGGACGAGGGCCCGGATATCGGCGGCCCTGTGGGCCCCTATGTGCAGAGCGAGCGCATGGGCATGTTCAAGCAGTACGCCGAGCAGCTGGTGGCAGAGGGCAAGGCCTATTACTGCTTCTGCACCGAGGAGCGGCTGGAGGCTCTGCACGCCGAGCAGCGCGCTGCCGGTGAGATGACCCACTACGACGGCTGCTGCCGCGAACTGCCCAAGGAGGAAGTGGAAAAGCGCCTTGCCGCAGGCCAGCCTTACGTCATCCGCCAGAAGATCCCCCGCGAGGGCGTGACCGGCTTTGACGATGTGGTGTACGGCCACATCGAGGTGAACAACAGCGAGATGGACGACCAGATCCTCATCAAGACCGACGGGATGCCCACCTACAACTTTGCCAACGTTGTGGACGACCATCTGATGGGCATCACCCACGTTATCCGCGGCAGCGAGTATCTGTCCTCTACCCCCAAGTATAACCTGCTGTATCAGGCTTTCGGCTGGGACATCCCCACCTATATCCACTGCCCGCCGGTGATGAAGGACGCCCAGAACAAGCTGTCCAAGCGCAACGGCGATGCAAGCTATCAGGACCTGGTGGCAAAGGGCTACCTGACCGAAGCTGTGCTGAACTATATCTGCCTGCTGGGCTGGAGCCCCCGCGGCGAATACGCCGAGCAGGAGATCTTCTCCCTGCCGGAGCTGGTCAAGATCTGGTCCCCGGAGGGCATCTCCAAGTCCCCCGCCATCTTCGACCCCCTCAAGCTGCGCGCCATCAATGCGGAGTATATCCGCCGCCTGAGCCCTGAGGAGTTCCAGAAAAAGGCCGAGCCGTGGATCGACAGCGCCGTGCACAGCGCCATCGACAAAAAGCTGCTGTGCGCAAACCTGCAGCCCCGGTGCGAGGTGCTGGGCGAGATCCCCGAGCAGCTGGATTTCTTTGACGCCATGCCGGAGTACGACGTGAGCCTGTACGCCAACAAAAAGCAAAAGACCACCCCGGAAACGGCCAAGGAGGCACTGGAAGCCCTGCTGCCGGTGCTGGGCGACGAGGCGCTGGATTTTGCAAACCGCGATGCCGTGTTCGATGCCTGCAAGGCCAAGGCAGAGGAGCTGGGCAAAAAGAACGGCTGGCTGCTCTACCCGCTGGGCATTGCCCTGTCCGGCAAGCAGCGCACCCCCGGCGGCGGCACCGACCTTGCCTGCATGATGGGCCGCGAAAAGACCCTGCAGCGCGTGCAGGATGCCCTTGCAAAGCTGAACGGCTGAGTTTTACAAAATACCCCCAAAGTCCTGCGGCAAAATGACGGCCGCAGGGCTTTTTTGCGTCTTTGGGCGGGTTTGGGGCGGTTCTATGCACCGCGCCAAAAACTGCCGCTGCCCCGCGTTACAGTATATGCAGACAGTGCGGGGAACAGAACAAAATTCCCCGCCGGAAAGCGGGGGATTTTTATGACAGAGCGGATGGGCGTTTTATCTTCGGACGGGCGGTGTTTGCAGCCTTCGCCGTTGGCGGCGCGGGCGATGCTGCGCCCGGCGGCGCGGCGGCTGGCAGCGGTGGGCATCGGCTTTGCCGGCGGCTGGGCGGTGCTGTACGGGGCGCTGATGCCCTTTGGGCTGGGGCTGACCCTTGGGTTGGCAGAGGATTGTTTTGCGCCCTGCGCGGCAGGGGCGGCGCTGGGGCTGTTGCTCCACGGGCTGGGGGCGCTCTCGCTGCGCAGCCTGTGCCAGCTGTGTGCGCTGGGCGCTGCCGTGGCAGCCCGCTGGCTGCTGCCGCAAAGATTTCTGCCCGCCGCGCTGGCGGGCTGCGGCACCCTGACCGGCATGGCGCTGTGCTTTGCGCTGGGCAGCAGCGGCGGGGCAGACCTTTTGCTGTACAGCGCGGCAGATGCATTGCTTGCGGCAGGCATCGGCTTCGGGCTGCGCAAATTCGCCCCGGAGCGCCCGGGCATGGGCACGCTGCTGGTGGGCGCAGCCGTGGCGGCGGCGCTGGGCAGTGTGCGTTGGGGGTGGTTCTCGCCCGGGGTGCTGGCGTGTGCCGCCGCAGAGTTGGCGCTCTGCTGCCGGGCGCAGAGGCTTGCCGCCCTGAGCGGCAGCGCGGTGCTGGGCGCAGCCCTCTGCGCCGCAGACCCTGCCCTTGCCCCGGCGGCAGCGGGGCTTGGCTGTGCCACGGCAGCGGCGGCGGTGCTGGCACCCGGACGGCGGGTGGAGACCCTTGCCGCCTACGCGGGCGGGTGCGTGTCCGGGGTGCTCTGCGTGCAGCCGCCCGGAAACGCCTTTGGGCTGCTGTTCAGCGCCTGCGGCGGCATGGCGGTGGTCTGTCTGCTGCCCGGCGGCTGGCTTGCCCCGGCAGCAGACACCCCGCAGAGCGGGGAAAGCGCTCCCGCGCCCGCCCGCAGTGCGGCGGCTTCCACCCGACTGGAAGCCGTGGCGCAGAGCCTTTCCTCACTGGCGGAGACGGTGAACGCGGTCTACGAGGGCTTGCCCCGGCGGCGGGAAGGTTTCCGCTGGGTCATAGACAATGTACATGATACTCTTTGTTTTAACTGCGGGCGGCGGGAGACCTGCTGGAAACAGGAATATACTGCCACTATGGCGGGCATGGAAGCGCTGCGTCCGCTGCTGGAACAGAATGGAAGCGTGGAAGCGGCGCAGTTGCCCGGGGAATTGTCCCGCTGCATCCACCCGGCGGCGCTGTGCGCGGCGGCGGGGCGCAGCTTTGCGCTGTACCGCAGCCGCAAGGAAGCGCGCATCCATTCCGAAGCCATGCGCACCGCCCTGACCGAGCAGTACAGCGCCGTAGCCGAGGCACTTGGGGTGCTCAGCGAGCAGCTGGGACGCCCCGGCGACCCGGAGCCCTATAAATCCAGCCGGGTGGCGGAGTTCTTTACCGGGCTGGGTGCGCCGCCGCAGGAGTGCGCCGTCACGCTGGACGACCTTGGCCGCACCCATGCCGCCGTCACGCTGCCGCGCACCCGGTTCACTCCGCAGGAGCTGGCGGCGCTGGCGGGGGAGGTGGGGCATATCTGCCGCCGCACACTGGAGGTACCGCAGGTGCTCTCCTGCAAGGGCATGACCACCCTGCTGTTCAGCGAAAGACCGGCGCTGCGGGCGGTGTTCGGCGCAGCAAGCGCAGCCGCAAGGGGCGAAGTATCCGGAGATGCAGTGCAGCAATTTTGCAGCCCTACGGCGGCACAGATGATTTTATGTGACGGCATGGGTACCGGACGCCCGGCGGCGGTGGACGGCAATCTGGCGGCAGAACTGACCGCCCGGCTGCTCAAGGCGGGCTTTACCGCCGAGTTGGCGGCGCGGCTGGTGAACGTGGCGCTGGCGCTGAAAAGCGAGGACGAGAGCGGCGCAACGCTGGACCTCATCAGCGTGGACCTATACACCGGCACGGCGCGGCTGTTCAAGGCCGGGGCTGCCCCGGGGTTTCTGGTGCACGGCGGGCGGGTGCGGGCTGTGGGCGAAGCCACCCTGCCCATGGGGGTGCTGGGCGGGGTGAACGGGCAGAGCCGGGTGGTGCACCTGACCGCCGGGGACTACGCGGTGCTGGTATCGGACGGCTTACTGGTGGACGGCGCGGGCTGGGTGGCAAAGCAGGTGGAGCTTTCGGCGGCGGCAGGGGACGCGCCGGAAAAGCTGGCCGAGACGCTGGTGGAGACCGCCCGCATCCGCGCACAAAAGACCGGCCGCCCGGACGATATCACCGCCGCCGTGCTCCGGCTGGAAAAGAGCGGATAACGGCGGCAGAGTTTCCGTTGCAATTTGCGGGAAGGAGGGGTATACTGGAGGCATATTTTTCAGCCCGGCAGTGCCGGGCGCAGGAGGCGGCTTATGCTTACCATCAACGTTGCACCCGACGGCAGCGGACAGTTTACCACCATTTCCGAGGCGGTGTTGGCGGTGCCCTACGACTGCCCTGCGGTCATCCGCATTGCGCCGGGTATTTACCGGGAAAAGCTGGTTTGTGAGAAAAAGGATATCACCCTTGCGGGCGCGGGCATGGATGCCACCCGGCTGGTATGGAACGATGGCGGCAAGCTGCCGCATCCGGACGGGCGTCCCACCCACACCTTCCGCAGCTACACCGCCTTTTTCAGCGGCGAAAAGCTGCGGGTGGAGGATATGACCATCGAGAACGATGCAGGCCCCGGCGCAAAGGCCGGGCAGGCTGTCGCAGCCTATGTGGACAGCGCCCGGGCGGCGTTCAGCCGCGTGCGGCTGCTGGGCAATCAGGATACGTTGTTCTGCGCCCCTCTGCCGGAGAAAGAGCGGGAGAAGGACGGCTTTCTGGGCCCGCGCGGGCTGGCACCCCGCCGGGCAAGCGCGCAGTATTACTACGCCTGCGAGATCGCCGGGGACATTGATTTTATCTTTGGCGGGGCGGACGCTCTGTTTGAGCACTGCACCCTGCGCACGGTGGATAACGGCCTTGCGCACAGCTGGGTCACCGCACCCTCCGGTGCGGCGGATGGGCTGGGCTTTGTGTTCTGGGACTGCGATTTTGTCTCGGACTGCCCGGCGGGCAGCGTGTATCTGGGCAGACCGTGGCGGCCTACCGGCAAAACGGCGGTGCTGGACTGCCGCCTTGGGGCGCACATTGCGCCGGAGGGCTTTGCCGGCTGGAACGACCGCACCGACACGGCGCTGGCCGGCTTTGCCGAGGCAGGCAGCACCGGCGCGGGCGCAGGGGAGCGCCCCGGGTGGGTGCAGGCGCTTTCGGCTACTGAGGCCGCTGCGCTGCTGCGCGCTGCCCGGCAGAAGTGCCGCATGGAGACTACGGAAAGGATAACGGAATGAAAAAATTACCTAATGCAGTAAAATGGCTCATCATTCTGGTGGTGCTGGGCGCCATGGGCGCTATGATGTGGGCGGTGAACGACCGCGCCTCCCGGGTGGAGATGCCCGCCCCGGACAACACCTTTGGCATCTACCATACGCCAGAGAGCGGAACATAATAAAAGCACCGGCAGCTTCCCGATTGGAAAATCAGGAAAACTGCCGGTGCTTTTTCTGTATTACAAGGGGCGTTTACTTACCCTCAAAATCGTCCACATAGGGCAGGTCGCTCATGACGAACCAGAAGGTGGTGCCCTTGCCTACGGTGCTTTGTACGCCGAAGCGGAAGCTGTGCTGCTGGAAGATGGCTTTGGTGATGGAAAGCCCCAAACCGGTGCCCTGCTTGCCCGCGTCCGAGCGGGAGCGGTAGTACCGGTCAAAGATATAGGGCAGGTCGGCGGCGGCAATGCCCGGGCCGTGATCCTCCACCTCTACCCGCACGCCCTCAGAGCAGCGGAAGGCGCGCAGGATAAAAATGCCGTCCTGGCCGATGTGGTGCATGGCGTTGCCCAGCAGATTGTGCAGCGCGCGCTGCATCATGTCCGGGTCGGCGTAGACCGGCAGTTCCTCCTCCGGCAGTTCCAGCTGCAGCTGCCAGCCGTTCTGGGCGCAGATGGCGTCGTAGCGCTCGCTCACCTCGTCGCACAGCTGCCCCATGTCAAAGTGCACCCGCTCGCACTTATAGGTGCCGCTGGTCACCTTGCTCAGCTCCATCACGCTGGAGACCAGTGCGGTCAGGCGGTCGGCCTCGTCCACGATGATGTTCATCTGCTCGTCCCGGTGGGCTTTATCGTCGCCGGTCAGATCGCGCACCGTCTCGGCGTAGCCCTTGATGAGGGTCAGCGGGGTGCGCAGATCGTGGGAGACGTTGGCCAGCAGATCGCGCTGCATCTGCACCGCGTGCTGCACCTCCTCGGCCATGTGGTTAAAGTCCCGGGCAAGATCGCCCAGTTCATCGTTGCGGCGGTTGTCCACCTGCACGGCGTAGTTGCCCAGCGCCATCTGCCGCGCGGCGCTGGAAAGCTGGCGCAGCGGCTTTGTGAACCACTCGCTGAACAGCCACGCCGCCGACATGGCAAAGCCGAAGATCAGCGCTGCCGCCAGCGGCAGCAGGGTGCTGAGCACTTTGCCGGCCTCGGCAACGTGCACAAGGCTGGTGGTCACCAGCACGGTGTAGCTGCCGTCCGCCGTGGTGCGCCCTACCAACAGCTGCGCCGAGCCGGAGAGCCGGGGCGGGTTGAGCGTCTGCACAAAGCTGCCCATGCTGCGGCATTTGCGCCGCATGGCAAGGGCAGTGGCAATAATCTTATCGTTGTTGGCAGAATCCGAAAGATAGGTGCCGTGCAAGTTGCAGAAGGACTGGTTCTCGATCTTATAAATGGTGTGCAGGGTAGTGTCCGAGATATCCACGCAGAAGCTGTTCAAGGTGCCCTTGGTGTACAGTTCCAGCGTGAGTTTATCAAAAAAATCGCTGTTGACCGACAGCTGCCCGAAAGACCAGCTGGACAGCACCTTGCCCTCGGCCAGCGCATCGTCCAGCCGCTCTACGATGCTGTCGGCCTGATTGGTAAGCTGGGTCTCGATGTGCTTGGTGTACAAAGGCTCCAGCAGCTGGGTGGACAGCAGCCAGAACAGCCCCAGCAGAAACAGGCAGATGAAGCACAAAAACCACATCAGCTGCCCGCGGATGCCAAGGGTATGCCGTGCTTTGGTGGTTTGCCGCATGGACCGCACGCTCCTTCAGTCAACGGGCGGCATCGGGGTCGAACTTATAGCCGATGCCCCATACCGTAGCAATGTAGCTGCGGCATTTGCCCAGATGGCCGCGCAGCATCTTCACATGGGTGTCTACGGTGCGGTCCTCGCCGAAGTAGTCGTAGTTCCACACCTTCTGCAGGATCTTTTCCCGGCTCAGGGCAATGCCCTTGTTGGAGGCCAGAAATACCAGCAGGTCAAACTCCTTGGGGGTCAGGGCCACTTCCTCGCCGGATACCCGCACGGTATGGCTGGCAGTGTCGATGGTCAATTCGCCAAAGGTCATGGTGTCGGCGGCCTCGGTGGGGCGGGGCATAGTGCGGTTCAGCACCGCGCGCACCCGTGCCACCAGCTCCCGGGGGGAGAAGGGCTTTACCACATAGTCGTCTGCGCCGCTTTCCAGCCCGGCAAGCTTATCGTATTCCTCGCCCCGGGCGGTCAGGATGATGACCGGGGTGTTGATGTGGCGGGCACGCATCTCCCGCAGGCAGGTCATGCCGTCCATAAAGGGCATCATCAGGTCTAAGATCACCAGATCAAACCCGCCGCCGGACAGCTGTGCCAGCGCCGCAGAGCCGTCCCCGGCTTCCTCGCAGATGTAACCGGAATATTGCAAATGCTCGTGGATGAGTTCCCGGATGCGGGGCTCATCATCGACGATCAGGATCTTTGCCATAAAACAGGAATCCTCCTATCATAGTTCAATATACAACTCTATTCTAATGCAAGAATTGGAAAAAGCTGTGAATTTTAAGTGAATGGTTTGGAAAAACAAAGCCGTCTGCACCCAGTATACCACACAGGGCGCCGGGGCGGCAATCTTTTTACAGGAATGCGCGGCAAAATACGCCGGGGAAACTTGACAAGAAAATGTGCCTTTTTGTAAAATAAGGTCGTAAGAAGCAGAGCACTTGCGGCAAAACAGGAGAAACAGGCATGAGCATTCCCAAGATCATCCACTACTGCTGGTTCGGCGGCGGGTCCATCAGCCCGGAGAGCCGGAAATGTATGGAAAGCTGGAAAAAATACTGCCCGGATTATAAGATCATCGAATGGAACGAGCAGAATTTTGATATCAGCAAAAACCGCTATGCGCAGCAGGCCTACGAGGCAAAGAAATATGCCTTTGTGTCGGACTATGTGCGGCTGGCGGTGCTGTACGAGTACGGCGGCATCTATCTGGATACGGACGTGGAACTGGTGCGCCCGCTGGACGAACTGCTGGAGTATAAGGGCTTTATCGGCATGGAGCACAGTGCGCCCTCGCCCTACGGCCGCACGCTGCTGGTGAATACCGGCTCCGGCGTGGGCGCAGAGCCGGGCTGTGAGATGATCGGCAAAATGCTGGCGGGCTACCGCAATGCTTCCTTTCTGCGGGAAACCGGCGAGCCGGACCTGCGCACCTGCACCCAGCGGGATACCCCGCTGTTTGCCAAAGCCGGTCTACAGCAGAAAAACGAGCAGCAGGAGCTGGACGGCTTTCTGGTGCTGCCCACCGACTGCTTTTCGCCCTTTGATTATGTGACCGAGCGGATGCACAAGACAGAGCGCACCTTCGGTATCCACTATTATAACGGCAGCTGGAACAGCGCCGACGCGGCAAACCGCTGGCGCAAGCGCCTCAAGTGCACCAAAGTCGGGTGCTGGTGTATGTGGCTGCGGCAGTGTTCGCCCCGCAAGCTGCGGGAGCTGCGGCGCAGCCTGCATAACCGCTGCCGCCTGCAATGGAAAAAATGGTTCGGCTGCCGCGGGCTGCAATTTGGCAGCGGCATCCTGCTGGACAAAGAACTGAAGCTGCGGCTGGGGCGCGGCTCCCGGGTGACGCTGGGCGACCGGGTGGAGAGCGACGGGCGGGTGTCCATCACCACCGGCTATTCCAGCCAGCTGAACATCGGCAGCGGGGTCTACTTCAACGACGGCGCGGTCATCAGCTGCCTTGGAAAGATCGACATCGGCGAAAACACCCTTTTTGGCCCCGGGGTGAAGATCTTTGACAACAACCACCGCTTCAGCCGGGAGGAAGGGATCAGCCGGGAATGCGATGCGGGCTGCATCACCGTGGGGCGCAGCTGCTGGATCGCCTCGGACGTGGTGCTGCTCAAGGGCGCGGACATCGGCGACAACTGCGTCATCGGTGCGGGCTGTATCATCCGGGGCGCAGTGCCCGCCGGTTCCCTCGTGACCCGCAGCGGGGAGCAGACCACCCGGCCGATCGAGACAAGATAAGGCACCCTCTCTCGTAAAGATGCGTTCATCGCGGCCCGCAGGCCGCGATGAACACTCAATTTTAAAGAATCATCCCGAAAGGAACTGCTGCACAACGCTGTGCGGCAGTTCTTTTTTGTCCCGCTTGCCCTTTTTGTGCAGGAATGCTATACTTTAGCGATAAAGGACAGTGCGCTGTCCGCAGGTTTTTCAGAGATAAGGAAAAGCGCTTATGCGAATCGGACTGATCGAATTTTTGCTCATACTGGCCATTGCGTCCCTCACGGTAGGGCCGCGGGTGGCCTTGTTCGTGGACCGGTGGATGCGGCGTGCCAACCGCGCCAACGCCATGGCGGCGCGCCGCCGGGCAGAGTATGCCGCCCAGATGGCCGCCGAGCGGGATGCCATGCTCAAGCGGTTCCGCACCGCCAGCACCGTGTTCGGGGTGGGCATTCTGCTGGTGCTGGTGTATGCGCTGGGCTTCCGCCCCATCGACACCCCGCCGCAGACCTATAAAGCCCCCGACCTCCGGCAGGAGACGGGCGCGATGCAGACGGCAGTTTCCACCGACTGGAAGGACCGGCTGGAGCTGGGGGAGTATCAGGGTGTGGACTGCATCCGCGCCAAGGATGGCCTGCTGTATGCCGCCGCGTGGAACGGTGCCGCTTTGAAAAAGCGCACCACCGACCTTGTGCGCACCGATGGCGGGCACGCTGCCGCCATCCTGAGCGTGGAGGGCGAGCTGACCGGCTTTGCCTTTGATGCCGCCGGGGATGTGTGGCTGACCCAGCTGACCACCGCCGGTGGCACCTTGTGCCGCGCCAAGCACGACAGCTGGGGCGCAGCGGTGGAGCAGGTGGTCACCCAGCTGGACGGTGCGCCGCTGGGGGCAGTATCTGCCGTGGAGGTAAGCCCGGCGGGTAAGGTGTATTTTGCGGTGGCTGCAGCGGCAGGTGCGGAGAACGGGCTGGAAAGCGCCCTGCGCACCGAACTGCTGGCACACACCGCCACCGGCTGTGTGTATGTGTACGACCCCGCCGCCCGCACGGTGGAAAAGGTGCTGGGCGGGGTGGCAGGCGCTGCCGGTCTGGCGCTCAGCCCGGACGGCAGCACCCTGTATGTCTCCGACCTTGGCAGCCGCTGCATCTGGGCGGTGGATGCCGCTGCCCGGGAGCTGACTGCCGGGGGACGGGGCTGCACCGCTGCCTTTGCCGGTCTGCCGGGCTATCCCGGTGCGCTGGCTGCGGACACGGACGGCACGCTGTACATCAGCTACCGCTGGGCGCGCAGCAGCTGGCTGGAAAAGAACGCGGACAGCACCCTGCTGCGGGGCATCGCCCTGCGGGCGGGGCAGAACACGCAGGAGCGGCTGTTCCGGCGCACGGCAGACGCCCCCTGTGCCGAGGCGGTGAGCCTTGCCACCGGGGCTTGGGAACAGACCTTTACCGGCCTTGCACAGGACAGCTGCGCGGCGGTGTGTCCGGTGGAAAGCAAAGTATATTTCGGTGCAGCAGGGGCAGACAGCCTGCTGGCTGCAAACCGATAAGCGAGGTGTTTTTTGTATGACCGAAGCATTTGCAAAACAGATCGAGGCCGAGGCGCGGCAGGCCATGACCGAACTGGTGGCCGCGGCAAAGCTGAAAAAGGGCGATGTGCTCGTGGTGGGCTGCTCCTCCAGTGAGATGGTGGGCGGCCACATCGGCAAGGATTCCAGCATAGAGGCTGCCCGGGCGCTGTACGCGGGCGCTGCGCCGGTGCTGGCAGAAAAAGGCATCTGGCTGGCAGCGCAGTGCTGCGAGCACCTGAACCGCGCCATCATCCTTGAGCGGGAAGCCGCAGAGAAGTACGGCTGGGAGGAAGTGTGCGTTGTGCCGCGTCCCCATGCGGGCGGCAGCTGGGCCACTACCTGCTGGAAAAACTTCAAAGACCCGGTGGCTGTGGAGGAGATCCGCGCCAACGCGGGTATGGACATCGGCGGCACCTTGATCGGGATGCACCTGAAACGGGTGGCGGTGCCGGTGCGGCTGAGCCTTGCTAAGATCGGCGAAGCAAATATTCTGTGCGCCTACACCCGCCCGAAGCTGATCGGCGGTGAGCGCGCCCGCTATACCGAGGAGGATTGAGCGAGATGGCAGAAAAGAATCTGGAAGAGATGCGGCAGGCCGTCGCGGAGATCCGGGAAAAGATGGCCGCAGCCGCCCGGGAGGCCGGGCGCGACCCGGCAGCGGTGCAGCTGTGCGCCGCCTGCAAGACCCGCACGGCACAGACCATTGCCGCCAGTGCCGCCCTGCCCATTGACGTGTTCGGTGAGAATCATGTGCAGGAGCTGTGCGCAAACTACGATGCCGGGGCCTACTGCGGCAAGCCCAGCCATTTTATCGGTCACTTGCAGACCAACAAGATCAAAAAGGTGCTGGGGCGGGCAAGCCTGATCCAGAGCGTGGACAGCGAGCACCTGCTGCTGGCTATCGAGAAGGAAGCCGCCAAGGCCGGTATCGTGCAGGATATCCTGCTGGAAGTGAACATCGGCGGGGAGGAAAGCAAGACCGGCGCTGCACCGGAGCTGCTCTGGCCGCTGCTGGACACCGCCGCCGCACAGGAGCATATCCGGGTCAAGGGGCTGATGGCCATCCCGCCCGTGAATGATGACGACGCCCAGAACCGCCGGTATCTGGCGCAGGTGTATCAGCTGTTCGTCCGGGCAGGGGAGCGGGGCTACCGCAACGTGGAGATGCAGACCCTTTCCATGGGCATGAGCGGCGATTTTGAAAACGCCATCCGCGAGGGCGCTACCCTTGTGCGCATCGGTACCGCCATCTACGGCGAGCGGGATTACAGTAAAAAGTAACGATAAAAACGGAGGAATCATGCCGAAAACTAAAACCAACGACCCCGGGGCGCACCACGCAAGCAGCGGTGCGCTGATCCGGCGTTTTCTGCCCTATCTGGCAAACTATAAGATGGTGCTGTGCCTTGATCTGTTCTGCGCAGCACTGACGACCCTGTGCGATATCGTGCTGCCCAAGATCATGAGCATCATCACCAACTCTGCCATGGGGGTGGGCATCACCCTGACGGCGGGCATCGTGCTGAAGCTGGCGGCGCTCTACTTTGTGCTGCGCATCATCGACGGCGCAGCCAGCTACTATATGTCCAGCATCGGCCACATCATGGGCGTGCATATCGAAACGGATATGCGCCGGGATGCCTTTGACCATCTGCTGCAGCTGGACCACACCTACTACAACAATACCAAGGTGGGCACCATCATGGGGCGCATCACCAACGACCTGTTCGATGTGACCGAGTTCGCCCACCACTGCCCGGAGGAGTTTTTCATCGCGGGTATCAAGATCGTGGCGTCCTTTGTCATTTTGTGCCGCGCCAGCATCCCGCTGACGCTGGCAGTGTTTGCCTGTGTGCCGCTGATGGGCGTGGTGTCGGTGTACCTGAACGGCCGTCTGCGGGCGCGGTTCCGCCAGCAGCGTGTCCAGATCGGCGAGCTGAATTCCACCATCGAGGACAGTCTGCTGGGACAGGGCGTGGTCAAGGCCTTTGCCGCCGAGGACGAGGAGCGGGAAAAGTTTGCCAAGGGCAACCGCGCCTTTGAGCAGATCAAGACCCTTGGCTACTACGCCATGGGCGCCTTCAACACCTCCACCCGCCTGTTTGACGGCCTGATGTATCTGGTGGTCATTTTGGCGGGCGGCCTGTCGCTGGTATATGGTAAGATCACCGCCGGTGATATGGTGGCGTATATGCTCTACGTCACCACCCTCATCGCCACCATCCGGCGCATCGTGGAGTTTGCCGAGCAGTTCCAGCGCGGCATGACCGGCATCGAGCGCTTTGCCGAGATCATGGACACCCCGGTGGCCATCAAGGACGCCCCGGACGCCGTGCCCCTGCGGCCCGGCCCCGGCGAGATCCGGTTCGAGAAGGTGTGCTTTGAGTACCCGGACGACCACAACAAGGTGCTGCACGACGTCAGCTTGGACATCCGCGCCGGGGAGCGTCTGGCGCTGGTGGGTGCCTCCGGCGGCGGCAAGACCACCCTGTGCAACCTGATCCCCCGCTTTTACGAGGTGACCAGCGGCCGCATCCTCATTGACGGGCAGGACATCCGCCGGGTCACCCTGAAGAGCCTGCGGCAGGATATCGGCATCGTGCAGCAGGACGTGTACCTGTTCAGCGGCACGGTGGCGCAGAACATCGCCTACGGCAAGCCCGGCGCCACCCGGCAGGAGATCGAGCAAGCCGCCCGTCTGGCGGGCGCGGAAAAGTTTATCCTTGCACTGAAGGACGGCTACGACACCTATGTGGGCGAGCGCGGCGTCAAACTGTCCGGCGGGCAGAAGCAGCGCATCGCCATTGCCCGGGTATTTTTGAAGAACCCGCCCATCCTGATTCTGGACGAGGCCACCAGTGCGCTGGACAACGAGAGCGAGATCCTTGTGGGACAGAGCCTTGAAAAGCTGGCCCATGGCCGCACCACCCTGACCATCGCCCACCGCCTGACCACCATCAAGGACTACGACCGCATCCTTGTGCTGGGCGAGGAGGGCATCGTGGAGCAGGGCACCCACGCCCAGCTGCTGGAAAAGCAGGGCGTCTACTACCGCCTGTGGAACCAGCTGCCCGCAGAGGATGGGGAGTAAAAGCTCTTGAAATACAAAAAAGACACCCGAAAGGGTGTCTTTTTTCGTATGGGCCAGGCAGGACTTGAACCCGCGACCAAGCGGTTATGAGAACGTCGCTAATTTTGAAATCCCATTTTTCTTGTG
>CAKTAT010000023.1:0-26553 GCA_934532365.1 uncultured Faecalibacterium sp. | reverse complement strand
CGATCACGGATCTGGCCGTTGATCTCCAGTTCCTTCGACTTTCCAGCGGTAGCGATAATGAATGCACCTCCAAACAAAATCCATAGTGTTGCAATATTTGGCATAGAAAACGCGGCCGCCCATATTCTGGACAGCCGCGCGAAATTTCACACAAAGCCGCAGCATTCTCAAAGGAATAAACTGCTGTTTCGGGTATAGCCCGGGGACATTCTCCCGCAAGGCGAGCGCGGCACAGGCCGTAGCTGCTTTCTTTACCCAGTTATTCTACCACGCTTTACCTGCCCTGTCAAGCACTTTTTATGCGTTCTTTGGAAAAAATATGACTTTTCCCCTTTACGCCTCGATCAACTTGCCCAGTACAAAGGAGTAGATACCCTTATAGGTCACCTTTTTAGGGGCAAAGCGCTTTTCGATGGCAATGGCGTAGAGGTTCAGCTGGGCGCGGTAGGCGCGCAGAAAGTCGCTCTCAGCCTTGCGGCGGTCGGTCTTGTAGTCCAGCAGTTCCAGATGATCCGGGTACACCAGCACAAGGTCGGCAATGCCCTGCACCAGCACCTGCGCGTCTGCAGCAGCGGGCAGCGCCTCGTGTCCCTGCGCCGCCAGCACCGCACCGGCGGGCAGCGCGGTGATAAAGGGCAGTTCCCGCAGCACCTGCTCGGCGGCGCAGATCTTTGCAAAGGCCTCGCTTTCCACAAAGCGGCGGATGCACACCGCGTCCAGCTTTTCCGCGATCTCCGGGGCGGTCAGCTGCAATGCCACCTGACGGTCCCGCTCTGCCGGGATGGCCGCGTCCAGCGTGCCCGCGGCCTTGGCCTCGGCCAGCCGGGCGAAGTCCGCGTGCTCCAGAAAGGAGTGCAGCGCGGTGCCCATCTCGGCGGCTGTCAGGCCGTCCTTGGAAAGGAAGCCCGGCCGCTCCAGCGTGGTCTGCTCGGCCTTGTGCACGATGCTGGTCACGCTGACCTTGGCGGGCACCTGCGCAAGGGCTGCCGCCGGGTACTGCCACGCAAAGCCCTGCCGCAGCGTTTCCACCAGTGCCGGGTCGTTCTCCGGCGCTTCGTCCGGCGTGGCTGCATCCGGTTCCTCGGACAGCTGTACAGCATCGTCACACACCTCGATATCCATCACGCTTTCAGTCTGCACAAAAAGCAGCTCCCGGTTGCCGGAAAGCTGCCGCAGCGCCCCGCCGTCCGGGTGCGCCAGCAGCGCCGCCCGCAGCCAGTCGGCAAAGCTGTTGGCCTGCTGGTGCAGCGTGGCCCCCGCCCCGGCAGCCAGAAAAGCCGCCGCCTTGGCAAAGGGCTTTGCGGTCTTTCCGCTGCTCAGGGGCACGGTGAGGATGAGCTTATCCTGTGCGCGGGTGAGCGCCACATACAGAAGGCGCATCTGCTCGCTGCGCAGTTCCTTGGCGTGGACATTGGCCAGCGCGGTGTAGGCGGCGGTCTTGTAAGCGCCCTCGCCGTTTTCCGGCCGCAGCCGCAGCCCGGCACCGAAAGCGCGGTGCACCAGCACCGGCTGACGGATATCCGAGGCGTTGAACTTGCGGGCTGTATCCCCCACGAACACCACCGGGAACTGCAAGCCCTTAGAGCGGTGGATGGTCATGATGGACACGCACCCCGGGTGCACCCCGCTGGGCACGGTGTCCTGTCCGGTGCTGCCGGCCTGCGCGGCGGCATCGATGGCGCGCACCAGCGCCGAGATGCCGCCTGTACCGGAGGCGGCGCAGAAGGAGGCAAAGCGGCGGGCATCCTCCCGGCGGCGGGCACCGTTTTCCAGCACGCCCAGCGCCGCCAGATAACCGGTGGAGGCAAATATTTCTTCCAGCAGCTGCTCTACCGGGGCGCTGCGTGCCATCTGCCGCAGGGCGGTGAGGTGGGCGTAGAAGTCCTTCACCTTCTCGTTAAAGGGATCGTCGGCCGGGTCCTCCAGCGCCAGCAGCAGTGCGCCGTACAGGCTGATGCGGGCGGGCTTTTTGTCCGGCTCTGCCGTTACCTGACGGCTGCGGGCACGCAGCCGCACAAGGTCGTCCTCGGTAAAGCCGAACATGGGACCCAGCATGGCGGCGGCCAGATAGATGTCCTGCGAAGGGTCGTCGATGACCTTGAGCAGGGCGATGAGGGGGCGGATATGGGGCGCAAGCATCAGGTTCTCCCGGGCATCGGCGTATACCGGGATGCCCCGGGCGGCAAGCGCCTCCACATACGCCGGGAACTCGGTGCGCGCCGCCAGCAGCACGCAGCAATCCTCGTACCGCACCGGGCGGGTGGTGCTGCCCTCCCGCACCGGCTCTCCGGCGGCTACCAGCTGCTCGATGCGTTCCGCGATCCATCCCGCATCGGTCTCGGCCTCATCGTCCGGCAAAAACTGCACCTCCACGCTGCCCTGATATTCCCCGGGTGCGCCGCAGACCAGACGCTGTCCGTCGCCGTAGGCGGTATCGCCCAACTCCGGGGTCATGAGCTGTTCAAAGAGATAATTGATACCTGCCACCACCTGCGGTGCAGAGCGGAAGTTCGCATCCAGCGCCAGTAGAGCATCCGTGCCCGGGGTGTCCTCCGGCGGGCGGGGACGGGCTTTTGCGCCCGGTAACAGCGGCCAGCTGTCCAGCTTTTGCCGGAAGATGCCCGGCTCTGCCTGCCGGAAGCGGTAGATGCTCTGCTTCAAATCGCCCACAAGGAAGAGATTGTCCCCCGCCGGGGCGGCAAGACAGCGGTAAAGCGCATCCTGCAAAGCGTTCGTGTCCTGATATTCGTCCACCATCACGGCGGCATAGTCCTGCCGGATGTTCTCACACAGGGAGGTAGGCGTACCCTCCGGGGTGCGCAGCAGACGCAGGGCAAGGTGCTCAAAGTCGCTGAATTCCAGCAGTTTGCGCTCCCTTTTTCTGGCGGTGAACCGGGCATCAAAGTCCCGCACGGCGGCAAACAGCGCCCGCAGCCGGGGCAGGGTGATCTGCCGGTCAGTCTCCGCCTCCGCCTCGGAGCAGCAGATGAGCTGGGTCATCTGCTCAAACAGGGCGGCAGCTTCGTCCGAGCGGGTCTTGATCTCGGCTTTATGGTCACCGCCCAGACGCTTTTTCATGCCCTTCAGACCGGGGGCTTCCTCCATGCCCAGCACATAGGGGGTGAGCAGGTCGTACAGCGGGTCCCACTGCCCGGCAGCCGCCTGCTGCTCCGCCTGTGCAAAGAGGGCGGCGGCTTTTTCCAGCCTTGTACCGGCCTCCTCGTATTTTTCCGCTACCGTAGCCTGTGCCTTCGCCCGGGCAGAGGCAGTCTTTTTCTCCTCGGCAGCCGCCTGCTCCTGATCAAAATCCGCACGGCAGTCGGCCAGTGCTGCCGTCAGCAGTTCCCGCGCAGCCTTGGCGCAGCGGGCAGCTTCGGCCAGAAGCAGGTCGTGCCAGCAGGTGGCGGCAAAGCCGTTTTCCTGCTCGTAAGGGGCAAGAAATTCATCCAGCTTGCAGTCGTAATCCGGCAGCGCCCGCAGAAAATCGTAGATCTGCAAAATGGCATCGCCTGCGGGTTTATCCGTGCGTCCCTTGCCGTACAGGTCTGCAAAGGCGCAGAAATCCGGGTCGCGGTAGGCGTTTTCCAGCGTTTCGGCCAGTGCCGCCCCCCGCAGCAGCTGCACGGTGCCGGGGTCTGCCGGGGCAAAATCCGGCGGGATATCCAGCGCCTGAAAGTGCTTGTGCAGCAGGTTCAGGCAAAAAGCGTCAATGGTGCAGATGGGCGCACGCTGCAACAGCATCCGCTGGCGGCGCAGCATGGCGTTGCCGGGCTGCAGCTGGCTGCGGTGCAGCAGCGCCTGTCCGATGCGGGCGCGCAGCTCTGCCGCCGCCGCATTGGTAAAGGTGACGATGAGCAGCCGGTCGGCGTTGACCGGGTGCTCCGGGTCGGTGATCAGCTGCACCGCCCGCTCGGTCAGCACGGCGGTCTTGCCGCTGCCTGCGGCAGCGCTTACCAGCAGCGCACCGCCCCGGTCGGCAATGGCGGCCTGCTGCGCCGGGGTCCATTTGGGTCCGCTCACGGCTGTTCCTCCTTTTCTTCGGGTTCTTCCTCGGGTTCAAAGGGCTTTGCTGGGGCTTCCAGCGCACGCTCGTGCACCCCGGTCTCGTGGCAGCAGATAAAGCTGTAATCGCACCATGTGCAGGGGCTTTTGCTGCTGCTCACCACCAGCGGCTCGGCGTCGATCTGCCCGCCGTAAAGCTGCTCGCCCATCTGGGTGACAAGATCGTCCAGATGCAGCTGGATACGGCTGAGTTTGGCACTGTCGGCTCGTTTCTCCTTCTGGTAGGGGCTGGGTGCGCCGTTGCGGTAGCCAAAAGGCAGATACTTGCCGGTTTCGTCCGCATCCATGGCGTCAAAGATCTTCTGCTCGTCCCGCACAAGGCCGTCCAGCTGGTACTCCACCGCCCGGGCAGCCTGTTCGCGGGGCAGGGTCTGGGGGGTTGGGTCGGCCAGCAGATACAAAACGCCCGCCGGCTGTGCGCCGGTAAAGCGCCCGCCCGCATCCCGGGTCAGGCTGAACAGATACAGCAGCATCTGGCAGTCCAGCCCGCAGTAGACTTCCTTCAAGTCCAGCTTTTTGCTGCCGGTCTTGTAGTCCACCACTCGCACCCAGCGGGTGCCGTCCTCCTCGATCCACTCGTCCGCGCGGTCCACCGTGCCCACCAGCTGCACCGTGCGCCCGTCCGACAGGCGGTACACCTGCCCGGGCACGGCATCCTCGCCGCGTCCTATTTTCAGCTCACAGGCCACGGGCTTGAATTGGGACTGGTTCTGCTCGTCCCGCAGATAGCACAATAGGCTGGTCATGCTCTTTTTCAGCCGGGAGAGCAGGTAGGCAAAGCGTGCGGTATCCTCCGGCAGATAGCGCCGCGCGTACTCGTCCACCAGTGCGGCGGCAAGGTCGGCCATGGCGGCATCATCCAGTTCTAAAAAGGGGCGCAGCCCGGCGCAGGGGTTGTCTGCCCCGGGGTGGGGGTCCAGCGCCATCTGCAGCACCCAGTGCATCAGGGTACCGCTCTGGTCGGCCGAAAGTTCTGCGCGGCGGCGGGGTTTGAGCCCCAGCACATACTGTAAAAAGTAGCCGTAGCGGCAGGTATAGTATTTTTCCAGCTGGCTGGGCGAGATGTGCAGCCGCCTGCCCAGCAGCGCTTCCAGCGTGGGCAGATCCTGCACCTGCCGGGGCGGGTCCTGCTCCATGCGCTGCAACAGCGCCAGCCCCCGGGGTGCCTGTACCCCCTCGCCGGGGGCGCGCAGTGCCTCGGTCAGGCTGGCGCGTTCCAGTTCGGTCAGCGGCCAGCCGCCGCCCAGCACGTCCAAGCCGTCTGCGGGGGTGGCGGCAAGGTCGATGAGTTCCAACTGCGGTGCAGCGGGCTGCAATGCCTCCACGATGGGCTCCAGCGCGGCGCACAGGGTCTGTCCCTGCCCTTTCGGCCAACTCATCCACAGCCCCTTTGCCGGGGCGGTAAGGGCTTTGTAAAAACAGACCTGCTCACGCACCACCCGGTTCTCAAAGCAGTCCGGCAGGTCGATCTGTTTTGCCATCAGCAGGTCGCGGTCGGCATGGGTCAGCAGGCCGTTCTCTGCGGGAGTAGATGGAAATTCCCCCTCCGCAAGCCCCAGCACGAATACATAGTCCGGCGCATCCAGACGCATTTTGCCGGCACTTGCCAGTACCACCGCATCCAGCGTCTGCGGGATGTGCCCCAGATCAGAGGAGCGCAGCAGCAGGCTGAAAAGATCCTCGTACTCCGGCACGGTGATGCCCTGACTGCCCAGCAGCCGCGCCATCTCGTCCAGCAGCTGCATCACCACGTTCCACTCGCGGGCGGCTTCCTCTGCCGCCGGGATGCCCCGGGCGGTGCGGATATCCTCCACCTGCGCGGCCTGCTGCTCCTCTGCGCCCAACTCCTTCAGGCAGAAATACAGCGCCCGGCTGATCTGCTCGGCGTTGGCGCTGCGCACCCTGCCGCGCAGGGTATCCACCGCCGTCACCAGCTTTTTGCGGGCATTTTCGGCGCGGGTCAGGTTTTGGGTGTCCTCCTCGGTCAGCTCGGCGTCGCCGAAGCCCCGGGGGCTTTTGGTAAATTCTGCCCGCCATGCCGCCGCGTTGGGCGACCATGTGTAGGCGTAGTTTTCCAGCGCGCAGACTTCCGGCTCAGTCAGGTCGCACAGGCCGGTCTTTGCCAGTACGGTCAGCTGCTCGGTCATGTCCGCGCCCCGCAGCAGTGCCAGCAGCGCCCGCACCGCCGTGGCGGGTGCGCTGAACTCCGGGGTGGTGGGCTCGTCGCAGTACAAAGGGATCTCTGCCATGCGGAACTCGTACCGCACCGCAGCCCGGTACAGGCTGATATCGCGGCAGACCACCGCGATCTTTCCGCAGTGCACCCTCTGCCGCATCAGGCGGCGGATGGCGGCAGCAGCGCAGCGGGCTTCCTCTTCCCGGCTGGCGGCGGCAAACAGCCGCAGCTCCGGGGCGCTTTCCGGCGGGGTGCAGCTGCCGGTCTCCAGCAGTTCGGTCAACGCGGCAAGCCCCGGCGCATCCTTATGGCGCAGGTCCCGCCGCAGCAGCTCCGGTGCGGCCACCTGTGCGCCGTTTTTGCGCGCCAGCTGGCGCAGCTGCGCCGCCACCTGCTTTGCACCGGAGAACAATTCCAGGTCCCCGGGCTGCATGGGTGCGCCGTCCTCGCACAGCGCCACCGTCACGGCGGGCAGCGCGGCCAGCATGGCACCCATCAGCCGCTTTTTGGGCGCGTTGAAGGTGTCGAATTCGTCAATGAACACCTCACGCTCCCGCAAAAAGTCCGGCAGCTCGTCCCGGGCAAGTGCAGCCTCCAGCCGGTCAGCCGCCAGTTCCAGACGGTCAGCGGGGTCCATGCCGGTGCCCGCCAGCAGGCTTTCGTAGCCCTGAAAAATGAGCGCCAGCTCGCCAAGCTTTGCGCTCTCGGTGCCGCAGTCCCGGGCAAGTTCCTGCAATTGCTGCCCGGAAAGCCCGGCGCTTTTCAGTTCGTCGATGGTCTCAGCAGCCATCTGGCAAAAGGCCGCGCTGCGCCGGTGGCGGTAATAGTAGTGCACGTTGTCCTGCAATTCTTCCAGCGCACGGCGTACCAGCACCGCCCGCCCGGCATCGGTCAGGGTCTGCACCGCTGCGCCGCCCTCTACCGCAAGGATATGCTCGGCCAGACTGGTAAAGGAATAGCTTTCCACCATGCCGGAAAGGGCATCTCCCAGCTCCCGGTAGATGCGCGCCTCGGTGCTGGAGGTGAACTGCTCCGGCACCAGCAGGATGCTGCGTTTCCCCGCCTCGGCGCGGGCACGGATGCGGGCATACAGCAGGGTGGTCTTGCCGCTGCCGGAAGCGCCCAGAACCAGTTTCAGCATTTCGGTTTCCTCCCGCTCGTTGATTTTGCCTTTATTGTAACACGAAACCGGTGATAAAACCACAGCTTTTCTTTGCAATCCCACGCCGGCTGTGGTACACTGAAAAAAACACTCTGCACACCGGAAAGGGACTTTGTATGAAGATTTTAGCCGTTGACTACGGGGACAGCCGCACCGGCCTTGCCACCTGCGACCGCACCGAATTTCTTACCACCGCCATCACGCCGCAGATCACCTTGAAGGCCCGCAACAAGGTAGCCGCCCGGGTATGCGAGGTGGCCAAGGAGATCGAAGCCGAGATGATTCTGATCGGTCTGCCGCTGAATATGGACGGCACCGAGGGCGAGCGCGCCGCCAAGAGCCGCAAGCTGGCAAAGACCATAGAGCTTTGGAGCGGCTTGCCGGTGCGGATGTGGGACGAGCGTCAGACCACCTGCGCCGCCGCCGACCTTCTGGACGAAAGCGGCACCTACGGCAGCCGCCGCAAGGAGATTCTGGATTCGGTCAGCGCCACGGTGATTTTGGAGGACTACCTTGCATGGCGCAAGGAGCATCCCGGGGAGATATAAAAAATGATGCCTGTGCTCACGCACAGGCATCATTTTTTGCTATACTATTTATCCCTGATAGGTCTCGATGCTCACGCTGTTGATGGTGATATCGGTGGTAGGCTTCTGGTTTTCGTCCACGGCGGTCTGGGCGATGGTGTCCACGATGTCCATGCCCTCGTACACCTGCCCGAACACGGTATCGGTGTAGTCCAGATAGGGCGCACCGCCCGCAGTCTGGTACGCGGATACCACCTCGGCGCGGTAACCGGCAGCATTCATCTGGTCCACCAGTTCCTGCGTTACCGACTGGTCTCCCGGCAGCGACTCTACCACATAGAACACGCTGGCGCACGCGCCGGAGGCGTCCACGCCCATGCACAGCGCCCCGGCGTAGTGGTGCAGGCTGTCCGATGCCTCCACCGGGTAGCGGCTGCCCTTCCAGATGGTGGTGCCCTTGCCGTCTGCGCCCTGCCCGGCTTCCACCACGAACTGGTTTTCCACCCGGCTCACGGTAAGACCGTTATAGTAGCCCTGCTGCACAAGACCGATAAAGTTATCGCAGGCCTGCGGGGCCTTCTCCGGGAAGAGCACCGCCCGGAACACACCCGCAGAGGTATCGAACACCGCAACCGTGTCCCCCGCTGCCGGGTGGGTGAACTGCAGCTCGGCCGATTCCATCGCCGGGCGGCTGATGCTCTGGACCTTGCTGCCGTTTTCCTGCGGCCGCAAGCTGCAGCCCGTAAGCAGCAGCACCGCCGCAAGACAGACTGCCCCGAATTTTTTCAACATATTCCCGCTCCCTGTTCCATATACTGTACTGCACGCTGCACGGTGCAGCGCAAAAGATTCAACCAGTAGTATACCATATTCTGCGCGGCAGCGCGAGAGGAAATTGCGTGAAAATTTATCCAATGATTTCTGTGCGAAAAAGCATCTTGACGAACCGGGCAAAACACGCTACACTATAAACAGACCAAGCGGGACGCAGCCCGCTGCATCAACTGCTTTTTGTGATAAAGCAATACAGGAGCGAATTATGTCTGACGAGATCAAGAACCCCAATACGGAAGAAGAATATCAGCCTGACCTGATGACCCTTGAGGACGAGGACGGCAACGAGGTCACCTTTGAGGTGATCGATGCGCTGGACCACAAGGGCGTGCATTATCTGGCTGTTGTGGAATACGCCGAGAACGAAGAGGACCTGAACGAGGACGCCCAGCTGGTGATCCTGAGTGTCGGGGAGGACGACGAAGGCGAATATCTGGACGTTGTAGAGGACGACGAGGTGCTGATGGAAGTCAGCAAGCTGTTCGAGCAGCGTCTGAGCGAGGACTACGATATCGAGTAAGTCCTTTGACGGATTGACCCGTGCAAGACTTCCTGCCCGGCTCGATTTGTTGCGGTTTGTATGATCCTACTAATCATTCAACGGGAGCCCGGAGTTCTCCGGTGGATTGCAGACCTCCCCGCCATGGGTCGACCATGGAGGCTCGATGAGGAAGCGTGATTCCGGCGACAGGGCACCCACCTGTCCGTAAGGGTAGGTTTGATTGACCGCAGACGACCGGGCGGGATCTTTATAGTAATCCAATCCACCGCTTGTGCCCCTGCAAACACAGGGCACGGCTGTGGATTTTTTTATCACCATTTGAAAGGATGTGCAATTGCGGCATGAGTTCTGAGCATCTGGTTGGTACCTCCATTCCCCGGTTCACCTTTGACACCCCCACCACCCCCGGCAACGATTTTTACGCCCTGTGTGCGGGCACCGAGCCCCTGTGCATGATCTTTCTGCCCGGGTTCGACCACCCGGTCACCCGGGAATACCTTGCCCGCTACTTAAAGACCCTGCCGCGGCTGCGGGGTGTGCGGCTGGCGTGCGTGGTGCGCTCAGCCCCCCGCGCGGTAGCCGAGGCTACACAAGGGAAGGAGTTTCCCTTCCCCATCATCTGTGATGCGCCGGGTGTGCTGTACAGCTATCTGGGCGTGGAGCAGGCGCGCGGGCTTTTAAGCTGGAGCTTTTCTGCCCAGCGCATCTACAAAAGTGCCCGGGATGCCGGTTACAAATACGACCGCAATGCCCCGCAGATCCTGCCCATGACCCTGATCGTGGGCCACGAGGGCAAGATCCTGTTCACCCACTCCGGCCGCAGCCAGACCGACCTGCCGGAGGACTGCGTTGCCATCCGGGAGCTTGCCCGCGAGGTAGTGCACACCAAGGCCGCAGACCAGCGCCGCACAAGCCACCACTGCTCGGACGAAACGCTGACCCTGCCCGACCTTATCGGCTGGGACGATGTGGATAACGACAAGTAAAATAACGTAAAACGGCTGCCGCACGCTTTTGTGCAGCAGCCGTTTTGTTATTCTTCCTCCGGTTCCTCGTTGAACAGTTCCGGAATGCAGCCAAGGGCGGCCAAGCCCACCAGCGCAAACACGATGCGGGACCACACCGAGGTGCTGCCGCCCAGCAGCCAGCCCACAAGGTCGAACTGAAAAAGCCCCACGAGCCCCCAGTTCACACCGCCCACGATGAGCAGCAGCAGGCAGATTTTGTAAAAGGTCTGCACAAAAAAGACCTCCTTCCTTTGGGGACAGTATGCCCTGCGGGAAGGAGGTTTATACTTTTTAGCGGATCACCCGGGCACCGCCGCGGTCGGGCTGGGCAACGTAGACCTGCGGCCACTGCCGCTTTGCTGCCGCTGCGGCGGCTCTGGCGGCGGCTTCGTCCCGGAACACGCCGAACACCGCTGCACCGCTGCCGGTCATCAGCGCGGTGACAGCACCGTTCGCCCGGAGCAGGGACTTGATCGCTTCGTTGTCCTTTGCGCCGCTGCACTCTTCCAGCGCGTTGCCGGCGGCAGCGCATACGGCATCCAAGTCTCCGGCGCGGATGGCTTTTTCCTGCGCTTCGCAGTCCGGGTGGGTGCTGCTGCCCACGGTATCGTAGGCGGCAAAGGCCTCCGGGGTGGACACGCCGTAGTCCGGCATTACCACCGTGAACCAGCAGTCCGGCACGGGCGGCAGCGCCTTGAGCAGGTCGCCCACACCCTGCACCCGGCAGGTGCCGCCCATCAGGGCAAAGGGTACATCCGCGCCGATGCCTGCGCCCAGCGCGCACAACTCGCTCATGGAAAGCTGTGCGCCGTACAGGGCGTTCAGTCCCACCAGCACGGCGGCGGCGTCTGCGCTGCCGCCTGCCATGCCCGCCCGCACCGGGGTATTTTTGTAGATGGTGATATCCACCCCCGCCAGCAGGCCGGTGTAGTGGAAGAACGCCAGCGCCGCCTTGATGGCGGTATTTTTATCGTTGGGCTGCACAAGACTGCCCGGCAGACGCAGACTGAGCCCGGCGCTGCGGCGCAGCATCACCCGCTCGTACAGGGTGATGGCCTGCATGGTCATATCCAGCGCATGGTAGCCGTTGGGCAGCAAGCCTACTACGTCCAGTGCCAGATTGAGTTTGGCCGGGGCCAGCACGGTCACTGCGTTTTTCCGCTCTCGCCGTTCCATCTGTGTTCCTCCTCAGTTGCCGTGGTAGATGTTGTTTTCCACCAAGAACTCCCGGATGCGCTTCAGCGCCTCGGTCAGGTGCTCCACGCTGTAAGCATAGGAAACGCGGCAGTAGCCATCGCCGGAAGCGCCAAAGGCATCGCCGGGGATGATGGCAACGTGCTTTTGCTCCAAAAGCTTTGTGCAGAACTCCTGACTGGTCATGCCGGTGCTCTTGATGCAGGGGAAGGCGTAGAACGCGCCCCGGGGCTCAAAGCAGGTCAGACCCATGTCGTTGAAGCTGCGCACCACCAAGCGGCGGCGCATATTGTACTCGTCCCGCATCCGGTCGATCTCGCCGTCGCACTCCTTCAGGGCGGTGATGGCGGCGTACTGGCTGGTGGTGGGGGCGCTCATGATGGCGCTCTGGTGGATCTTGGTCATAATTTTAATGACCGCCTCCGGGCCGCAGGCGTAGCCCAGCCGCCAGCCGGTCATGGCGTAGCTCTTGGAAAAGCCGTTCACCACGATGGTGCGCTCTGCCATGCCGGGCAGGGTGGCAATGGAAACGTGCGGCCGCAGACCGTAGTTCAGCTCTGCGTAGATCTCATCCGACAGCACCATGATATCGGTGCCGCGCAGCACTTCAGCCACTGCCTCCAGATCCTCCCGCTCCATCACCGCACCGGTAGGGTTATTGGGGAAGGGCATGATGACCAGCTTGGTCTTGGGGGTGATGGCAGCCTTCAGCGCCTCGGCGCGCAGACGGAACTCGTCCTCCTGACGGCAGGCAACGTGCACCGGCACGCCGCCGGACAGGGTGGTGATGGGCTCGTAGCACACAAAGCAGGGCTCCGGGATGATCACCTCGTCCCCGGGCTGGACCAGCGTGCGGATGCACATATCAATGGCCTCGCTGCCGCCCACGGTCACCAAAATCTGCCGCATGGGGTCGTAGCGCAGGTTCATGCGCCGCTCCAGATACCGGCTGATCTCGGCGCGCAGCTCCTTTAAGCCGGCGTTGGAGGTATAGCGGGTGCGGCCGTGCTCAAGGCTGTCGATGCCGGCCTCGCGCACAGCCCACGGGGTCTTGAAGTCCGGCTCGCCCACGCCAAGGCTGATGCACTCGGGCATTTCGGCGGCCAGATCGAAAAATTTGCGGATGCCGGAGGGGCGCATGGCCTTGGCGGCAGGCGCGATCAGTTTATCATAATCCATCACAGCACCGTGCACTCTCTTTCATCAATTTCTTCATCCTGATACAGCCGCCCCTCTTTTTTGTAGGTGCGCAGCACAAAATGGGTGGCAGTGGACAGCACAT
The DNA here is from genome assembly GCA_934532365.1 of uncultured Faecalibacterium sp. Taxonomy (GTDB): domain Bacteria; phylum Bacillota; class Clostridia; order Oscillospirales; family Ruminococcaceae; genus Faecalibacterium. Next base: position 13,807 of record CAKTAT010000023.1, on the reverse strand, counting down.
CGTCCAGCGGCGAGAGCCGCTTTGCCACAAACAGGGCGATCTCCTGGAAGGTCTGCCCCTTGATCACCAGCTGCAGGTCGTAGCCGCCGCTCATCAGCAGCACGCTCTCCACCTCGTCAAAGGCGGCGATGGTGGCAGCGATCTCGTCAAAACCGCGGCTCTTTTTGGGGCTGACGTTCAGCTCGATGACCGCCTCCACGCGGTTCACCTTGGCCTTTTCCCAGTCCACAAGGGTCTTGTAGCCCTTGATGATGCCCTGCGCCCGGGCAAGATCCATCATCGCCGCCACCTCGGCGGGGGATTTGTTCAGCATGGTGGCAATGTCCTCCACGGGCAGCCGGGCGTTGTTTTCCAGAATCTTCAAAAGCTGTTCCATTGTCATATACTCCTTATCAACCCTCTACACGGAAATCCGCGGGAAATTAAGGCAATACCGCATAATTCTAAGTGCCGATACGGCGAGTGAGGTGCGGCAGCTGCTAAGCCAAAAGCACAGATAATACTTTGTGTATTATCGAGCATTTTGGCAACGCAGATGCCGTACCGCAGCCGCCGGAGTGGTGCTTAAGCCGTAAGACGGGAATTGTGCGGTGTTGCCTTAAGTATAAGTATAGCACAAGCCCCGGCAGATTGCACTTGATTTTTATATAGAATGTCTTTTACCCCTGTATTCTGCTCTTTTTTACAAAAAGTGTGTTCAAAATTTGCTAAATCTGCTATACTGGAAGGGTAAGCGTGTGCCGGGTCTTTGACGGCACCAATCATTATAAGGAAAACGAGGGTGGAAACCATGAAAGCTTTCATTACCGTCATTGGACACGATACCGTGGGCGTTGTCGCAAAGGTGGCCGGTCTGTGCACCGAGCTGAACATCAACATTGAGGATGTGACCCAGAGCATCCTGCAGGGGATGTTTGCCATGATCATGCTGGTGGATCTTTCCAACTGCAATGTTGACCACGACCAGCTGCACAAGCGCACCGATGCGCTTGCCGCCGAGATGGGGATGCAGATCAACGTGACCCGTCAGGAAGTTTTTGACGCCATGCACACCATCTGAGCCGGAAAGGAGCCCGCAACCGCTATGAGTATGTTTAACACCGGGGATATCCTGGAGACCATCGAGATGTTCACGCAGGACAATCTGGACGTGCGCACCGTGACCATGGGCATCAGCCTGCTGGACTGCATCGACCCGGACCCCAAAAAGGCCTGCGAGAATATCTATAACAAGATCACCACCAAGGCCGAGAACCTTGTCTCCACCGTGGAGCACATCAGCGCCGAGTACGGTATTCCCATCATCAACAAGCGCATCAGCGTCACCCCCATTGCCATGCTGCTGGGTGCCTGCCCGGAGGCAGACCCCGTGGACTTTGCAAAGACGCTGGACGCCGCCGGCAAAAAGGTGGGCGTCAACTTTGTGGGCGGTTACAGCGCACTGGTGCACAAGGGCTTTTCTGCCGGTGACCGCCGCCTGATCGAGTCCATTCCCCGCGCACTGGCCGAGACCGATATCGTGTGCAGCTCGGTGAACATCGGCGCCACCAAGGCCGGTCTGAACATGGACGCCATCAAGCTGATGGGTGAGGCCGTGAAGAAGGCCAGCGAGCTGACCGCCGACCGTCAGTGCATCGGCGCTGCCAAGCTGGTGGTGTTCTGCAACGCCCCGGAGGATAACCCCTTCATGGCCGGTGCCTTCCACGGCCCCGGCGAGCCGGACTGCGAGATCCATGTGGGCGTTTCCGGCCCGGGCGCTGTGCGCGCCGCGCTGGCTCGTCTGCCCAAGGATGCCCCCATCGATGAGGTGGCAGAACTTGTCAAGCGCACCGCCTTCAAGATCACCCGCGTAGGTCAGCTGGTGGCAAACCTTGCCTCCAAGGCACTGGGCGTGCCCGCCGGTATCATCGACCTTTCTCTGGCTCCCACCCCTGCCATCGGCGACAGCGTGGCCAACATTCTGGAAGAGATGGGTCTGGAGACCTGCGGCTGCTGCGGCACCACCGCCTGCCTTGCCCTGCTGAACGATGCCGTGAAGAAGGGCGGCGTGATGGCCTCCAACCACGTTGGCGGCCTGTCCGGTGCCTTTATCCCGGTCAGCGAGGATGCCGGTATGATCCACGCTGCCGAGATCGGCTGCCTGACCATTGAAAAGCTGGAGGCCATGACCGCCGTCTGCTCTGTGGGCATCGACATGGTCATCATCCCCGGCGACACCACCCCTGCCGTCATCAGTGCGCTGATCGCGGACGAGGCCGCAATTGGCATGGTGAACAGCAAGACCACCGCCGTGCGCGTCATCCCCGCCATCGGCCGCAAAGCCGGTGAGGTGCTGGACTTCGGCGGCCTGCTGGGCTATGGCCCCATCATGCCGGTGAACAGCCACGACCCCTCGGTGTTCATCAACCGCGGCGGCCGTCTGCCCGCACCCATGCAGTCTTTGAAGAACTGATGTGAACCCTCTCAGTCATCTCGCATACGCTCGATGCCAGCTCCCCCGAAAGGGGGAGCTTTTTCTTAAACCGAAAGCGGGTGCTTTTCATGAAACCGAACATCGTTCCTAAGAACGGCGATATGCTGCCTCGTGCACGCGAACTGCGCCGTGAAATGACACCGCAGGAAAAGAAGCTGTGGTATCAGTTTTTGCGCCACTACCCGGTAAAAATTTATAAGCAGCGCATTATCGAATCTTTTATTGCTGATTTTTACTGTTCTCGTGCTCAATTGGTCATTGAACTAGACGGAGCGCAGCATACCACGGAGCAAGGCCTTTTGTATGACCGTGAACGCAGCAGCGTCTTTTCGCAGTATGGTTTAGAGGTTCTCCGTTTTTCGAACCATGAAGTCGATTTTCAGTTTGAAGCTGTCCGTGAAAGAATTCATCAGGTGATACAATCTCGCCTTTGAAGCTGTACTTTCCCGGTATATGCACAAAAGCTCCCCCCTCGGGGGAGCTGGCATTGCGCAGCAATGACTGAGAGGGTTCTTGTAGCAATGACTAAAAGGGTTTATTTTTCTGTATAATCCCGCCGCAGCAGACCCATCCTCTGGTTATCATTTCCAGAAGAGGGGTCTGTTTTTTATGCTTCGCTGGTTTTCAAAACCGCTTTCCGTCCGGCAGATGCGGCTGCTGTGCGCCAGCTTGCTGGCAGGCTTTGCGCTATGCGGCGCTTTGCAAGGGCTGTGCTGGGGGCGCACCCAGCTGGATGCTGGGGCAGCGCTGTGCGCCGACACCCTGCGGCTGCACATCCGGGCAGCCAGCGATGCTGTGGCCGACCAGAGTGCCAAGCTCCGGGTGCGGGACGCAGTGCTGACCGTAATGCAGCAGTGCCCGGCGCAGAGCGCACCAGAGGCGCGGGCGTGGGCGGCAGGGCAGCTTTTGCAGTTTCAGCTGGCGGCGCAGCGGGCGCTGGCCGTGCAGGGCATCCGCGCCCCGGTGCGGGTGTATCTTGTGAATATGTACTTTCCCGCCCGGCGCTACCCCACCGGTCAGCTGCCCGCCGGGCGGTACGATGCGGTGCGCATCGACATTGGCAGCGGCGGCGGGCGCAACTGGTGGTGTGTGCTGTACCCGGGGCTGTGCAGCTTTGCGCAGGGCGGCTACGCCCTGCCTGCGGAAAACGACCTTGTCTGCGGGCAGTACATCCTGCGGTTCCGGCTGGTGGACTGGGCGCACCGGCTGACCGCCCGGCGGCAGACGGTGCTGCTGGCGGGGTGACGCCACACCCCGCCGGAGCATAGCATGGAGGGAAAGGAGGGATCCCTCTATGGCGATTCCCGGTTATTATTCCCTGCTCCAGCGCGGTTCCTCCGGGCCGGACGTGGCGCTTGTGCAGACGTGGCTCAACGGTGTGCGCGATGCGTGCACATGGTACGATGCGCTGAAGGCAGACGGCAAGTTCGGCGTCGGCACCCAGCGTGCCGTGCAGGAGTTCCAGCTGAAGAACAAGATGAACATGGACGGCAAGGTGGGGCAGAACACATGGAACGTGCTCTACACCCGCTACACCGCAAAGCACGGGCTGAAGGTGCCCTACCCCGGCATCGTGCTGCACACCGGCGCTTCCGGCGGCACGGTGCGGCTGGTGCAGCAAAAGCTCAACTCTCTGGGCGAGCGGCTGAAGGATGACGGCAAATACGGTGCAGCCACCGCTGCCGCCGTGCAGCGGTTCCAGCGGCGCAACGGTCTGACGGCAGACGGCAGCGTGGGCTGCGCCACCTGGGAGAAGATGTTCTGATACACGTAGGTCGCAAAAACATTTTAAATTTCGGGACACAGGAGCGTCTGCGGACGCTCCTGTGTCCCATTTTCACGGGGGGCGCAGCGGCAAGACGGAAGGGGTGTCCCCCTGCACCTGCATTGTTTCCAGACATTGCAGGTGCTTTTTCTGTTCTCCTTGGTTGCGCGTGCAGCGGCGGCTGCGTTATAATAGGGCAAAGCGTTTTTTGAAAGGCGGTGTTCCTGTTTGCGTTTTTTGCATTTGTCCGACCTGCATCTGGGCAAGCGGGTGTGCGAGTTTTCCATGCTGGAGGATCAGCGGTATATTCTGGAAGAGATCCTAGCCCTGCTGGATGACGCCCCTGTGGACGGCGTACTGCTGGCCGGGGACCTTTACGACAAGCCCGTTCCCCCTGCCGAAGCGGTACGGCTGCTGGACTGGTTTTTGACCCAGCTGGCAGCGCGGAAGCTGCCGGTGTTCGCCATCAGCGGCAACCACGATTCTGCCGACCGGGTGGCCTTTGGCTCTGCCCTGCTGGCCGACAGCCGGGTCTACGTCAGCCCGGTGTTCACCGGTGCGCCGCAGCCCATCCCCCTGCAGGACGCCCACGGCACGGTGGATGTGTACTTACTGCCCTTTTTAAAGCCCGCCATGGTGCGGCACGTTTGGCCGGACGAGCCCATTGAAAGCTACAACGATGCCCTTGCCTGCGTGCTGCGGCACTGCACCCCGGACCCCGGCCACCGCAGCGTGCTGGTGGCGCACCAGTTCGTGGCGGGTGCTGCCGCCTGCGAAAGCGAGGAGCCCTCGGTGGGCGGGGTGGACAGCGTGGACGCCGCCCTGTTCGATGCCTTTGACTATGTGGCGCTGGGGCATCTGCACAGCCCGCAGAAGGTGGGGCGGGAGACCTTGCGCTACTGCGGCACGCCGCTGAAATATTCCTTTTCGGAGGCGGGGCAGCGCAAGAGCGCTACCTTTGTGGAGTTAGGCGCAAAGGGCGAGGTGCGCATCACCACCGCGCCCCTGACCCCCCGGCACGAGTTGCGCGGGCTGCGGGGCAGCTACATGGAACTGACCGACCGCCGCTGCTACGAGGGCACCGCCGTGGACGATTACCTACATATCACCCTGACCGACGAGCAGGACGTACCGGACGCGCTGGCGCGGCTGCGGGTCATCTACCCCAACCTGATGCAGCTGGACTACGACAACCAGCGCACCCGCCAGCAGCAGGAGATCTGCGCCCCGGAACGCACCGAGAGCGTCTCCCCGCTGGAGCATCTGGCGGCCTTTTACCAGCTGCAAAACAACCAGCCCCTGACTGCCGAGCAGACGGCGTTCTGCCAAGCCCTGATCGAGGAGATCTGGAAGGAGGGCGAAAACGTATGAGACCGCTGCGACTGACCCTTTCGGCCTTTGGCCCCTATGCCGCCCAGACCACCCTTGACCTTGAAAAGCTGGGCAAAGGCGGGCTATACCTCATTACCGGCGATACCGGAGCGGGCAAGACTACTATTTTTGACGCCATCACCTATGCGCTGTACGATCATTCCAGCAGCGGCATCCGGGAAGGCTCCATGCTGCGCTGCAAATATGCAGATGACAAGACCCCCACCTTTGTGGAGCTGGAATTTGAGGTGCACGGTGTGCGCTACACGGTGCGCCGCAACCCGGAGTATCAGCGCCCCAAGGCCCGGGGCGAGGGCATGACCACCGAAAAGGCGGATGCTACCCTGATCTACCCGGACGACCGCCCGCCGGTGACCAAGGCAAAGGACGTGACCGCCGCCGTACAGGAGATCATCGGGCTGGACTACAACCAGTTTTCTCAGATCGTACTCATCGCGCAGGGGCAGTTCACAAAGCTGCTCAACGCCTCCACCGAGGAGCGCAGCCGCATCTTCCGCAAGCTGTTCCGCACCCAGCGCTACGCCCAACTGCAAGACCGCTTACAGGCCGAAGCATCCGCGCTGAACCAGCAACGCACCGCCCAGAACGCCAAGCTGGACAGCCTGCTGGGCGGGCTGCAATTCGCCCCATACGACCCGGACGCCGAAGCGCTGCGCGCCTTGTGCGCCCAGACTGTACCGGAAACGACGCTTGCCTTGCTGGACGCCCTGACCTCACGGCAGGCTGCGGCGCTGGAGGAAACCGGCTCCGCCCTGCACACCACCGAAACCCAGCTGGACACGGTGCAGCGGCAGCTGGGTGCTGCCGCACAGGCGCAGCGGCTGGCGCAGCAGCTGGCTGCACGGCAGGCAGAGCTTGCCGCCGCAAAGCCCGCACTGGACGCTGCCCGCGCCGAGGCCGACCGTCACGCCGGGGACGCCGCGCAGCTGGATGCTCTGACTGTGCAGGTAACGCAGGCGCAGAGCGCCCTTGCGGCCTATGACGCGCTGGATGCCCTCTGCCGCCAGCAGACCGAAGCGCGGGACGCCGCCCGGCTGGCGGCGGCACAGGCGCAAAAGCGGCGCACCCAGCTGGACAGCCTGAACGCTGCCCTTGCCGCCGCCGAGACCGAGCTTGCCACACTGGCAGATGCGGACACCCGGCTGCTGACCCTGCAAACCCGCAGCGCCCAGCTGGCACAGCACGGCGAAGCGCTGGCAAAGCTGGAGCAGCGCCTTGCGGACTGCCAGCGGCAGGCCAAGGCTGCCCACAAGGCGCAGGAGAACTACCGCGCCGCTGCCGCCGCACAGGACGAAGCCCACGCCCGGCGGGACGCGCTGGAGCGGGCATTTCTGGACGCACAGGCCGGGCTGCTGGCTGAGAGCCTGACCGAGGGCACACCCTGCCCGGTGTGTGGCAGCACCCATCACCCCGCCCGCGCCCTGCTGCCCCATACCGCACCCACGCAGGCGCAGGTGGAGGCCGCACGGCAGACTGTTGCCGCCGCTGACCGGCAGGCACAGACTGCCAGCGCCGCCGCCCAGAGTGCCCTTGCCGCTGCCAACGAGGCAAAAACTTCCCTCCGACGGGACGCCGAGACCCTGCTGCCGGAGCGCTTTACTGCACCCGAGGGCACGGTGCCGCTCACCTTTGCCCTGATGACCAACGTGCTGCGTGAGGAAAGCGCCGCCTTGCAGACGGCACAGGCAGATTGCGCCGCCCAGTGCCGGCAGGCTGAGGCCGACTGCCGCCGCAAGGCACAGCTGGAAACCGACCGGCAGACAAAGACCCGCCAGCGCCCGGCGCTGGAGCAGGCCGCTGCCGAAGCCGACCGCAGCGCCGCCGCCCAGAATGCAAGTGCTGACGCGCTGGAGGGTCAAATCGCAGAGCGGCGCGCCGCCCTGCCCTACCCCCGGCGCGCGGACGCACAGGCAGCGCTGGACAAGCTGGAAGCCGACCGCCGCACCCTGCGCACCGGCATGGACACGGCGCAGCGCCGTCTGAAGCAGGCCGAGCAGGCTGTTGCCGCCGCCGAAGCCGCCGTGGAGGCGCTGACCGCACAGCAGACCGCTGCTCAAAAGGAACTGCCTGCCCGCAGCGCCGAGGAGCTTACCGCACAGCAGACCGCGCTGACCGCCGCGCGGGAGACTCTGCGCAGCCGGGAAAAGCAGCTTTCGGCACAATTGCTGCCCAACCGCAAAACAGCGGCCCAGTACCGCGCTGCCGCCGAAGCGCGGCAGGCGCTGGAAAGCCGGTGGCAATGGGTCAGCGCGCTGGCTGCTACGGCGGGCGGCACCCTGACCAGCAAGCAGAAGATCAAGCTGGAAGCCTACATCCAGATGAACTATCTGGACCGCATTTTGCGCTACGCCAATACCCGCCTGATGCAGATGACCGCCGGGCAGTACGAGCTGGAGCGCATCGGCGCAGAGAACCAGCGCAGCCAGTCTGGGCTGGACCTTGGCGTCATCGACCACTACAACGGCACCCGCCGCAGCGTAAAGACCCTTTCCGGCGGCGAGAGCTTCAAGGCTTCGCTGGCGCTGGCGCTTGGCCTTTCGGACGAGGTGCAGAGCAGCGCCGGGGGCATCCGGCTGGACACTTTGTTCCTGGACGAGGGCTTCGGCTCGCTGGACGAGGAATCGCTGGAACTGGCCATCCGGGTGCTCTCCGGCCTGACCGAGGGCGACCGACTGGTGGGCATCATCTCCCATGTGGGGGCGCTCAAGGACCGCATCGACCGGCAGGTGGTGGTGCACAAGGCACGCACCGGCGGCTCCACCGTAGAACTGCGGGTGTAAAACGCCGCTGGCGGGGCACACTAGGGGCGGAGGTGAATTTTGATGAATTCTCTGGAACCCTTCATCCGACACGAACTGGAAAACCAGCCCGGCACTGCTGCCGCCCCGCAGGCAAACAACACCCGCAATGCCCCGCCGCTGGGCAGGATGCCCCTGCAGCCCCCGGCTGCGCCGGACGCGCCCGGCACCCAGCTGCCCCCGCCGGAGCTGCCGCAGCCGGAAAAGCCCAGCGTCCCCATGACTGACGGCACCCCCATGGCCTGCCGCCAGAGGAATGCTGCCGCCTTTCTGGCCGGAGACGTGCAGACCAGCGTGATGGCGCACTACGCGCCCGGGCTATTCAGCACAAAGCAGAAGCTGCACAGCCGCCACCCCGCCCCGGACGAGGACACCGCCGCCGTTTTAGAGCTGGTGGAATGGCGCGAGGACGCCCCTTACGGCTGAGCGTAACAAAAATTTTTTAAAATATTTCAGTTTACCTGTTGAATTCTTGCCGCACTTCCCTTATTATGGTAGCATACAAACATAAAGGCAGGTTTTGCAATATGGCAGAGATCAAATACGAAGTTGTCCAGCGTGTAGCCGTGCTGAGCCAGCGTCCCCGCGGCTGGGAGCGTCAGCTGAACCTTATCAGCTGGAACGACGGCGAGCCCAAGTACGACATCCGCGACTGGTCCCCGGACGGCACCCGCATGGGCAAGGGCATCTCCCTGAGCCACGACGAGTTGGCCATCCTTAAGGGCATTCTGGAGGACATGGAGCTGTGAACGGGGGCGACCGCGCAGAGTTTCTGGACATCTGGCAGCAGCACGTCACCCGCCCGGGCAGTGAAAAGCTGCTGGACTGGCTGGACAAAAAGACGGATTTTTTCACCGCACCGGCCTCTACCCGCTTTCACGGAGCCTGTGAGGGCGGGCTGTGTATGCACAGCCTGAACGTCTACCATGCGCTGCACGACAGTTTTTTCACCGAGGGCGAAAGCGAGGAAAGCTACGCCATCTGTGCCCTGCTGCACGACCTGTGCAAGGCCAACTACTACAAGCTGGGCACCCGCAATGTGAAGAACGAGGCCACCGGACAGTGGGAGAAGGCGCCCTTTTACAGTGTAGAGGACCTGTTCCCCTACGGCCACGGCGAAAAGAGCGTATTCCTCATTGAGCGGTTCATGAAGCTGAAGGTGGAGGAGGCGGTTGCCATCCGCTGGCACATGGGCGGCTTTGACGATGCTGCCCGGGGCGGCTGCTTTGCCATCTCGGAGGCCTACGACAAGTACCCGCTGGCGGTCAAGCTGCACATCGCAGACCTGCAGGCTACCTATCTGATGGAGCACCGCACCAGTAATATGCGCTAGAGAACAAAAAAGCGTTGCACAGTGTTTTGTGCAACGCTTTTTGTTATCCGTTTTCTTTATTGCGGTACATCCGGGCATCCGCCTGACGGATGGCCTCGGTCAGGGGCTGCACATCGCATACCCCGCCAATGCTTACCGAAAGCCGGAGCTCCGGGTGGCTGGGCACCCGTGCCGCCTGCACGGCGTCCTGCACACGCCGGATGACGCTTTCCACACCGTTAGAACGGCTCTGGGGCATCAGCAGCAAAAACTCATCGCCGCCGTAGCGGATCAGGATATCGGTCTGGCGCAGGCAGCCTTGCATGGCTGCGGCCACCGTTTTCAGTGCTTCATCTCCCACCAGATGCCCAAAGCTGTCGTTGACCGACTTGAACTGATCCACGTCGATCATCGCCACACCGCCGCTCATCTCGCCCCCGGCAAGGAACTTATCAAAATAGCGGCGGGTGTAGGCCCCGGTCAGAGGATCTACGAAGGCGCTGCGCTCCATGCCGTCGCAGCGGTCCAGCAGCAGCCGGTGGCCGCCCATGTCCAGCCAGCGGCCGTCCGTCAGCCGGGTGACCAGCTCCAGCATACAGCCCCTGCCGCCTACCTCGATGTACTTGGAGATGACAAAGTAGGCTTCCTCGTCCTTGAACTCGATCTTATTCAGGATGGTCTTGCGGGCGTAGGCCTTGGCCGAGATGCAGTTTTCGCACCGGGAGTCCCGGTTCCACACCATGTGGCAGTTGCCGGGCTTTTCGGTCAGGATGCCGTCACTGTCCAGCGTAAGCACCTTGCGGTGCCCCGGGTCCACCAGACGCACCACATCAAAAATGCCCTGCAGCCGCCGCAGAAAGTGGGCAGGGTCCTCCTCCGGGTCGAGCGCAGTCAGCAGTTCGGCCTGATGCTCTACGCGGTGCTGTTCATCGGTCAGCTGTCCCAGCACGTTCACGCAGCGGCGCACCCCGGCACCGCTCCAGATGGTATGCAGCGCCATCCGGTGCAGCCGCGGCTCTCCGTCCCGCTCCACCATGACCGGCAGCACCACGTCCGGCGCTTCCGGCGTGGCGCGGCTGATGGCCTTGGAAAGCTTGCGCCGATCCTGCTCGTTCAAAAAGCTGAGCCCTTTGCTCTGCGCAAAATCTGTTACCGTTTTCTGCTGCATGGGCTCGGCGTGGTAGTCATGCACCGTCACGCTGCCGGCCAGCAGGTCATAGTCGAACCGGATGCCGCCGCACTGGGCGGCGTAGAAATCCGTGCGCTCCTTTTCCTGCTCCAGCAACAGCTGAGCGCGGTTTTCCTGGGGCAGCGCCTCCCGGTGCAGAATCTCCTCGGAAAGGCGGTGGGTCTCCTGCCGGAAGCCCCGGTCCCACTCCGAGCGGATCAACTCGGTGCGCAGCTGCTCCGAGGACTCCTGCAGGCAGTCCAGCAGCAGCGGGTTAAAGGCGCCGCACTCGCCGTTCAATATCATGCGCAGCGCGGTGTCGTGGTCGTAGGCGTGCTTATAGCAGCGCTCGCTGGTCAGGGCGTCGTACACGTCCGCCAGCGCCACCACCTGCGCCGCAATGGGGATCTCGTCCCCCTTCAGCCGGTCGGGGTAACCGTTGCCATCCCAGCGCTCGTGGTGCCAGCGGCAGATGGCGTGCGCCACCTGCAAAAGCGGCTCGTCCTGCGCAATCACCTGTCCCAGATCCTGCAGCATCTGCGCACCCGCCACGGTATGATTCTTGATGATGGCAAACTCCTCGGCGGTCAGGCGGCCGGGCTTGTTCAAGATTTCCTCCGGGATGACGATCTTGCCGATATCGTGCAGCGCCGAGGCGGTGCTGATGCGGGCGATATCGCTTTCGTCCAGCTGATAGCGGTCGGTCTTTTGCACCAGCCGGTGCAAAAGCAGGTCAGTCAGGGTGCGGATGTGCAGGACATGAAGTCCGCTTTCGCTGTTGCGGAACTCCACCACATGGCTCAGGATGCTGATCATCAGCACACTGTTGTGCTCTTTTTCGTACACCTGATCGGTGACAAGGCGGGTGAGGCGCTTTTGCTTGGCGTACAGCATGAGGATATTCTTCACCCGGCGCAGGATCATGATCCGCTCGAAGGGGCGGCGGATATAGTCTGCCACGCCCAGATCATAGGCGCGCTCAATGTTTGCGGTATCCTCTGCCGCCGAGATGACGATGACCGGGATCTCATCCAGCCATGCGTGGTACTTCATTACCCGCAGCACATCAAAACCATCCATGCCCGGCATCATCAGGTCCAGCAGCAGCAGAGAGATATCCGTGCGCTGCCGCATCAGTTCCACTGCTGCGGCGCCGTCCTCCGCCTCCAGATAGTCATAGCCATCGCCCAGTATCTCCTTGAGCAGGGCACGGTTGATCTCGGAATCATCCGCGATCAGGATCTTCGGTTTCTCGTTCATGGCCATGTCTCTCCTTTTGCGGCGCAGCCTTCTGTCCCGGCTCCGCTCCGGGCACGCCGTCCGCACTGACCGGATGCAGCGAATTTACGCCCGCATCCTCAATTTTTTACATTCATTTATACTTTAATAGATTCTGCAGCAAAATGCAAGGCTGCGCGCAACATTTCTGCCATTTTCCAGTATTTCCCGCAAATGTTTTCATTTTCGGTTGTATAAATACAATTCAATCTGTGCCGTACCCTTTGCAAACGCAGTTCGAAAGCAAGCCGTTTGCCATTACAGCCCTTCCCGTGAAAATGCGGTTGCCGCGCTCCGCAGAGCGCGGCAACCGCGAAATATAAATCTACTTTCCTCTGACAATGCGCAAAGCAAAGCGGAGCGCATTTTAAATCGTCCCACGCAGAAAGAAAAAGGACTGCTGCGCAAAACACGCAGCAGTCCTTTTTAAGTTCACTCTTGGGGCATCATGGCATCGAACCAGCCCATCAACTCCGCAGCCATCTGCTCCAGCCGGGTCTCCGGCTGCCATGCAGGCTGTGCGGGTTCCGGGGGCAATGCCTGCTCCGGGGCGCAGCGCAACTCTTCCGTTTCCGGCGCAGGCTGCTCCGGTGCAGCCTCGCACTGCGGCACAGCCTCGGGGGCGGTGTCCGGCTGCACGGGTGCTTCCGGGGCGGTCTGCTGCATGGCGGCAAGAGCAGCCTCGGCTCTGCGGCAGGCGGCCTCGGCCTTTTCTGCCCGGGTGTTGGCGATCTCCAGCTGCTCCCACGCCTGCTCACAGGCGGCTTCCAACTCTGCATTATCGTGCTTGAGGGAAAGCAGCGTGCGCTCAAAGGCGAACATCCGGGTCTGATACCGGCGCACCTCGGCGCGTGCCGCAGCCAGCTTGCGGCTCAACTGCTCTGCCTGCGCCCGGGCGCTTTCCGCCTGTGCTGCGGCAGATGCCTGTACAGCGGCCTGCCGGGCAAATTGTCCGCGCAGGGCACCGGTCTCCCGCTCTGTCTGCACCATGATGCCCTCCCATGCACACCTTGCATGGGGCTTTCGCTGACCGCATGGGCGCAGCTGCCAGCCCCATTGTAGCCTGTAATTACTTCCGCTTGTTCAGGATGGCCAGCAACTCGTCGTAGTAACGGTTATCGCTGCTTTCCTCTTCCACGGCCTTCTTTTCAGCCGGAGCAGCAGCCGGGGCGGCATTGCCTGCCGGGGCTGCGGTTGCGCCAGTGTCGCTGCTGAACACCGCAGTCGGCACAGACTGTGCACCGCCCATGGCGTTGTTGATGCTGTTGCGCAGGTCGCTGGCGCTCTTGTTGTCGAAGCCAGTGGCCACAACGGTCACGCGCATCTCGTCGGACAGGTTCTCATCAAAGGCAGTACCCCAGATGATGTTTGCATCGGGATGTGCGCTCTGCGTGATGAGGCCTGCGGCGGTCTCCACGTCCTCCAAACCGATGTCCGGGCTGGAAGTGATGTTGATGATAACACCGTGTGCACCGGCGATGCTGGTCTCCAGCAGCGGGCTGGAGATAGCAGCCTTGGCGGCGTTCTCAGCCTTGCCGGCACCCTTGGCGCTGCCCACGCCCATGTGGGCGTAGCCGGCATCCTTCATGATGGAGCGCACGTCGGCGAAGTCCAGGTTGAT